>CAZLBF010000388.1:0-35935 GCA_964557495.1 uncultured Myxococcales bacterium | reverse complement strand
TACGAAGCGGTCGGCTTCGATCTCGGGCGGCGGGTGCAGGATGAAGCCGTGCACGAGGTTGTCGACCGCCTGCACGAGCAGGTAGGCGGCGAGCGCGGTATCGGGGACGTCGACGGAGGGAACCCGTTCCAGCAGCCCCCGTACCTCGTCGGCCAGGCCCCGCTCGAGCTGCTCCAGCCTGCGCCGCACCCCGGCCGGCAGCGGCGTCTCCTCGAAGAGCACGCGGTTCAGGTTGGGCTCGTAGCGATGGAGGCGGACCATGGTCTCGACGAAGCGGCGCAGCACGCTCTCGAGGTCGACGCGGCCGCTCTCGACCTCCGCGCGGACCTCCTCCAGCAGGCGACGGATCACCGCCACGCCCCCGTCCATGTGGCGCTCGGCGAGCGTGACGAGAATCGAGTCCTTGTTCGGAAAGTACTGGTAGAGGGAGCCGACGGACACGCCTGCGCGCTCCGCGATGCGGTCGGTGGTGCCGGCGGCGTAGCCGCGCCGTTCGAAAACCTGAGCCGCGGCCGTGAGGATGGCGGCGACCGTGTGCCGCGCGCGCTCCTGGCGCGGCGTCTTCCGGGGCGCGAGGCGACCTGGGGCCGTCATGGGTCTCCCTCCCGAAATGCGAGGTGAAAAAGTGAGGAATACCTCATATTATATCGGAATGCGAAACGGATTCGACCTCTTTCAGCTCTTTGCCCTCGGGATCTTCCTGACGATCTTCCTGGCGCGCGTACTGCTGCTGCGCGCCCGGGGCATCCGCGCGATTACGCTCGCGAGCGGGAAGACCGGCGCTCAGGCGCTGCTCGAGGCCGCGTTGGTCGTGGCTCTGCCGATCTGGGCCTGGGAGGTGGCGGCCTACGCCTGGCCGCTCTCGCTCCACGTCCTTCCCGCGCCCTTCGATGTGGTGATTCTCGAAGCGTCGGCGGTGCGCTGGCTCGGCGCGCTGGCGATCGCAGTCGCGGTCGGCATGTTCGCGCTCTCGCTCGCCGCCTTCGGCGACTCGTGGCGCGTGGGGATCGATCGCGATTCCCCGGGCGCGCTGGTGACGGCGGGCGTCTTCGCCCACTCTCGCAACCCCATCTTCGTCGCGATGGATCTGTACGCGGTGGGAACCTTTCTGGTGACCGGGCGTCTCGTCTTCCTGCTGTACGCCGTCGCGACGCTGGCCGCGCTTCACTGGCAGATCCTGCAGGAGGAGCGCTTCCTCGAGGCGAACTACGGCTCGGACTACGCGCGCTATCGGCACAGCGTGTCTCGCTATCTGAACCTGCGCTGGCCAGGTCCTCGCCGGCCGGACGCGGGCTCGAATCGGGAGGTGCAGCCGTGCGACTGAACCGCGTCGAAACCCTGCTCATGAACAACCCGGTGCGCGCCGCCATCCAGCGGCACTTCGAGGCGCGGCGGCTGCTGGCGATGGGCGGACCGCTCAGCGGGGGCAGCGCGCTCGAGGTCGGCTGCGGGCGAGGCGTCGGCGTCGAGCTCATCCTGGATCTCTTCGGCGCGTCGCGCGTCGACGCGTTCGACCTCGATCCGCGCATGGTCGAGCGCGCGCGCCGCCGCCTCGCGCGGCGGGGCGACCGCGTCAGGCTCTGGACCGGCGACGTCACGCAGATCGACGCGCCCGCCGACGCCTACGATGCGGTCTTCGACTTCGGCATCATCCACCACGTCCCCCGCTGGCGCGACGCGCTGCGTGAGATCGGTCGCGTGCTCAAGCCCGGGGGGAGCCTGTACCTCGAGGAGGTGCTACAGCCCGTCCTCGCCCACGCCGTCACGCGACGCCTCCTGAAGCACCCGGAGGAAGATCGCTTCGATGCAGCCGCCTTCCGCGCGGGTCTGGTCGAGGCGGGCCTCGCGGTTCGGGCCGCGCGCGCGATGGGAGGTGCCTTCGCCTGGTTCGTCGCGGACAAGCCGGGCGCGTCGGAGCACTGATTCGTCGAGCGTCGGGAGCCCGGTTCAGATCCGCGTCGACCGCGTCGGCGCTCGCGCGCTCTTCCAGCGCTCCCTCAGCGGGGATCGGCGGGCCGCTCCTCGGGATCCTCGAGATCCTCCAGCTCTGGCAGCCGGGGAAGCTCGACCTCGGGGACGCCCGGTGGGCCTCCCTCGAACGCAGCCGGGAGCTGCTCGGGCGGGAACCAGTAGCCGTCCCAGTAGAAGGCCTGGTACCAGCGCCTGCGCCAGTAGCGGTACCAGAGCTGCTCGGACTCGACGTAGTACAGGAGCGGGTCGACGTCGGGCGCGCGCAGGATCCCCTCGACCCCGCTCTCGATCAGCTCCGGCGCGGTCTCGCCGCGAAACGGCTTCGGGACCGGGGCTTCGCGCGGCGGCAGGGGGATCGGGTCGATCCCCATGGAGAACCCCGCCACACAGCCGGTGCCGAGGAGCAGAGCGAGCAGCGCCGCACTCCACGGCTTCAAGGTGCGACCGCCTCCGGTCGCATGCCCTTCGGGACCTCACCCTCGGCGATCTTCGCGGCGGACACCTCGGCGGCGCCCGGTGCGGCGGCTCCCGGCTCGAGGCCGAGGGCTCGAAACATCAGGTACGAGGCCAGAAACACGTCGCCTGCACCGACGCGGAAGTGCCCCTCTACCGCGCGTGCCGCGATCTCCAGACGCCGACCGCCCGTCAGCAGCGTCGCGCCGCGCGCGCCGCGCGTGACGATCAGCTCATCAATCCGGTGGCGGCGCGCGAACTGCTCGAGCGTCTTGCCCAGGAGCAACGCATCGAGCTCCGACGCGCTCGCCTGCACGACCTCGACGTTCTCTAGCAGCTCGTCGAGGTGGGGGTAGGGCGACGGCGTCTCCCCCGCGCGGGTCCGAACCAGCCCCTGAACGTCGACTCCGATGCGTCCCGAGAGCGCGCCCGGAAGCGCCGGGTCGAGATCGGCGCGGTGCAGCGGACCGAGATGGACCGTGTCTGCTCGGCGCCAGGCCTGCGGAACGTCGTCGGGTCCGATGGCGTCGGAGGTAGCCAGAAGCTCGTGGAAGTCGGACGCCCTCGAGTAGTCGTTGCGATAGGTCGTCGTCTCGCGGCTCGGCAGCGCACGAACCTGGACTCCCTCGGCGTGCAGCGTCGCGAGCAGCGCGTCCGCGTCCTCGGGACGAACCCTCGTGACGACACGGGCTTGTGCACCGAGTCGCGCCAGAGCTGCGCCCGCGTGATGCACGACGCCGCCCGGCCGTCCCTCTACCGACGGCTTGCTGGCGTCGAGATCGCGGCTGATCGCTCCCACGACCAGCGCGTGGACCGTGACGGCCATCGCGGCGAGCTTAGCCCGATTCCCCTGGCCCCGCGACGCGCGTGATATCCTGAAGCGATGAGGTTCTCGGGCCCGGCGATCGCGCTTCTGGCTGCTCTCGCGATCCAGGGCTGCGCCCCGTCGACCGACCCCGGAACGAGAACCTTCTTGATGCAGGTCGAGGGCGTGAGCATCGACCCGCGTACCTCGAGCCCCGTCCTGCTCCTGCAGGAGCGCAACGGGGAGCGTCGCACGCTGCCGATCTGGATCGGGAGCCACGAGGCGCGCTCGATCGCCCTCGAGATGGAAGCGGTACGGGTGCCGCGTCCAAACACGCACGACCTGATCAAGAACGTGTTGAACGGACTCGGCGCACAGATCGGGCGCGTGGTGGTGACGGAGCTACGAGACGGAACCTACTACGCCGAGATCGAGCTCGCCCTGGCCGGTCGCACGGTCTCCGTGGACTCCCGGCCGAGCGACGCGATCGCGGTCGCGCTCCGAACCCACGCGCCGGTGTATGCCACCGAGCGGGTCCTTCGGCAGGCGGGTCGCCTCGAAGCCGGGGACGCTCTCGACGTCAACTGGTCGCCCGATCTCCGCGGCACACCGCAGCTCGCGACTCAGTAAAGCGTCCAGTCGGGCTCGACGCCCCACCGATCGATCGGACTCAGGAAGCCACCCAGGAACGAGTGCTCCGGTAGCTCCTCTGGGAACTCGAGCTTGGGCGGCTCCAGGCGGTCGAGGCTCACGTAGTACCAGCCGTTGCCGCTCTGCTGCGCGAACTGGATGAGGGCCTCCTGGATCGTCGTTCCGGGCGCGATCTCCAGTGTGGTGACCGGATCGCCCGGCAGGATCTCGCCCCCCATGACGATCTCGGGAAAGGGTTCCTCGAGGTTCGAGTTGATGAACCTCGCGAACTCCCCCAGCGTCCCCGAGAAGCTCCCCCCCCGCAGCGTCCGGAGCACGAAGGAGTACTTGCGGGGAACTCGCTTGAAGATGCGCGACTTCACGACGGCGATGTCGTCCTGCCACTCCCAGCTGTAGAACTCGTTGCCCAGCTTGTTGGCGAGAACGTCGAGCGATTCGGCAATGGGCAGATCGGGATCGATGAAGGGCTCGTGGTCGAGGGCCCCCCGGTTGAAGCCGAGCAAGCTGCGATCGAACACGCAGACCGGTACGCCGGTACGCAGCGACATCTTGGCGAGCGCCATGGAAGTCGAGTACTCGCTGCGGCGAGCCGGTAGCGGTCTCGGCTCCGAGAGCGGCATCCAGAGCCGGACAGACGACGCGTGGACGAGCGTGCCTCCATCCTTCTCCCCGACCTCGTAGCCGGCGCGCGACAGGTACCAACCGATTCCACTCTCCTCCGCGAACCTCAGGAGCACATCGATCACGGAGCTTCCCGCCGGGACGTCGAGCGCGTACTTCTTGTAGGCCGGCGGCGCTAGGAGGGGGCGCGTCCGCAGGAACATCTTCGGAGTGGCCGCCATGATCGCCTTAACGAGCTCTTCGAAGGTGCCCTCGAACCTCCCCTCCGGGAAGCCCGGGACGTCCAGGTCCGTCTTGACGTCGGTCGCCATGTTGGCGCGCACGTAGACGAGCTTCGGGCGGACCTCGTAGTCGAAGCCGCCAGCAACGCCGCGAAGCTGTCGCAGCATCTCCTCCAGGGGGGCCGATCGCAGATCGACATCGACGCGCCGGAACTGCAGATCGCCGGACATGCCGCGCGGCTTGACCTCGTCGACCACCAGGATCCGGCCGTCCTCTCCCACGACTCGCCGCAGGGCGTACACGACGTCGACGCCCGCGAAGCGAAGCTCTGGAATCCACTCGACCTGGGCGTCGTGACGCCCGAGTCCGATGCCCGCTCCGATCGCGATGACCAGCCAGAGAACGCTCCCGAGAATCCAGTACAATGCGGTTCCTTTCCGAGTGGGCGAGTGGGCGGAGGGGCCAGGCGGCGGACCGGAATCCCGCCCGCGGGCGGGCGTGTACCCCGATGCCCCTCCACCTGCCGATGGGCGGTCCGGGTGACGCCAGATTGTAGCAGCGAGGATGCAGCGTGGAATACATCTCGACCGAACGAGCACCCGAGCCCGTAGGCCCCTACTCGCAGGCCGTCGTTCACGAGGGACTGGTCTGGGTAGCGGGGCAAGTTGCACTCGACCCGGCGAGCGGGAGACCGCGCGGGGAGACCATCGAAGAGCAGGCGGAGCTGGCGCTCGCCAACGTCGCGGCGATCCTGGACGCGGCTGGCTCGAGTGTCGCGAAGCTGATCCGGGTGACCGTCTACCTCGCCGACATCTCGGAGTTCCCACGCTTCAACGCCGTCTACGCTCAGTTCCTCGCCGGCGCGCGCCCGGCTCGCTCGACCCTCCAGGCCGGGGCGCTGCCGCTCGGGCTCAAGGTCGAGGTGGACGCGGTTGCGGCTCGTTGACGGGCGGCGGGGGCCGAGTGCCGGGTGAGGCGCGGGCCGACCTCCCGAAGACCCCGGTTTGGCTGGCCCGTGCGCGGCCGGATCGGTAACTTGGCCTCGAGTTGGCGGAGGCGCGTTGACGGATCGGGCTCACATGACGAGACAGGGCTACGAGAAGCTCCAGCAGGAGCTCAAGCGCCTGAAGTCCGTGGAGCGGCCCCGGGTGGCTCAGGAGATCAAGGTTGCCCGTGAGCACGGCGACCTCTCGGAGAACGCGGAGTACGACGCCGCCAAGGAGAAGCAGGGCCTGATCGAGGCCCGCATCAACGCGATCGAGGACAAGCTGGCGAGAGCCGCGGTCATCGATACCCAGGGCCACCAGAGCGACCGAGTGCGCTTCGGCGCCACCGTCCTGCTGGAGGATCTCAATTCCGGAGAGGAGGTCCGCTATCGCCTCGTAGGAGAGGACGAAGCCGACATCTCCCAGGGCCTGCTCTCGGTCACGAGCCCCGTTGGCCGAGCCCTGATCGGCAAGGGTCTGGACGAGGCGGTTGCGGTGACGGTCCCATCCGGTACCAAGGAATACGAGATTCGCGACATCAACTACGAGTGACCTGAGAGTCGTACCCCCATGACCCACGTCTTCATGTACACCCAGACCTACTGCCCGTTCTGCGATCGGGCGAAGCAGCTGCTCGAGTCGAAGGGGGTCGCCTGGGAAGAGGTGAATCTCGACGCGGAGCCTGCCCGCCGCGCGGAAATGGTCGAACGCAGCGGACGAACGAGCGTTCCGCAGATCTGGATCGCCGACGCGCACATCGGTGGATGCGACGAGCTGGTGGAGCTCGAGTCTCGGGGCCAGCTCGACTCGATGTTGGCAGGGTGACGTCGGGCGCTCGACACACCCGGCTCCTGATCATCGGGAGCGGGCCCGCCGGATATACGGCCGCCATCTACTCCGCGCGGGCCGAGCTCGAACCCGTCGTGGTCGCCGGTCGCGGCTTCGGTGGCCAGCTCATGATCACGACCGACGTCGAGAACTATCCGGGATTCCCCACCGGGGTCACCGGGCCCGAGCTGATGGAGCTGTTCGAGAAGCAGGCCGAGCGCTTCGGGGCTCGCGTGCTCAAGGTGGACGCGACCTCGGTCGATTTCGACGCGCGTCCGATGCGCGTCGAGACGGAAGAGGGCGCCTTCACGACCGACGCGCTCATCGTCGCGACCGGGGCCGAGGCCCGCTGGCTCGGCATCCCATCCGAGACGCGCCTGCGCGACCTCGGCGGCGGGGTGTCGGCGTGCGCGACCTGTGACGGTGCGCTGTTTCGCGGTCAGCCTCTCGCCGTCGTCGGCGGTGGCGACACCGCGATGGAGGAGGCGCTCTTTCTCACACGCTTCGCGAGCGAGGTATGGGTCGTCCACCGGCGCGACCAGCTCCGCGCCAGCAGGATCATGCAGGAGCGGGCGCTCCGGAATCCCAAGATCCGGTTCGTGTGGGACAGCGTGGTGGACGAAGTGCTCGGGGATCGCGTGGTGTCCGGTGTGCGCGTCCGGAACCTGAAGACCGACGAGACGTCGGTCCTCGAAGTCGAGGGCCTCTTCGTCGCCATCGGCCATCGGCCGAACACCGCGCTGTTCGAGAGCTCGCTGAAGACCGATGACCATGGCTACCTGGTCGTGGAGCCCGGGAGCTCTCGTACGAACGTCGCGGGAGTCTTTGCCTGCGGAGACGTCATGGATCCGACCTACAGGCAGGCGATCACGGCCGCGGGGAGCGGCTGCATGGCGGCGCTCGACGCGGAGCGCTGGCTCGCGGAGCAGGAGTAGAGCCGAGTCGGGGGGGAGCGCGTCTCGTGCAGGTCGAGTTCGATCACTACAGTCTTCGCGTCGACGGTGTCCGACGACTGGTCCGCTCCGGCTCCCTGCACTACTTCCGCCTGCCGTCGCCCGCCCTCTGGCGCGACCGGCTCGAGAAGATGCGAGAGGCAGGGCTCAACGCGGTCGACATCTACTACCCCTGGAACTACCACTCCGCGGCTCCCGGCGACTACGACTTCGCCGGCCTTCGCGACATCGACCGCCTGCACGATCTGATCGAGGAGGCGGGCCTCTGGCTGATCGCCCGGCCCGGCCCCTACATCTGCGCCGAGATCGACTTCGGGGGTCTTCCCGCCTGGCTTCACAACGTCCCTGGTGTCATCCCCCGCTGCCGCGAGGCGACCGGCTTCACCTACTCGCGCGCTTTCATGGAGGCCACCGACGAGTGGCTCGGACAGATCGTTCCCCACTTCGCGCGGCGTCCGAACCTGCTTCTCGTGCAGATCGAGAACGAGTACACGGTTCCCCAGCCGTTTCGCTGGCTGCAGGGAGACTTCGCGGACCTACTCATCCGCTGGCTCGGCGCGGGGCGCGCCCGCCGCTGGATCGGCTCGAAGTGGCTGCAACGCCTGCTCGCGGGGCGGGCGCGGGCGGAGGTCCGGGAGAGTCGCCTGCGCGGTCAGCAGAGCCCGTACATGCAGGAGCTCTACCAGCGCGTGCGGGAGCTCGGCGTGCAGGTGCCCATCTTTCACAATGACATCCTGCCGCACGTCGGGCGCCAGACGGACGTCGACATGATCGCGCTCGACCGCTACCCGGTGACCGACTTGAGCCGCGACTGGCGCGACAATCCGGCGACGTTCGACGTCTTTTCGGGCGACGAACGCGCTCACGACGCGCACCGGGACCAGAACCCCGTCTTCTATCCCGAGCTCCAGGGTGGCTGGTACGACGGCTGGGGGGGGACCGGCTACGCGAGCGTCCGGAGCCTGCTGGGTCCCGACGGTATCGACAACGCGACCAAGGGTGCGCTCTCGGAGCGGGCGACCCTCTGGAACTACTACATGTTCTGCGGCGGCGTCACCTGGGGCTACATGTCGAGCCCCGATGTCTACTCGTCGTACGACTACGGTGCGCCCATCGCCGAGTCCGGCTGGACGGGGCCGCGTTTCGAGTCCGTGCGCCGGCTGAACGAGTTCCTCGAGCAGTACGAGGCCGACCTGGCCGAGACCGACTGGATCGCTGGCTCCGGCCGCTGGTGCCCGGAGCACCTGTGCACGCGACAGGGACCGGAGTACCGCTTCGAGTTCCTCCGCAATCCGCGGACCGAGGCGAGACGCGTTCCGACGCCCGAGGCGGAGCGCAGCGAGCTCGAGCCCTGGGAGATGCAGATCCGCGTGTACGGCCCGGGAAAGCAGCTCGCAGGGGTGAGTCCGGGTCCGGTTCCCCGGGTGAGCCCGCCGGCGCCGGCTCCGCCCCCCCTGCCGCGCCTTTCGACCTGGCGGTTCTCCGGAGCGAGCCCCCAGCTCGACCCGGCGTACGACGATTCGGGCTGGGCCGAGATCGACCGACAGCAGGTCGAGCAGCGGCACATCGACATCGACTCGCTCGGCGTGCACTACGGCTTCGTCTGGTACCGCGGCCTGTTCCGGGGCGCCCTGGACCGCCTCTACCTGGATGCCCGCCACAGCTGGGCTGTCTGGATCAACCGACAGCTCGTCGCGGCGGGAGATCAGTTCCAGAACCCCATCGGGGTCGGTCCCGACGGTGCGCGGAAGCGGCGCGTCTCGCTCAGCGACGTCGCCTGGAACGACGGGCGCAACGTGATCGTGATCCTGGTGGAGAGCCTCGGACACAACAAGGGCTTCGTCGACGACGGCGCCCTCCCCCGCGGAATCGTCGACATCGACACGGGGGGCACCCCGATCAGCTGGCGCTACCGCGGCGGCCTGGTGCGCGGCGAGCGAGGCATGAACCCGCTGGTGGCCTTCGAGGGGATCGAGCGGGCGCCGGCGCAGCAGGAGGTCGAGCTGCCGCACGTCTGGGGTGCCGAGCCACACGGAATCGGCCTGTACGAGACCTCCTTCGCGCTCAGCGGGATCGACCCCAAGCGAGTGGCGATTGGCCTCTCGTTCGATCCCGGCCACGGCAAGGCCAACCTGTACCTGAACGGCTACCTGATCGGTCGCTACTGGCCCGAGATGGGACCGCAGCGACAGTTCGTGCTTCCCTGGGGCCTGCTGCATCCCGACGAGGAGAACCAGCTCGCGATCGCGGTCTGGAAGCGCTCGGCCCGAGCCGCGCTCGGGAAGGTCCGATTGCAGGTTCTCTAGGCCGGTCGTAGACTCGATCGGCCATGCCGCTGGACAAGGCGTCGCTCGAACGTTTGATCGAGTCGTCTCCCGACATCGTGATCGCCACCGATGCCGACGGGAGCATCGCCTACTACAACGACGGCGCCCTGGGAATCCTCGGCTACTCGCGGGACGAGATCATCGGCGAGCCCGTGACGAAGGTCTACCCGAGCCGCGACGAGGCGAAGCGGGTGAAAGCCGCGATGCGCGACGAGAGCGTGAGCCGCAAGGGAAGTGTCGAGAACTTCGAGACGGTATTCGTCGCCAGGAACGGCCGCGAGATTCCCTGCGCCATCTCCGGCGTGATCCTCTACGACGCGAACGGGGAGGAGGAGGGCACGATCGGCTTCTCCAAGGACCTGCGCGAGATCCACCAAAAGGATCAGCTAGCGGTCCTGGGAGAGATCGCGATCGGGCTGTCGCACGAGATCAACAATCCGCTCGAGACGATCTCCAACCAGGTCGCGCTGCTGCAGCGCTTCGTGGAGAAGCTACCGGTCACCCCCCAGCGCGACGCCGAGCGCGTCCGGCTGGACGATATGCACGGCGAGATCCGTCGCATCGAGACCCACCTGCGACGCCTCAGCGAGATGTCGGAGCGCGAGGAGTACGCGAGCACGGACTACATCGGGGGCGCCCGCATGGTCGACCTCTCGGACCTGGGTCCCGAGCCCTCCGATCCCCTGGCCGGCCAGCGCGTGCTCGTCGTCGACGACGACCGGGGCGTGCGCGAGTCGGTGGCCGAGCTGCTCCGCTCCGAGGGCTCCGTGGTGGAGACGGCCGAGGACGGGCTGCGGGCGCTGGAGCGGCTCGAGATCTCGCCGTTCGATGTCGTGCTCTCCGACGTCGTGATGCCGCAGATGGACGGCTACGAGCTGTTCACCGAGTGCCAGCGGCGCTCGCCCGAGACCGTGGTCGTGCTGATGACCGCCTTCTACTACGACAAGGACCACATCATCAAACGAAGCCGGCTCGACGGACTCGAGGGGGTGGTCTTCAAGAAGCCGGTCGATCCCGACCGGCTGCGCAGCGTGCTGAGCGAGCTGATCCGCTCTAACCGCCGACCTGACGCTTCTCGAGGTTGAAGAGCTTGCCGTCCGCGTTCTTGACCAGGTAGTGGTGCTCCCACTCCTTGAGAACGCTCAGCTCCTCTCCCGCGTCGAACTCGATCTCCTCGACGTCTTCGCCCAGGTTGGCCTGGGCCTTCAGCGTGCACGCCTCTCGCAGGGTGACCGTGTCTGGCAAGTGGGATCCCTCCTCCGGTCGAGTCAAGCAGGGTTATAGCGCAGCGGCTCGTTGACTGGGTAGAGCCCCGGTTCCCGCGAGGGCGACCGGCAGCACCCGGGACGCGCCCGAGCGCGCGCGCAGCTCGGCTGCGGCGCAGCGGAGCGTCGCCCCGGTCGTCACGACGTCGTCGAGAAGCAGCACGGACCGGCCCCGAAGCGCCGCGGGCCGCGCCTGGAAGCTTCCCGTCACGTTGCGCAGGCGCTCCTCCGGGGTGAGGTCGGTCTGCGGCTGTGTCGGCCGGGTGCGCGCGAGCGCCGACTCGGCGACGCGCACGCCGACGCTCCGCCCCAGCCGGCTCGCGAGGTCGAACGCGGGGTCCGAGCCCTGCTCGCGGATCCGGGCCGGGTGGCGCGGGACCGGAACCACCGCGTCGAAGCGGAGCCGGACTACCCGCTCGACGAGCAGCGGCATCAGGACCCGCAGCCCGTCCCGGCGCCTCTCGAACTTGAAGCGCCGCACCAGGCGGGCGCCGGTCCCCGCGAAGGCCAGCGCGGTCCGGACCTCCCCGAGCCACCGGGCGCGGACCAGCTGCCGGGAGCAGGCCGGACACAGCAACGCCGCACCCCCGGCCCGGGAGCCGTCACAGCCCGGACACAGGCTCGGGGCGATCAGCTCGAGGAGTGACGCGATCACGGGACCCGGCTCCGGCCGCTCATCGCAGCCCCGCCGACCCCTTGGCCGTCGAGCACCGCGAGGCAGATCGGCCCTCTCCGCTTCACCCCGCTAGCCTCCCGGTGCCGCCTTCTCGCTGGCTCCGTCCCGGGTACCGACTTCGGGCTCCGACGGCAGCTCCAGCGTCTCCGCCTCGCCCCAGAGCCTCTCGAGCGAGTAGTACTCCCGCACCTCCTGCTGGAACAGGTGGACGATGACGTCGCCGAAGTCGACCAGCACCCAGCGGGCTCGCTCCTGCCCCTCGACACCCAGCGGCCGCTGCCCGAGCGCTCGGCCCGCGTCGGCGACGGCGCTCGCGAGCGTGCGAACGTGGCGATCGGAGGTCCCGCTCGCCAGCACGAAGAAGTCGGTGAACGCGCCGATGCTGCGCAGGTCGAGGATCCGGAGCTCGAGCCCCTTGTGGTCCACGGTGACTGCCGCGAGCCGGATCGCCAGCTCCTTCGACGTCAAGCTGCCTCCCTGTAGAGTCCGCGCTTCTCGATGTACTCGAGCACCCGTTCGGGAACCAGATACCGGATCGACTCGCCGCGCGCGATGCGTGCGCGCACGTCGGTCGAGGAGATGTCGAGGCGGGTGATCGGCACGGCGCGCACGGCGTGTCCCGAGGCGTGGACGAGCTGCTCGCTCGAGCCCTGCGCGACCTCGAACTGGTCGGTGAGCAGGGGCGGAACCAGGTCTCGCAGCTCCCCCGGCTGCTCTCCGGGCCGATGTACGACTGCCAGGTTCGCCTGGCCCGCCACGGACTCGGGCCGCGACCAGGTGTCGAGTCGTCGGAACTGGTCCGTGCCCAGGATGAACCAGAGCTCGCTCTCGGGGGACGCCTCGCGGAGCGCCGCGAGCGTGTCGGCGGTGTAGCTGGGACCCGGCCGCGCGAGCTCGAGATCGAGTGCCTCGAACGCGGGCTCGCCGAGAACGGCCAGGCGGACCATCTCGAGACGCTCGCGCGCCGGCGCTAGCCCCTCCGACTTCTGAGGCGGGTCCCCAGACGGGACGAAGAGCACCCGGTCCAGGCCGAGCGCCTCGCGAACCTCTTCCGCGACGCGCAGGTGGGCCACGTGCACCGGATTGAAGGTTCCGCCGAGGATCCCGAGCCTCACTCGAGAACGGTGCCGTCGCCGAAGCCGATGAACTTCTGAGTCGTCAGGCCCTCGAGTCCCATCGGTCCGTACGCGTGGATCTTCGTGGTCGAGACCCCCACCTCCGCGCCCAACCCCAGCTGGAAGCCGTCCGAGAAGCGCGTGCTGGCGTTGACGAAGACCGAGGAGGAGTTCACGCGACGCACGAATTCGTGCGCAGAGCGCAGATCCTCGGTCACGATCACCTCGGTGTGATTCGATCCGAAGCGTCGAATGTGCTCGATGGCTTGATCCATCGAGTCGACGACGCGCACGGCGAGCGTCATCGCCAGGTACTCCTCGCCCCAGTCCTCCTCGCTCGCGGGAGCCGCCTCGGGGAAGGCGGCGCAGGTGCGCTCGCAGCCGCGCAGCTCGACGCCGAGCCCGTGCAGCTCCGCGAGCAGGTCCGGGAGCAGGGTCTCGGTCAGCGAGGCGTGCACCAGCAGCGTCTCGGCCGCGTTGCACACCGAGACCCGCTGACACTTGGAGTTGATCGCGATCGAGCGGGCCATCTTCGGGTCGGCGTGCCGGTCGAGGTAGACGTGACACACGCCCTTGTAGTGCTTGATCACCGGGATGCGCGACCGCTCGGCGACGCGTCGAATCAGGGCCTCGCCGCCGCGGGGCATCACGAGGTCGATCTCCTCGTCGCGGTCGAGCAGGAGATCGACCAGCGCTCGATCCTGGCTCGGGACCAGCTGGATCGCGTCCTCGGGCGCGCCGCGCTCCAGTGCCGCGCCGCGCAGGATCTGCTCGATGCTGCGGTTGGAGTTCAGCGCCTCCGAGCCGCCGCGCAGCAGCGCAGCATTTCCACTCTTGAGACAGAGCGCGCCGACGTCCGCGGTCACGTTCGGTCGCGACTCGTAGATCACCAGGATCACGCCGAGCGGAATGCGCATGCGCCCGACCTGCAGACCCGAGGGGCGTCGCGCCAGGCGCGTCACCTCCCCCACCGGGTCGGGGAGCGCCGCGATGTCTCTGAGCCCCTGGGCCATCGAGGCGATCCTCGCGTCGGTGAGCTCGAGACGGTCGAGCATCGGCGCCGGGATCCCCTCTGTGCGGCCCGTGTCCAGGTCCCGGCCGTTGGCGTCCCGGATCTCGGCGTTCGACTCCTCGAGCCGATCGGCGGCCAGGCGCAGCACGGAGTCCTTCTGGTCCGAGGGTAGCTCGGCCAGCCGCTCCGACGCGTCGCGTGCGCGCCGCGTCACGTCGCGCGCGATGGAATCGAGACTCACGGGGTCATGGTAGCAAGATGAGGGGAGCCGCTCAGGCGCCCCGGGGACGCTCGTGGAGCAGGACCAGGTCGTTGCGATGGATCACCGCCGGGCCGTTGGAGAAGCCCAGAAGCTCCTGGATTCGCGAGGTCCTGTGCCCCTTGATCAGGGCGAGCTCCGCCCGGCTGTAGGCGATGAGGCCCCGGGCGATCTCCTCGCCATCCGGAGTGACGCAGCTGACCGGATCTCCGACCGAGAACCGGCCAACGCTGTCGACCACGCCGATCGGGAGCAGGCTCCGCCCGCCCTCCACCAGCGCGCGCGCCGCGCCCGCGTCCAGCTGCAGGGAGCCGCGAGGCTTGAGCGAGTAGGCGATCCAGTGCTTGCGGGACGAGAGCCGGCTCGTGGAGGGGCGAATCAGGGTTCCGGCGTCCTCTCCGTGGAGAATCCGGGCCAGCATCCCGCGGCGGCGCCCGTCCGCGATGACCGTCGGGACCCCGAACCGCGCTGCCGTCCGCGCGGCCTCCAGCTTGGCGCGCATGCCCCCGCTGCCCAGGCTGCTCCCCTCGCGGGTCGTGGCGCGCAGCAGGTTGGGCGTGACCTCGGTGATCTCCGGGATGCGAGTCCCGCCGCCCGCCGAGGGCGGGACATCGAAGACGCCGTCGGTGTCGGTCAGCAGTACGAGCAGATCGGCGCCGATGACGTTCACGACCTGCGCGGCGAGCTGATCGTTGTCGCCGAAGCGCAGCTCCTCGGTCGCGACGGAGTCGTTCTCGTTGACGATCGGAACCACCCGGGCCTCGAGCAGGGCCTGGAGCGTGTGGCGGGCGTTCAGGAAGCGCTCGCGATCGGCCAGACCCGCGTGGGTCAGCAGGATCTGCCCGACGCGAAAGCCGTGGCGGCCGAAGGCGCGCTCGTAGCGCCGGCAGAGGTCGATCTGGCCCACCGCGGCGGCCGCCTGCTTGCCCGGGATCGACTCCGGCCGGGTCTCCAGCTCGAGCCTCCGGACCCCCAGACCGACCGCCCCCGAGGAGACCAACACCACCTCGCGACGCCTGCCCAGGATCTCGACGATCTCTCGCGCGAGCTCGCCGAAGCGGCGCGGATGCGGGCCGCCCGCCGGCGGCGTCAGCAGCGACGTCCCCACCTTGACCACGATGCGGCGCGCGCCCCGGAGCACGGATCGGCTGCTCACGTCTCGGGGCCCCCGGCGAGCTCCCCGGCCAGATGCCGCAGCAGCGCCTCGAGGCCCTCGCTCGTGACGGCCGAGATCCAGCGGACCTCGAGCCCCCGGGCCCGGAGGTCGCGCTCGAGCTCGCTGCGCCGCTCGGCCTCGGGAACCAGGTCGGCCTTCGTCAGGCAGACCACCTCGGTGCGCGCCGCCAGCTCGGCCGCGTAGGCCTCGAGCTCCTTACGGATCGCCTCGTAGTCGGCTACAGGGCTCCGGCCCGGCTCGCCGAGCAGGACCGGTCCCGGGTCGAGCAGGTGCACCAGCACGCGGGTGCGCTCGACGTGGCGCAGGAAGCGATGTCCCAGCCCGGCGCCGCTGTGGGCCCCCGGAATCAGGCCGGGAATGTCCGCGATCACGAAGCGCGCGTCGTCCGACTCGACCATCCCGAGGTGCGGCTCGAGGGTGGTGAACGGGTAGCTCGCAATCCTCGGACGCGCGCCGGAAACCCGCGCCACCAGGGTCGATTTTCCCGCGTTCGGGAAGCCGATCAGGCCGACGTCGGCGAGCACCTTGAGCTCGAGGCGGAGCCAGCGCGCCTCGCCCTCGAGCCCTGTCTCCGCGTGGTGCGGAGTCCGGTTGGTCGAGGTCGCGAAGCTCGCGTTCCCGCGGCCCCCGCGCCCGCCCTTCGCGGCCACCCAGCTCTCGTCCTCCGCGAGCAGCTCCCCCAGCGTGACGCCCGTCTCTTCGTCGCGGATCACGGTTCCGAGTGGGAGGCGCAGCTCCATGTCCTCGCCCGCGCGGCCGTTCTTGTCCGCGCCCTTCCCGTGGCTCCCGTTGGGAGCCCGGTAGTGCTTGCGGTGGCGCGCGTCGTAGAGCGTGTAGAGGCCCCGGTCCGCCCGCAGGATCACCGAGCCACCCCGGCCGCCGTTCCCCCCGTCGGGTCCGCCGCGCGGCACGAATTTCTCGCGGCGAAACGAGACGCAGCCGCGGCCCCCGTGCCCCGCCTGCACGTGGATGCGGCACTCGTCGATGAAATCTCCGCCGGCCATGATCGGCGCTCAGGGTAACCCCCGAGCCCTGCCCGTCAGCCCTCTTGCCGAATTGACCCCTTGGCCGTTTCGCGTACACTCCCGAGCCTTCTATGTACGCAGTCGTCCGAACAGGTGGGAAGCAGGTCCGGGTCGAGCCCGGCGACGTGCTCTCGGTCGAGCTCCTGGAAGGGGAGCCCGGGCAGCGGATCGAGCTCACCGACGTCCTGCTCGTGGGGGGCGAGGGCGACCTGAAGGTGGGGACACCGACCGTCGAGGGGGCTAAAGTCCTGGCCGAGATCGAGGGCGAGTCCAAGGGCCCCAAGATCCGGATCTTCAAGTTCAAGCGGCGCAAGCGGTATCGGCTGCGCCAGGGTCACCGGCAGCACTACACCCGGATTCGCATCGAGTCGATCGAGGTCTGAGATGTCGCACAAGAAAGGTCAGGGCAGCACCCGCAACGGGCGCGACTCCAAGGGTCAGCGCCGCGGAGTCAAGATCTACTCGGGCCAGACAGTGTCGGCCGGACAGATCCTCGTCCGCCAGCTGGGCACGCCGATCCGGCCGGGCCGAGGCGTCGGCCAGGGGCGCGACTATACGCTCTTCGCGCTGCGCGACGGCACCACCCGCTACTACCAGGCGCGCAAGAAGAACCACGTCACGGTCGAGTAGCACGTCTAGCCGGGTAACGGCCGGCTAAGCCGGCCTGCCGGGCTCCGCTCGGCTTCGCCTCGCTGCGCGCGCAGCTGCCGCGGCGCTTGCAAGTCCTCCCGGGTGTTCGGGTGGGGGTGGTAGCGTAGGGGGTGGTGTTTGAGCTGGTGATCTTTGACTGTGACGGGGTTCTGGTCGACAGCGAGCCGGTGGGGAATCGGGTCCTGGCCGGGCTGCTCAGCGAGATCGGTCTTCCGACGTCCACCGAGGAGGCGGTTCGCGACTACATGGGCCGCTCCGTCGAGTCGTGCCTCGAGATCATCGAGGCGAAACTGGGCCGGCCGGTGCCGGTGGAGTTCACCGAGACCCTGACCCGGCGGACCTTTGCGGCGCTCCGAGACGAGCTTCAAGCCGTGCCGGGGATCGAGAGCGCGCTGGATCGCATCGCGCTCCCCATCTGTGTGGCTTCTAGCGGCCCGCACGACAAGATGAAGCTGACGCTCGGACTGACCGGACTGCTGCCCCGCTTCGAGGGTCGCCTGTTCAGCGCGACGGACGTAGGGCGCGGCAAGCCGAGCCCGGACCTGTTCCTGCACGCGGCGGCCTCACTCGACGTCGCCGCGGAGCGCTGCGCCGTGGTCGAGGACAGCGTCCTCGGCGTCCGAGCGGGGCAGGCGGCGGGCATGACCGTGTTCGGCTTCGCGGCGCGCAGTGATCCGCGCGCGCTCGCCGCCGCGGGGGCCCGCGTCTTCCGGGACATGGCCTCGCTGCCGGAGCTTCTCGCGCCGCCGCTCTGACCGCACCCCGGCCGCCTCGCCTATACTTCGAACTTCGTGTCCGACCTTCCGGAAAGGTTTCGCGCCGTGCGCCGCGCCACGGAGCGCCTCTGTGAGCCGCTCTCTCCGGAGGACTCGGCCGTGCAGTCCATGACGGAGGCGAGCCCCGCCAAGTGGCACCTCGCCCACACGAGCTGGTTCTTCGAGACGTTCCTGCTCGAGCCCCAGCAGCTCGGGTTCCGGCCATTCAACCCGGAGTTCCGGGTGCTCTTCAACTCCTACTACAACGGGGTGGGCGAGCAGTACCCGCGAGCCGAGCGGGGTCAGCTGACGCGCCCCGGCCTGGGCGAGGTCCTGGAGTACCGCGCACACGTGGACCAAGGCATGCTGCGCCTGCTCGAGGGAGGGTTCCGGGAGGAGGTCCAGGCGCTGATCGAGCTCGGGCTCCAGCACGAGCAGCAGCACCAGGAGCTGATCCTGACCGATCTCAAGCACCTCCTCTCGCTGAATCCGCTCAGTCCCGTCTATCGCGAGCTGGGCCAGCGTCCGCCCGCCGAGCCTGGCCCGCCCGCCTGGCACCGCTGGGAGGAGGGGATTCGCTGGCTCGGTCACGAGGGCGACGGATTCGCGTTCGACAACGAGGGCCCGCGCCATCGAGCCTTCCTCGGCGCCTTCGAGCTCGCGTCGCGGCCCGTGACGAACCGGGAGTACCTCGAGTTCATGGAGGCGGGTGGCTACGAGCGGCCGGAGCTGTGGCTCGCCGACGGATGGGCCGCCGTCCGGGAGCGCGGCTGGCAGGCGCCGCTCTACTGGGCCCGGCGCGAGGCGGGCTGGCTCGTCTTCAGCCTCGGCGGGCTGCGGGAGCTGCGACTGGACGAGCCCGTCTGCCACGTGAGCTTCTTCGAAGCGGACGCCTTCGCGAGCTGGGCTGGGGCGCGCCTCCCGACCGAGTACGAGTGGGAGACTGCGGCGCGCGGTGCTCCCGTGGACGGGAACTTCGTGGAGACGGATGCCCTGCATCCCGCCCCTGCTCCCGGCGGACCGCAGGTCGGTCCGTCGCAGCTGTTCGGAGACGTCTGGGAGTGGACGCAGAGTGCCTACTCTGCGTACCCGGGCTTCGCGCCCGCCGCAGGGCCGGTCGGCGAGTACAACGGCAAGTTCATGTCGGGTCAGGTCGTGCTGCGCGGGGGCTCCTGTGCGACTCCGCGCTCCCACCTTCGGCCGACCTACCGGAACTTCTTCTACCCCGACGCGCGCTGGCAGTTCAGCGGCATCAGACTTGCTCGTCTTGCCGGGTAACGGCCGGCGGAGCCGGCCTGCCGGGCTTCGCTCGCCTCTGGCTCGCTGCGCGCGCCGCTGCCGCGGCGCTTGCTGCCGACTAACCGGGCTGGACGGGTTCGGTTCCTTCGAGGGCGGGGACGTCGGGGCGGCATACGTAGCGGAGGCGGGGGAAGGTGAGGTCGGCGACGGTGAAGGCGGCCGAGACCGGATAGACCGGCTCGATGGTCTCGGCTCCCCAGGCTCCCGGGACGAAGCGCTCGATCAGCGGTGCGCCTCGCTCGGCGCGGTGGACCACGTACTCGGGATCCACCTGCACGAGACGCAGGCCCCTCGGGGTGAAGGCGGCATTCATGTTGGCGACGTACTGCACGTCTCCCGGCGCCAGCGGATCGAGCTCGCGCAGACCCAGCTCCAGAATCGAGCTCCCGTTCACGCTCGCCTCGATGCGGATCTCGTGGTAGTTGCGGTGCAGCCCCACGTCTCCCTCGAAGAGCGTGAAGCCCCAGCGGGACTCGAGCGCGCGGGCGGCCTCCCGGTTGTCGATCACCCCGGAGACCAGATATGCGCGTGGTCGCACGCCGCTGCGGCAGCTGATCCGGGTCTGTACCAACGTGAAGGCCCCCCAGGGGCTCGAGATGCAGCGGTAGATGAGCCAGCTCACGATCGGCGGGAGCGTCGGGTGAAGCGCCGGAGGCAGCAGTGCCTCACTCCCCTGACTCCCGATCTCGGAGAAGACCTGCACGACGTCGACGTCGCGGAGCTCGAGCGGCTCCGTGTCCAGGCTCGCCAGCTTGGGCGCCCGGGCAGCCAGGCGCTTCGGATCCGCCGTCCCAGCCAGCATCAATCCTGCCCTCCACGCCGGAACGCCGGCATCACTTCCGCCGCAAACAGGCGCAGGCTGGCCAGCAGCTCCCGCTGCGGGATCACCTCGCTCGCATTCAGGATGAAGTTGATGCTGTCGACTCCGAGCGATTCCCACTGCTTGATCGCCCCGACGACGTGCTTGGGGTCTCCGATGCAGATGCCCTCGGGCAGCGCTCGATCCGCGCCCGGGCTTCCCGCGTCGCGGCGCTCGGGAATAGAGAGGCCGGCGAGGGACGCATAGGCGCGGGTCGGATACACCTCGCGCGTGAAGAGCAGTTGGGAGTTCAGCAGGCCGAACATCCCGAGCATGCCCAGGCCCGTCGCCGCCGCCCGCTTCGAATCCTCGTGGCAGTACAGGAAGTTCAGCGTGGCGACCTGATCGTTGACCACCTCGCCGACGGGCTCACAGGTCTGGATCCGCCGGTGGTACTCGCGCGTGCGCTTCTCCTGCTCCTGGAAGCTGGCGGTCGCGACGCCGAGCGCACCGAGTCCACGCTCCGCGGCGTCGAGCTCAGTCCCGGGACTCGTGACGGTGACCCACATCGGCGGGTGGGGCTTCTGCATCGGCTTCGGAAGCACCGCCCGCTCCGGCATGGAGAAGCAGCTTCCCTCGTGAGACACGCGGTCCTGCGTCCACATCTTCGGAAGCACCCTCACGTACTCGTCCCAGTCCCGCTTGGTCGCGTCCGGATTGGCCTCGAAGCCACCGAGCTCCGTCCAGGTAGACGAGCGCGCGGTTCCGAACTCGAGGCGCCCCCCCGAGATCACGTCGAGGCAGGCCGCGCGCTCCGCGACCCGGATCGGATGGTTCATCTCAGGCACGCAGACCACCGCGCCGTGTCCCACGCGGATGCGCTGCGTCTGCATCGCCGCCGCGGTGAGAAAGATCTCCGGAGCCGAGCAGTGCGAGTACTCTTCCAGGAAGTGGTGCTCGACGGCCCAGAGCAGGTCGAAGCCGAGCTCGTCCGCCACGCGGCACTGCTCGAGCGCATTCTCGAAGACCTCCCGCTCGCGATCGGCCGAGAACGGGCGGGGAACGGAGAGCTCGAAGAAGATCCCGAACTTCATGACTCCCTTCTCGGTCCTACGCCTGCAGGGCGCGCTCTCGCCTCCACCCCGGGGCCCGTCGCGCGGCTTGGCTACCTTCCTATAGCTTAAGGGGAGCGGCGCCGATTCACGAACCGGCAACCGATGCGCCCAGGAGCCCGTTTCATGCGACGAACCTCGAAAGTCATCCCGCCCGCCCTGGCTCTGCTCTGCTGGACCGCTCTGGCGGCGAGCGCCCAGGAGCTTCCGCGGATCGCGGACATCCGGGTCGGCGCGCACGCGAGCTATGACCGAGTCGTCTTCGAGCTGACCGAGGAGGGGCCGGCGACCTACGGCTTCGACGGCTCGACCTTCGTGCTCGAGCTGGGGGCCCGGCCCCTGCTGGAGCGCCAGCTCCTGACGACCGGCCTGAAGCGGATGGGCCCGCTGCAGATCGACGCGACCGAGCTGGGCACCCGCGTCCGAGCCCAATCGGGGACCGGGCGGGTTCGGGGATTCCGTCTCGAGGATCCTCCCCGGATCGTTGTCGACTTCGGCGACCCGGGACCCGAGCCCTTCGAGCTCGACCCCGGCCTGGTTCCGATCGTCGAGCTCGCGCCCAAGGGTGCGGGCGCTGCCCCCTCTCCGCCCGAGCCCGAGCCCGAGCCCGAGCCCGAGCCCGAACCTGAGCCGGCGGTCGCCGAGGCCCCCCCCACGCCGGCGCCTCCGGCAGAGGCGATCGTCGAAGAGGCGCCCCCCGCGGGGGAGCCGGTCTCGTCCGGGGAGACAGCCCCGGCCGAGTCGCCCGAGGAGTCCCGTTCGGGTGCCGAAAGCCATCCGGGCGCTGAAGCCCATCCGGCCGCTCCGCCCGCTCCGCCGCCGGCCGAGCCGGAGAGCGTCCCGCCGCCGCCGAGCGTTCCCGAGCCGGTCCCGCTACCCGAGCCGACCTCGCAAGCGGGCGCCGAGCCGAGCACCCCGAGCGATCCGGCGGCTCGCTTCTTCCGGCGGCTCGCGGACGGCTCCCGCATCGAGGTCGCGCTCTGGTTCGCGGTTCCCTTTCTGGCCGCGGCATTCCTGATCTGGGTCATCGGCCGCGTCCGCGAGCGGCGACTGCTGGCCCGGGCGGCCGCGCGGGGCGGTGATGTCCGCGCGGCCGAGAGCATCACGCCGCGCGAGATCCTGGAGGCGACCGAGCGCATCGACGTCCTCGAGAAGCGGATCGACGAGGAGGTGCGGGGCCGCATGTTGCTCGAGGAGCGGGCCAGCCGAATTCAGGAGGATCTCAAGGTGGTGCAGGATCGCATCCTGCGCCTGGCCCAGCGTGGGGCTCGGCCGAAGTGACCCGCGGCGAGCTAGGGTGCGGGCCGAGCCGCCGCACCGATCGCGCCACAGAAGGCCCCGTCCGCGAGGAACGTGGCTGGATGGCCCAGGGCCACCGTGACCAGGCGCAGGATCTCCTCCAGAGTGGGGTTCCCCGCGAGCGTGTTCCCGCCGAAGACGACAGCTCGGATCCCGGCCGACTGGGCGATCACCGTGCAGATGATGCCGACGTTCTCGCCCACGAGGCCCATCAACGCGTGCGCGAGATCGGCCGGGTCCCGCGAGGCCAGCTTGGCGAAGCTCGACGCGTTGAGGTCCGGGTGCAGAGAGATGCCCCCCTCGGGGTAGATGTCTCCGACCAGCAGGTCGACGTTGCGTCGATCTCCTCGCCCGGCCAGCTCCACGAGCTCGCCGAAGCTCTCGATTCCGAGCAGCAGCCGACCGAGCCCGAGCAGCGTGCCTCCCCCGAGCGCGGTACCCGAGACACGGCGCGCTGCGCCGTGGTCCACCGAGAGCACCGACGTTCCGGTTCCCAGGCTGACGAGCAGATAGCGCGTCGGCAGCTCGATGCCCGTGCGCTTGGCCAGCATCGGAGCGCCCATCGCCCAGGCCTCGAACTCGGGAACCTGCTGGATCAACGCGGCGTCGAGGCGCGTCTCGACACGCGAGGCACCGCCGCCCGTCAGACAGATGCGGCTGGGACTCCAGGCCGCCACGTGGGCCTCGAGCGACTCGAGGTCGCCGGCCCGCACGACCTCCATGTGCAGCCGCTCTCCCTGATGCACCAGCTTCCAGAGCGTCGCGCCGGCATCGATCCCGACCGTTCCGCTGGGGATGGACATTGCGAGCGCAGGGTACCACCCTTGCAGCCGGTGTAAGCCGACATGTACGCCGAGTTCTACGGTCTGGCCGAGAAGCCCTTCGCGCTGCTTCCCGATCCCCGATACCTGTTCCTGGGTCGCTCCCACCGGGAGGCGCTCGCCCATCTGAAGTATGGGATCGAAGAGGGGGAGGGCTTCGTCGTGGTCGTCGGCCAGGTGGGGACCGGCAAGACGACCCTGTGTCGTGCGCTGATGGAGCAGGTCGGCGACGAGGTGACGCTCGCCTACATCTTCAACCCGAGCACGAGCGAGGTGGAGCTGCTCGCGGCGATCAACCGGGAGTTCGGGGTTCCGACCATCGGGCGCACCCGCGACGACTTGATCGACGAGCTCAACCGCTTCCTGCTCACCCAGCGGTCGGAGGGGCGCCGGCCCCTGATCGTGATCGACGAGGCCCAGAACCTGGAGCCCGAGGTGCTGGAGCAGGTTCGGCTGATCTCGAATCTCGAGACGGAGCGCGAGAAGCTGATCCAGATCGTGCTGATCGGTCAGCCCGAGCTCGAGGAGAGCCTGAGTCGAGCGGACCTGCGCCAGCTCCAGCAGCGCATCACCGTGCGCTGGAGCCTCGAGCCGTTCTCGCTCAAGGAGACCGCCGCGTACCTGCGTCATCGACTCGGCGTCGCCGGGGGTCGGGACGAGGCTCTGTTCACTCCAGCGGCGGCGAGCTCGCTGCACCGCCGGTCGCGCGGAGTACCGCGAATCATCAACGCCCTCGCCGATCGAGCGCTCCTGACCGGGTACACGCTGGGACGCCGGAAGATCACCGCTTCGGAGGTGAGGAGCGCCGCCCGCGAGCTGCCGACGACGTCGAGGGCGGCGCGACTCCACGGCTTCGGGATCGGAAGTCGAGCCGCCGCGGGGCTCGTGGCTGTCGGGGCCGTGCTCGGCCTGGTGATCTCCATGACCGGCGGCCCGCCGACGGAGCTGGCCGCGCCGCCGCCCGCGCTTCCGGCGGTAGAGACCGCCCGCGCGGCGGAGCCGCTGGCCGAGCTCGAGCCCGAGCCGCAGACGTTCGACGGCATCCTGCTCGAGTCGACCATGGAGCGGACCGCCGCCGGGGCACTGAACACACTGCTCAGAGCCTGGGGCTACCCGCAGCTCGAGCTCGCGGAGCTCGACCCGAACCTGGCCGCAGATGCGGTGCGCTCGATCTCGCCGCTCCGCCTGTGGTCGGCTCGGCTGACGCGCGCCGAGCTGCTTAGCATCGACCTGCCGGCGATGCTCGAGCTGGGCCCGGCACTCGACGAGCGCCGCTACGCGGCGGTCGTCCGCGCCGACGGAGGGGGCGAGGTGGAGTTGGTGGTCGATGGCGAGACGTACGCCGTCTCCCGGATCGACCTCGATCGACTCTGGACCGGTCGCGCGTTCCTGGCCTGGACGAACTACGAGTCGCTGCCCGCACTCACGCTTGGCATGAACGGGAGTGCAGTGCGCTGGCTTCAGGCGCGGCTCACCGATCTGGGCTACATGCGTCCTGGCGATGCCTCGGGCGAGTTCGATCTCCAGACGGCCGAGGCGATCCGGCACTTCCAGGATCAGCGCGGCCTCGCGACCACGGGTGAGGTCGGGCCAGAGACCCTGATCATCCTGTACCAGGCGCTCCGCTATGGCGCGCCGCGTCTCAATGTGGGAGCCGCGTCGTGAGCACGATCCTGGATGCGCTCAAGAAGCTGCAGAGGGAACGGTCCCCCGAGGAGGACACGCGCGAGCCCATCATCCCGAAGAGCCCCAATACCTGGGCGTTCCGACCGCGCGCGCAACGCTGGAAGCAGTCGCTCCCGGCCCTGGCGGTCGGGATCCTGGCCGCGCTGTGCGCCTGGGCCTTCTTGCGCTTTGGCGATGACGCGGTCGACAACATCGGGAGCGCGTGGAGCTCTCTCTTCGGGGAAGAGCGGGCACCGGCCGAAGAGGAGCCGGCGCCTCGACAGATGGCCCAGCGCACGCTGCCACCGGAGCGACTGGCACCGCCGCCGCGGCCCCCCGATCGGGCGGCGGGGCGCGCGGAGCTGAGGGCCAGGCCGCCGAGCACCTCGGTTCCACCGAGCTCGCCCGGCGCGACTCCGGTCCCGAAGCAGCAGACCGCCGAGGTGAGCGCGTCCCGCCCGGAGAGTCCGGCTGCTACGCGACCGGTGCCGGGCGCGCCGCAGCCCCCGCCGCAGCGCACGCTGTCCGGCAGGCCGGCCACACCCGAGCCTGCGCCGCCGCCCGCTCCAGCTGCCGCACCCGAGTCGCCTCGACCGACTCCGGCGCGCGCGGCGCGCGCACCCGCCACACAGGCCGCACCCGCCACACAGGCGAAGCCCGCGGCGAAGCTCGACCCGAAGCCGCCGAGCCACCCGAAGCCAAAGGTGGAGCCCAAGCCGAAGGCGGAGCCCGTGAGGAAGATCGAGCCCGAGCCGAAGGTGGAGCCCGCGCCGAAGAGCCCGCCGCCGCGCGCGGCCACTCCCGCGCCGAAGCCGCCGGACTCCGGCACCGGGACAGAGCGGCGTGACGAGTTCGACGTTCCGATCGAGTTCCCGTCGTTCTCGGTCTCACGCATTCGCTGGCACCCGGACCCCGACCGGCGCATCGCGTTCGTAGAGCTCTCGGACGGAGCCCGCACGGAGCTGCGCGAGGGAGACATCCTGGCTGGCGCAATGGTGCGTCGCATCGATCCCGACGCGGTCGAGCTGGCGGTCGGCGGCCTGCGGCGTCGCCTGATGCTCATGCCGTGACCTCACTCGCGGTCGGCCAGCGCGTTCAGCTCGAGATCGACTCGCTGGCCGTCGGAGGCGACGCTACGGCGCGTCACGAGGGGCGCGTCATCTTCGTGCCGCAGGCCGCACCCGGCGATCGGGTTCTGGCGGAGATCGTCTCGGTGCACCGGCGCTTCGCGCGCGCTCGAGCGCTCGAGATCTCGGAGCCGGGGCCCGGCCGACGCGAGCCTCCCTGTCCGCTGGCCCGGAAGTGCGGCGGCTGCGACTGGATGCATCTCGAGGAGTCGGTACAGCGAGCCGCCCGGCGCGACGGCGTGCGGGACGCGCTGGAGCGGATCGGAGGTCTGCGCGACCTGCCGGAGCTCGAGGAGCTCGAGGCACCCGAGCCCCTCGGCTACCGAGCCCGCGCCACGCTCGCCTACGACGAAGCTCACATCGGGTTCCGCGCGGCCGGCTCGCACGAGATCGTCGACGTCGAGCACTGCCTCGTGCTCGATGCGCCTACGCAGGCGGCCCTCGGCGCGCTCCGAGCACAGCGGCCGCCGGGTGCGGGCCGGGTCGAGATCCGCGGCTTCGGTTCGTCGGTCCAGGTCGGGCAGAGAAGCTACCGGGTGAGCCCGGGCTCGTTCTTCCAGGCGAACCGCCCGCTCTGGGAAGCGTGGCTGGCTGCGGTCCTCGACGCCTGCGGGAAAGGCGGCTTCGCCGTCGAGCTGTATGCGGGAGTCGGCTTCTACACCGCGGGGCTGTGCGAGCGCTTCGAGCGGGTGATCGCCGTGGAGTGGAGCCGCGCCGCGCGAGACCTCGCGCGCAACGTGCCGGGTCGAGTCTGCGTCGAGCATGCGTCAGCCGAGCGCTTCGCACTCGCGAAGCTCTCCGGGCTCAGCCCCGACCTGGTCCTGCTCAATCCACCGCGCACCGGTTGCCACCGCGCGGTGTCGGATGCGATCGTGCGGGCCCTGCCCGAGCGCGTCGTCTACGTCTCGTGTGATCCGTCGACGCTGGCGCGGGACCTGTCGCGTTTGACGAGTGCCTTCTGCGTCAAACGTCTATGCGTCATGAACGCGCTGCCACAGACGCACCACGTCGAAACAATTTGCGTGCTCGAAAGGTTGACACTTACCCGAGGCCATCCATAGAATTCGACGCCAACGGGGGTCATCGCGGACGTGTGTAGACCTCGACCGTCGCGTCCTGATTCGAAGTGAGCACGTCCGCGGGTCGGAGAGGCGATCGCTAGTGGGGCCCGACTGCAACGAGTGGTCGGGCCCTACTTGCGTCTCGCCGCGGACCTCACCTGAACGGGCTAGTGGATCGTCGGTGGACGCGGATCGTCGTCCCGACGACGGCGGTCCTGATCTTCGCGCCGCACCGCGCGCAGTCGACGCCGCATGCGCCAGCGGTGCCACTTGAAGCGCACGCTCGAGAAGTTGAAGTAGCCGCGCACCTCCCGGCGCATCATGACGAGCGCGACCAGCACGCCGCCGAGGTGTCCGGCGTGGCTGATGTTCTGGCCTCCGCCCATCGCGATGGTCAGCACGAACAGGAGCGGAATGAACCAGATTGCCTTCACGGGCATCGGCGGGAACAGCAGCACGATGGTGCGGTCGGGCCAGGTGAGTGAGAACGCCACCAGCAGGCCGTAGATCGCCCCCGAGGCTCCCAGGGTCGGGATGTAGAACATCTGGGTCACGATGTTCCAGAACAGGATCACGAACCCGGCGCCCACGCCGCAGATGAGGTAGAAGCGCAGGAAGCGCTTCGAGCCCCAGAGCGACTCGAGCGTCCCCCCGAACATCCAGAGCACGAACATGTTCATGAACAGGTGGAACATGCCACCGTGCAGCCACATGTAGGTGAAGGGCTGCCAGATCATGCCCTGGAAGAACGCGGCGGGGCTGATCGCGCAGTACAGGGTGAGCCCCGGCATCAGCATCTGGAGGATGAAGACGGCGCCGTTGGCGATCATGAGCTTCTGGACCATCGGGGTGACCCCCGGGATCCCTGCGGGCCCCTGATTTCGCCTGCCTCCGTGCACCTGAGCTCCTTGCGCGCCTCTCGCGCGGCCGGATCGAGAGCCTAGAACATCGGCGCCGGGGCCGCTCAGGGCCTCCGACGGCAGGCGTAGAAGAGCGCAGCCAGCGTCTTGGCGTCGACGATCTCGCCGCGGTCGACCATGGCGAGCGCCTCCTCGAACGGCACCTCGTGTAGCTCGATCACCTCGGAGACCTCGTGCGCCGTCGCTCCGGGCTCGAGGTCGAAGGCGGAGAAGAGGTAGATGCGCTCGTCGGTGAAGCCGGGGGTCGTGAGAATGACGCCGGTCTGCTCGATGCGCCCTGCGCGGTAGCCGGTCTCCTCCGCCAGCTCGCGCTCGGCACAAGCTTGCGGCTCCTCGCCCGGATCGAGCTTCCCGGCCGGGATCTCCCAGATGTAGCCGCCCGCCGCATGCCGGTACTGCCGCAGCAGCAGGATCCGATCGTCGCTCAGGAAGGGCACGACGGCGGCCGCCCCCGGGTGACTGATGATCTCGAGCTCCACGCGGTTGCCGTTCGGGAGCTCCACCTCCTCGATCGCGTGCAGCAGGAACTTGCCGCGGTGGATGATCCTCCGGGTCACCGTCGGCTCTCCTTCCGCTCCGGGTAGGGGCAGTCCGGCGGTAGCGCGCACACCTCGCAGCGCGGCCGCCTCGCGTCGCAGACGAGCCGGCCGTGAAAGATCGCGGCGTGCGAGAAGCGGGTCCACTTCGGCTCCGGGATCAGCTCCATCAGATCCCGCTCGATCTTCTCCGGCTTCGCCTCCGCCGTGAGCTTCCAGCGCTGGGCGAGCCGCGTCACGTGCGTGTCGACCACGATCCCCGGCACGTCGAAGCAGTTCCCGAGGACCAGGTTCGCGGTCTTCCGGCCCACGCCGGGGAGCGCGACCAGATCGGCCAGCTCGCCCGGCACCTCGCCGCCGTGCTGCTCCACGAGCTGCCGCGCCATCCCGAGCAGCGTCCGGGTCTTCTGCCGGAAGAAGCCGCAGGAGTGGACCAGGCGCTCCAGCGCCTCGGGGGAGGCTCGCGAGAGTCCCCGGGCATCCGGGTAGCGGTCGAACAGGGCCGGGGTGACCGAGTTTACGTTCCGGTCGGTATTCTGGGCCGACAGGATCGTCGCCACGAGGAGCTGGAAGGGGCTCGCGAAGTCCAGCTCGCAGCGCGCGTCCGGGTGGCTGGCCTCGAGCTTCTCGCCGATGCGTTCCGCGCGTCTGCGGCGCGCCACCTTGGACTCCCGCGGCATCGCTCGCAGGGTAGCGAAGCGGAGACGGGGTCCGAAGCGCTCCCCGGCGTTCTCTCCCGGGGGCGGGGATCGGCGGCGCCGCTAGAATCCGCGCCGATGGAGCAAATCCGCGCGCGCTTCGATGCGGCGGCGGAGGCCCTGGCGCGCGAGACCTGGCGCTTCCGTGTCGGTCGAGTCGCGCGCCTCGACCTCTCGCGCGTCGACGACGAGTTCGGCGACGTGACGGGGGGGGACCTCCTCGACACTGCGCGGCGCGAGGAGGGGGCGGCCGCGTTCGAGAGCGGTCGGGACGCCTGGCGCAGGCTGCGTCGCGCGCTCGAGTGTGTGCTCCTGGCCCGTCGCACCCGCGACCTGGCGCGAGAGCTTCTGGAGCGAGAGGTCCAGGAGCGGATCTCGATCGCGGGGACAGAGGCGCCGCTCTTCGCGTGGCAGCTCGGCGCCGCTCGGGAGCGGGACGTCGACGCGCGTCGCCGCATCCAGGACGCGATCGACGCCGCGCAGGAGGGCCTGAGCCCGCTGCGCAGGGAGCTGTTCGTTCAGCGCGGGGAGGTGCTTGCGTCCCTGGGCTACGCCAACCGACGCGCGTTCGCCGAGGCGGCGCTTCCAGAGCTCGACCTCGACGCCTGGGGTCGCCGCGCCTCGGAGCTGCTCGACCGCACCGAGGGTCGCTACCAGGACGGTCTTCGCGCGCTGCTCGGCGACATCGGCGTGGAGCCGGGTCGAGCGACGCCCGCCGACGAGGCGCGCCTGGCCCTCATGCCGCAGTTCGCGGAGCGCTTCCCGGCGGGGAAGCGCGGCGATCTCGTCGGCTTTGCGACGGCCGGGCTCGGGGTGCCCGCGCGCGCGCTCGGGGGCATCGAGTTCGATCTCGAGCCGCGGCGCGGCAAGCAGCCCCGGCCGCTCTGCATCGCCGCACAGGTGCCGGGCGAGATCTACGTCTCGGTCGCGGACACGGGCGGCGTAGACAGCGTGGCCGCGCTGCTGCACCAGACGGGCCGCTCGCTCCAGCTCGCCTTCACCTCGCCCGACCTGCCGGTCGAGCGGCGCCGCGTCGGCGACCCGGCCCTCTCCGAGCTCTGGGGCAGCTTGCTCTCGGCCCGGCTCGCCGACCCCGCCTGGTTCGCCGACCTGATTCCGTCGCCGGCGCTCGGCGCCTTTGAGCGCGCGGCTCGGCATCAGCGGCTCGCGCGTCTGAGGCGCGTCGCTGCGCGGGTCAGCTACGCACTCGAGCTGGCCGCGCAGCCCGCCGGCTCCGACCCGCACCCCGTTGCCGAGCTGTTCGCGGACGCGCTATCGCGGGCGACCGGCTGCCACTACCGCGCGTCCGGCTACCTGGCGGGGGATGCGGAGCCTCTGTCCGCCGTTCACGAGCTCCGCGCCGCCTGCCTCGAGGCGCGGAGCTCGGAGCTGCTGCGGCTCGAGTTCGGCGAGCGCTACTGGCGCGAGCGTCGCGCGGGCGACCTGCTGAAGGAGCTCTGGAATACCGGCTACACCTACACCGCCGATGAGCTGGCCTCGGAGCTCGGCGTCGGCCCGCTCGACGTGGCTCCGCTGATCGAGGCGATCGGCGCCGGGTGATACCCTTTCACGCATGATCCAGAGGGTCTGGCGGGAGCGCGCGACCACGATTCCGGTCGAGAGCGAGGGTATCGTTCTCGAGGGCGCCTGGCAGGAGGGCGTTGCGCGCGCAGCCGTCGTGGCGCCTCCCCATCCCGAGTACGGCGGGAGCATGGACAACCCGGTGGTCAACGAGCTGGCGTACGCGTTCCACCAGGAGGGCCTGGCCTCGATCCGCTTCAACTGGCGCGGCGTCGGCGGGAGTCAGGGACGCGCCACGGGCGACCTGAGCGCCGGCGAGGTGGACTACCGCGCGGCCGTGGAGCACCTGGCCGCGACGCACCCCTTTCCGATCACGGGGGCCGGCTACTCGTTCGGCGCGGCAGTGGCGATCCGGGTCGCCCTGCACGACGCGCGCATCCGCTATCTGGTCCTGGTGGCTCCGCCGGTTCGGATGATCGAGTCGCTGCCGCTCGAGAAGCTCGGGCGGCCGATCCGCGTGATCGTCGGGAGCGAGGATCCGTTCGCCCCGATCGAGCCGATCCTCGAGTACTTTGATCTCCCCGACACCCGCGTCGACGTGATTCCCGGCGCGGATCACTTCTTCGCCGCGACCGGCCTCGCCGAGCTGCACGACCTGGCTCGGGCGGCGGTCGGCTAGCCGGGGATCGACTCGCCGCGGATCAGGTCCTGGAAGGTCTCGCGGGCGCGGATCAGGTGGGCCCTGCCGTCGACCAGCAGGGTCTCGGCGGCGCGCGGCTTCGAGTTGTAGTTCGAGGCCATCGTGAAGCCGTAGGCGCCGGCGCACTCGAGCACCAGGAGCTCGCCGACGTGCGCCTCCGGGAGCGCCCGCGTCGCCACGAAGCCGCCCGCCTCCTGGGTGAAGATGTCTCCCGACTCGCAGAGCGGTCCGCCCACGACCACGTCCTGCAGCGGCCGATCCTCGCCGGTCGCGCTCTCCGGCACGATCGAGATCGGGTGGTAGGCGCCGTAAAGGACGGGACGCGCGAGATCGCTGAAGCCGGCGTCGACGACGTAGAACAGGTTCTTGCCCATGCGCTTGACCGCGCGGATCTCGCAGACCAGGAAGCCCGCCTCCGCCGTGAGATAGCGGCCCGGCTCGATCTCGAGCCTGACCGGGTGGCCGAAGCCCTTCTCCAACCGCTTGCGCGTGGCATCCCAGCGCGAGAAGTGGTCCCGGATCTCGATCCGCTCCTCGCCGTCGCGGTAGGGGACCGGCAAGCCTCCGCCGGCACTGATGTCGGTGATCGACGGGCCGATCTCGAGAGCGAACGCCTGGATCGCCTCGCACACGGTGGCGAGGTGCTCGAGGTCGCTGCCCGAGCCGATGTGGACGTGCACGCCGCTGATCGTGAGGTCGTACTTGGCCGCCCTGGCGACGCAAGCGCCGATCTGCTCGTGCCAGATGCCGTGCTTCGACTGCTCGCCGCCGGTGTTGGTCTTCTGGCTGTGGCCGTGGCCGAAGCCGGGGTTGATGCGGAGCGTGATCTCCCGACCCGGGGCCCGCTCCCCGTACTGGTCGATCATGTCGGGTGAGCCGCAGTTCACGTGGATCCCGTGCTCGACCACGAGCTCGAGCGCGTCGCGGTCGAAGATGTCAGCCGTGTAGACGATGGGGTAGGGATCGCCCTGTGCGGAGTAGCCGGCAGCCAGCGCGCGACGGACCTCGCCGGCGCTCACCGCGTCGACGAGTGCCCCGAGGCGGCGGCACAGGTCCAGGATCGCCAGGTTCGAGTTGGCCTTCTGCGCGTAGCGGATCACGTCGAAGACGCGCAGGTCGTCGATGCGCTGCTCGATGCCGGCGGCATCGTAGACGAACAGGGGAGTGCCGTACTCGCGGACCAGATCCGAGACGGGGATCCCCGCGATCTCGGTGCGAAGCGTCGGGAAGCTTGCGGAGCCGGACACGCTCAGACCGCGGGCTCGAGTCTCACGGCATCGCCCAGCTGGAGCGTGCCCGCCGCGATCACGCGACACTGGACGCCCGCCCGCCACTTCGGTGTGAGCACCTCGCGGAGACCGGCGTGCGCTTCCTCCATCCGCTCACAGGGGCCGCACTCTCCGGTGATCTCCAGGATGATCTCCCCGACGTGCAGCCGCGCACCCGTGGTCTCGGCGAGGGAGACCCCTTCGACGAACAGGTTCGCGCGCCGCGTGGCCCACGGATGCTCCTCACCGAGCGCGCTGCAGGCCGCCTCCCAGCCCTCTCGTGAGAGCACGACGACGTTCCGGTCCGGCTCGCGACCTCGAAAGTCGCCGTCGAGCCCGGCCGCGACCGTGACCGCGATGCTCTCGTGGTGCTCCATCGGCGCGCGAGACGCCGGCCGGGTCGCAATATCGAGCAATCTGGCCATTGTGGCCTCAATTGTGGGCTAGAACGCTCGAGTGCGGTAGTGGTAGCGGTACAGGGTCGAGAACCCCGCGCGGGCGTACAGCGCGCGCGCCGGCGCGTTCGAGTCCTCGACCTGGAGGTAGATCGAGGCGGCATTCCGGCTGCGCGCCCAGTCCGCGAGGGCGTGCAGGAGGGACCGGGCGGCCCCGCGGCGCCGCAGGCCCGGGAGCGTGTGAAAGCAGAAGAGCCCGACGAACCCCCGCTCCGCCACGCCGAGGGCGACGCCGGCAGGCTCGCCGGCGACGACCGCAGTGGCGCACGCGGTCTCCGGACCGATTCGCTCCACGGTCTCCCGGCGGATGCCCGGGCTGAGCTCCGACTCCGGCCAGGCGGTCCGCGTCCACTCGTCGCTCGGGCCGGCAGAGAGCGCGACCTCGCAGCTCCGGCTCGTCCGCTCGACGACCTCCTTCGTCGCGGCCGTCTGTACGTGGACCGACTCCTCGACCGCGTAGCCGCGCCGGGCCAGCAGGGCATCGAGATCGCTCGGCTCCGCCGCGGGGGTCACTTGAAAGCGCGCGCTCACGCCGCGGCGCGCGTAGAAGTCCTCGACCAGCGCGAGTCTCTCGTCGATGGAGAGGCGCTCTCCCCTACCATTTGGCCACGCCGAGTTGGCCCGGCGCGTGACTCCCTGGTTGAAGCGCAGGCGCCAGCCGTCGACCGCCTGCACCACCGCCGCTGGCCAGGCGTTCGCCGCGAGCTCTTCGAGTTGCCGGATCTCCCGCATGAGCAGGGTTCGCAATCTCCCATCCCGCGCCGGTAAGATCAACGGGTGGAGTGGCGCGTGCCATGAGTGAAGCTGTGCGGGCGGGCTCGCGCCGATGAGGGCCGGCCGGTGCATGGCGCTCCTGCTGCTCGCGTTCCTGGCACAGGCGCTGGCTGCGTGTGCCGACGCGCCGTCGGACGCGAAGCGAGAGCCGGTCCTGCGGGCGCTCGACCTGTCGCTCGGCTGGCTCGCCGCGAACCCGCCCGATCCCGCCCGCGTGCCGATCGGCGAGGTGACGCTGGATGCGTGGCCCTGGTCCCTGTTCTCGAGACTCCACCCCGATCCGCAGGTCCGCGCGCGCAGCGCCAGTGAGGTCAGAGCGCGCCTGGGGACCCTCGAGCCAGAGGTGGAGCCGACGCTGGTGGCGCTCAGCTACTGGGCTCTGCTGCTCCGGATTCTCGAGTCGCAGGACCTCGATGCCACCCCCTACAGAGAGGCGCTCTCCGGCGTGGACATCGAGGCGATCCTGGCCGACGGGAACCCGACGACCAACCTCTGGATCAGCGAGATGCTGCGCCACTCGGGCTTCCCGAGCGAGTCGCGCGTCGAGGAGACCTACCTCGCGACCACTGCGGCCGACGGGGCTGGCCGCTTCGAGCCGACGGTGCGGGGCGCCTACGCGCTGTACCACGAGATCGCGCCGGCCGCCGACCTCGGCCGCGCGCCACCGAGCGTCTTCAGCAGGGCGAGGCTGGAGTTCGCGCGGAGCATCCTGCCCGCGCTGTTCGAGGTGAGCCGGAACGCGGGGGACACGGACGCGGTCGCCGAGGTTCTGGTCACCGCGGCGCTCCTCGGTGAGCGGGAGCGAGCCTTCTATCGCGAGGGGATCGAGTGGCTGCTCGCGCAGCAGCGCGACGACGGCGCCTACCGCGATGCGCGCGGCGGGGGCGGCAGCCTGCCGCCGCAGCACTTCCGCCACGGAGTCCTCGTCGTGAGCTGGGCGCTCCTGGAGTCGCTTCGGTAGCCGGCACGCGCGATACTCCCGGTCCATGTTCGCGCGCACGCGCTTTCTGGCCAGCATGCTGCGAGCCGCGCCGAGGCTGCTCGCCTACCGGCCCAACGCGAGGACGAGCGTCGCCGATCTGATCGAGGCGCGCGCCCGCAGGCACCCGCGCCGGACGTTCGTCCGCTTCGAAGACCGGGCCTGGAGCTACGCCGAGCTCAACCATGCGGCCAACCGGATCGCGCACTGGGGCTGGGGCATCGGGCTCGCCCACCGCGACGTCGTCGCCCTCCTGATGGAGAATCGCCCGGAGTACGTCGCCGCCTGGCTGGGCCTCGCCAAGCTCGGCGTGACCACTGCGCTGATCAATACCAACCTGAACGGAACGGCCCTGCGACACGCGCTCGACACCGCGAACGCGGATCACCTGATCCTGGGCTCGGAGTGCGTCGACCGCTTCTCCACCGCCGAGGGGGGCCGCGAGACGCCGCTCGAGGTCTGGCTGGATCGCGACCCGAGCCCGCCCACCCCGGTGCACCCCGCGCCCAGGAGCTCGCACGACCTGGGGGTCGCCCTCGACGCGCAGTCGGAGCGGAATCCCGATCCGGCCGTTCGCGCGGATCTCGTCTGCGGCGACGACCTCTTCTACATCTACACCTCCGGCACCACGGGTCTGCCCAAGGCGGCTCGCTTCAGCCACCTGCGCTTTCTCGCGACGGGCGGCCTGACGGCGGCCCTGATGGGTTTGCAGCACGGGGACGTGCACTACTGCGCGCTGCCGCTCTACCACTCGGCCGGCGGGATGATGCTGGTCTCGACCGTGCTCGCGTCCGGAGCGACCATGGCGCTCCGGCGCAAGTTCAGCGCGAGCCACTTCTGGGACGACCTCCGCGAGTTCGAGGCGACCGCCTTCCAGTACATCGGCGAGTTCTGTCGCTACCTCATGAACGTCCCCGAGCGGGAGAGCGACCGCGACCACTCCGTGCGGGCGATCGTCGGCAACGGGCTGCGCCCGGACATCTGGGAGGACTTCCAGCGGCGCTTCGCGATCCCGCAGATCTTCGAGTTCTACGGCGCGACCGAGGCGAATACCGTGATCCTGAACTTCGAGAACAAGGTCGGCTCGGTCGGCCGGTTCCCCATCGCGGCCCTGTCGAACGCGCGGCTGGTTCGCTTCGACCTCGAGGC
>CAZLBF010000387.1:0-5418 GCA_964557495.1 uncultured Myxococcales bacterium | reverse complement strand
GACCGAGACCGAGGTCAAGCTGCGAGGCGTGCAGCTGGTGCTGGGCCAGAAGCGGCGCGAACGCGCGAAGACGCTGTACAAGAGCAACGCGCTCTCCGAGGACCTGCGGGACGAGGCGGATACCGAGGCGAAGCTCGCATTGCTCGAGCTCAAGAAGGCGCGGGAGGCCCGGGAGCTGGCCGCCGTGGAGTTCGCGCGCGCCCGGGCTGCCCTCCAGCGTCGCAGCATCCGGTCGCCCATCGCCGGTGTGGTTACCGAACGGCTGATGTGGGCCGGCGAGGTCGTCGACGAGGAGACCATCCTGCGGGTTGCCCAGATCGATCCACTGCGCGTTCAGGTGATCCTGCCTTCCGCCGACTTCGGGCGCGTGAGTCCCGGCATGCGCGCCGGGGTGACACCGGAGATCCCGGGCGACCAGGTACACGTCGCCTCGGTCAGCGTGGTGGATCGGGTGCTCGACGCGGCCAGCGGCACGTTCGGCGTGCAGCTCGAGCTGCCCAACCCGGACCATGCGATCCCCGCTGGGCTGCACTGCGAGGTGCGGCTGCTCGAGGATTAGCGGGTTCCGCAAGTGGGCCGCCTCGCCGTTCTCGCGCGCATCAGCCTGGGACTCGCGGCCCTCACGTGCTCCATCCTTCTCACGCTGGACCTGGTGGGCTGGATGCCGGACGATCGCCGAGCGACCCTCGACGCGCGCGTGAGGCTCTGCGAGGTGCTGGCCATGCAAGCGTTCGGCGCCCTCGAGAATCGCACGCTCGGCTCGTTCGGGGAGCTGCTGCGCGTCACGGTGGAGCGGGACCCGAACATCCTCTCGGCGGGACTGCGCTCAGTCGGCGGTCGCCTGATGCTGCAGACGGCCAGACACGAGCAGCTGTGGCGGCCCGTGGATCTCGAACGCACGACGCCGAGCCACGTGCGCGTGCCGATCCTTTCCAACGGTCGCGAGCACACGACGCTCGAGGTGCGCTTCTCGGATCCCGAGACGGCGGGCTGGCTCGCCGCTCTCTGGGGACGCCCGCTGCTGCGGCTGATGCTACCGCTCGGGGTGTTCGGCTTTGCGGCCTACCTGTTGTACATGCGACGCACGCTGCGTCACCTGGATCCGTCCGCCGTGATTCCGGCGCGCGTGCAGGTGGCACTCGACGTGATGGCCGAAGGCGTGTTCATCGTCGACCGCGACGACACCATCGTGCTCGCCAACGCCGCCTTCGGAAAGCACCTCGCAAGAGACCCCGCGTCGCTGCTGGGTCTCCACGCGTCCGAGCTCGGCTGGAAGGGGAGGAAACCCGAGGCGCCCGCACCGACCCTGCCCTGGATCGAGGCCATCCGCGACGCGCGCACCGTGCGAAGCGTCACGCTGGTGCTGAGCGTCGATGAGGAGCTGCGCGAGTTCGTGGTGAACGGCTGTCCCGTGCTCGACGGCTGGGGGCGCGCCAAGGGCGCGATCGCGACATTCGACGACATCACCGAGCTGCTGAGCAAGAGCGAGCAGCTGACCGCCACGCTGGCAGAGCTCGAGAAGTCGCGCGACGAGATCCGGCTGCAGAACGAGGAGCTCCAGGTCCTCGCCACGAACGACCCGCTGACGGGCGTCGCCAACCGGCGCTGCTTCATCGATCACTTCGAGCTCGAGTTTGCAGCGGCGCGTCGCGAGGAGCGCCCGTTCTGCTGCCTCATGCTCGACATCGACCACTTCAAGCGCGTCAACGACGCGCACGGACACGCGATGGGCGACGAGGTGATCCGCCGCATCGCCGAGGGACTCAAATCGGAGATTCCCGACGCCGAGTCGATCTGCCGCTACGGCGGCGAGGAGTTCTGTGTCAGCCTCACCGACCTCACCATCGAGGAGGCCGTCGCGACCGCGGAGCGGATCCGGCGCCGGGTCGAGGTCCCGGGCTCTGCGCGCGTGTCGGTGACCGTCAGTCTCGGGGTTTCGTCGATCGAATGGGGAGCGGCGCGGGCCGCGGATCTGCTCAATCAGGCGGACGAGGCGCTCTACGCGTCGAAGCGCGCCGGGCGCAACCGCGTCACGCGCTGGGACGAGCGGGAGCCCTCCGTCTTTACGCGGGCGATCCCGGGAGCGCGGCCCTAGGCCGCCGGGCCCGCGAACGCGAGAGCGTGCTCCAGACGCTCCTCCAGCTTCAGAAGCTCGCGGCGCAGGTGCGCGTTGTGGGCCTCGATCGCCCGCTGCGAGCGGCGCACCGCCAGGCGGGCGAGCGGCGCCGCCAGGGGCAGCCGCGAGACGAGCGCGCGCTCGAGCCAGCGGCACACGGGCGCGGGCAGACGGTGCCTCACCTGCTCGTCCTCGAGCGACGTCACCAGCTCGTAGCTCCCCGGGTTGCCCTGGCGCCCGCAGCGTCCGAAGAGCTGGCGATCCACGCGCCGCGCCTCTCCGCGCTCGGTGGCGATCACGTGCAGGCCTCCGAGCTCCTCGCAGCCCGGGCCGAGGCGGATGTCGGACCCGCGGCCCGCCATGTTGGTCGCCACGGTGATCTGCCCGCGGATCCCGGCCCGCTCGATGATCACGGCCTCCTGCGCGTCCTGGCTGGCGTTGAGAACCGCGTGTGCCAGACCGGCGGTGCACAGGATGACGCTGAGATGATCCGAGGCCGCTACCGATCCCGTGCCGATGAGCACCGGGCGGCCTTCCCTATGCAGCTCGACGACGCGATCCCGAACCGCGCTCCACTTCTCGTCCGCGGTCGCAAACGTCCGCTCCGGCCACCCGCGGCGCGTCACGCCGCAGCGGGGCGCGATCGAGAGGGTGCGTAGGCCATAGACGTCGCGCAGCTCACCCGCCACCTCGCGCGCGGTGCCCGTCATACCGGAGACCCGCAGGTAGCGCTGGTAGAATTGCTGGTAGCTGATGCGAGCGAGCGTCTCGTTCTGGCCCGTCACCTCGCAGCCTTCCTTCACCTCGACCATCTGGTGCAGGCCACCTTCCCAGCTCCGGTCCGGCATGCGACGCCCGGTGTGCGGGTCGATGATCTCCACCCGGCCCTCCCGCACGACGTAGTGCTCGTCCCGCCGGTACAGGAACCTGGCGGAGAGCGCCTGGCGGGCCAGCTCCTCGCGCCGGCGCGTGCCGGCCCACACGCCGCCGATCGCGGCGGTCGCCAGCTCGACCTGCTCCTCGCCGAGCTCTGTGAGCTCGATCTGGCCGGACCGTGCGTCGAGCTCGAAGTCCTCCCCCTCCTTCAGGCGATCGCAGAGCGACAGTGCGACGCGGCAGGTCGCCTCGAGGTCGGTGTTGACCGTGCGGCGCGAAAGGATCAGCGGGGTCCGCGCCTCGTCGACGAGCACGCTGTCCGCCTCGTCGATCACCGCCCAGCAGAGCCCGCGCATCAGCAGCCCCGGCTCGTGCGGCGCCCCCCCCGCCGCCAGCTCGGGGCGCGCGCGGCGCAGCAGGCGGTCGCGCAGATAGTCGAAGGCCACGTGCTTGTTGTTCACGTAGGTGACCGCGCAGGCGTACGCGGCGCGCCGCGACCCCGGCTCGGGGCAGCTCTCGAGCACCGTGCCTACCGACAGCCCGAGCGCCTCGTAGAGCGGACGCAGCAGCTCCGCGTCGCGCTCGACCAGGTAGTCGTTCACGCTGATCACGTGGACGGGGATGCCCGCGAGCGCCGCCGTGCACACCGGCAGCGTCGCGGCCAGGGTCTTTCCCTCGCCCGTCTCCAGCTCCGCCAGCATGCCGTGGAGCAGGGCATAGCCGGCCATGATCTGGACGTCGAAGTGCTCGAGCCCGAGCGTGCGGCGCGACATCTCGCGCACCAGCGCGAACGTGCGCAGGACCACGGCGTCCGCGAAGTCGCCCTGGACGAGGTCCCGGCGCAGGTCCGCGACCTCGAGCTCGAGTGCGGCCGCGTCCCGATCCTGAAGCTCCCGGCTGCGCACCCGGACTCGCTCTGCGAAGCTCCGCAGGCGCTCGGTACGCCAATCGCGCCAGTGAGCCAGGTCGGCGAGCCGGGCCGCCTTGCGGTCGAGCCACCCGGGCCGAGGCTCGAGCCGTTCCGGATAGGCGCCGAGCGCAGCCCCAGGACGCAGGCTGGCGTTAGACATGGAAGCGGGCCAGGAAGAGCCGCCGCACGCCCGAGATCAGGCGTAGGGCGAGCGGCTCGGGAGGGTGGCGGAAGCGCACGTAGGCGCGCTGGCCCAGGCCGACCACGTGCGCCTCGCGGGGCAGGGCGACGTCGAGCACGAACACCCTCTCGGCGGCGGTCAGCCCCCGCTCGTCGCTCGCGTCGACGCCGATGCGGCCACCGCCGGCCGCGCCGAGTGCGGCGCTCGGAAGCGAAGTCGTCGCGGTAGGGACCTGGAGGCGGATCTCGGCCGGCAGTACGTCTGAGATCCGGTCGGCGAGGCGCACCTCGACGCCGACCGTGCGGTCGCGCACCCGCGCGATCTCGACAGCCGAGACCACCGCCCGCACCGTCGGTGCCTCCAGGTCGGTGACGTACCCGAGCAGCTCACCTCGGCGAACGAAGCGGGCGGGAAGCTCTGCGGCGCGCGGCAGGAACAAGCGTCCGTCGGCGGGGCTGCGTGCGATCGCGGCTGCGAGTCGCTCGCGCGACTGCTCGAGGCTCGCCTGGACTGCGTGTAGCTCCTCCCGGACCAGCTCCGCGCGAAGCGAGTCGTCCCGCCTCTCGGCCTGGTAGCGCGCGCGCAGCTCGCGCACGCGCGCCTCGAGCACCCGCACGCGCTTCTGCAGCATCGGATCCTCGAGGATCAGCAGCGCCTGGCCGCGCTCGACGCGAGAGTCGGGGGCGACCAGGATCTCGCGCACGAAGCCGTCGGTCCCCGCGCGCACCTGCGAGTGTTCGGGAGGCCAGACGACACCCTCGCCCCGCGTCGCCGACGGCAGCGGAGCCAGCAGGATCGCCGCCAGTGCGGCACCGAGCCCCGCCAGTCGCAGCAGCGTCGGGCCGCGGCGCTCGCGAAAGCGGGGATCGTTCACCCACATGTGGTGTACGCTCCGGCCGAGCGGCACCGCGACCTGCGTGGCCAGGCAGAGCAGCGCGAGCGCCACACCGATCACGAAGAACTTCCCGGCGACGAAGAGTGCGATCGCGACGGTGATGAAGAGCCGGTAGACGAACGCCGCCACCCCGTAGCTCGCCAGCCAGCCGCGCTCTCCCGGCGCGTAGTGCTGGTGCCGCCGCTCCGGGAGCCCGAGCACGCGGTGCTGGAACAGGTGCGCGACGTAGCTCTTCGAGCGGGCCGCCAGGTTGGGGATCTCGAGCGCGTCGGAGAGCACGTAGCAGCCGTCGAAGCGCAGCAGCGGGTTTCCGTTGAAGAGGAGCGTGGAGGTGCCGCCAATCAGCATCACGTTCCAGGCCAGGTTCCGTACGACTCCCGGCTCCACGGCCAGCCAGAGGAACAACGCTGCGCTCGACAGCCAGAGCTCGGCCATGATCC
>CAZLBF010000386.1:0-9768 GCA_964557495.1 uncultured Myxococcales bacterium | reverse complement strand
TGGTCTGATCGGCCCGGCGCTGATGAGCTTCCTGCTGCTGCGGGTCTCGGGCGTCGCGATGCTCGAGCGCACCATCGGCGAGCGCCGGCCCGGCTACCGGGAGTACGTGCAGCGGACAAACGCCTTCTTCCCGGGGCCGCCGCGGCAGCGTGCGAGCTCCTAGTCATATGATGGGTGCCGCGTTGAAGCCGCCCCGAGCTACGCTCTCATTTGCGTCACGAAGTGCATGGCTGGTTCTGCTCGCAGTGCTGGCGGCTTGCCACAGCGCGAGCCCGCCCCTGGACGTCGTGGACGAGGTCGACCTCGATCGCTACCTCGGTCGCTGGTACGAGGTCGCGAGCTTCCCGCAGCCCTTTCAGCGGGGCTGCGTAGCGACCCGAGCGAGCTACTCGCTTCGGGATGACGGCCGGATACGAGTCGAGAACGAGTGCCGAGACGGATCGTTCGACGGGGAGCTCCGCCGCGCCGAGGGCGTGGCCTGGTTGGCCGATCCGCACGGATCCCCGGCCAAGCTGAAGGTCCAGTTCTTCTGGCCCTTCCGGGGCGACTACTGGATCATCGAGCTCGACCCCGAGTACCGGCACGCCGTCGTCGGCCATCCCTCCAGGGACTACCTCTGGATCCTCTCTCGAACCCCGACTCTGGATCCGGCGCTCTATGACACGCTGCTCACTCGCATCGAGGCACACGGATACGACCTCGAGCGCTTGAACCGAACCCCCCAGCCGCCCGCCCCTTAGCCAGGCGTCGCTACCAGCCGTGGGTTTCGAGTCCTCCCTTGAAGGGGCCCACGAGATCCGAGGTGATCCAGCCGCCGTAGAAGTCGCCCGGCTGCGACGCGACGCGCTCGCCGTCGACGAAGCAGCCATCCATGGGCTCCGCGTAGAAGGCGATGTGATCCCGGATCGGCTCAAAGACCGGCGTCGGATCGGCGTAGAACCAGGCGACCTTCTCGAGACGGACGTCGCCGACCACGACGCTGTAGTAGCCGGCGCTGCCCTTCCACTCGCAGTACGAGCTGCCGGGGGCCCTTACCAGGTACTGCAGGGCCACGTCCTCCGGCGGGATGTAGTACACGGGCGGATGGCTCGTCTCGAGCACGCGAAATGCGGCACGGGTATCTGCCAGGACCACGCCGGCGAACTCGATGCGGATGTGCTTCGGAGTCTTCTCGAGCCGGGGCGGACGCGGATAGTCCCAGACGCATTCCTTCGCGGACCCAGTCTTCACGGCGCAAGATCGGCCTCCGGCGACTCCGGGCGCGGCTCGGAGAGCAGACGCTCGATCTCACCGACGAGGCCCGGGTCCTGCGGACGCACGCGTGATGCGTAGCGGGCGACGACCGTTCCGTTCCGGTCGACCAGGTACTTCTCGAAGTTCCACTGCACCGGGCCGCCGATTGGCTCGGGAAGGGACGTGAGGTAGACGTACACCGGATGGGCGTCGGACCCCTTCACGCTCACCTTGGAGAACATCGGAAACTTGACGCCGTAGTTCAGCCGGCAGAACTCCCGAATCTGCGAGTCGCTGCCGGGCTCCTGGCGACCGAAGTCATTGGAGGGAAAGCCGAGCACGCTGAAGCCCTGGCTCTCGAAGCGGTCATAGAGCGCCTGAAGTCCCTCGTACTGGGGTGTGTAGCCGCAGCGGCTCGCCGTGTTGACGACGAGCAGCACTTGGCCGCGGTAGCGGTCGAGCGACTCGGTGTCGCCATTCAGGCGTCGCGCCTCGAGCCCGAGAAACGACGCGTGATCCCCGTGCTCTTCGGCCGCCACCTCCGGAGCCACCGCCCCCTGGAGGGCGAACGCGAGGCCGAGAGCCAGGCAGGCGGGCAGGGTCGATCTTGTCATCATGGTGTCTCCTGGCGAGCGAGTCGCTCGGCGATGATCTGGAAGACCTCCGGCGAGAGCCCGAGTCCCAGATGTGTGGTTTCAACTTCGACGTGCTCCACGTTCTGCGCGTGGCGGTCGATGCACGCCTGCCACGCAACGACGCCGTCGCTGCGGGAGTAGACTGCGGTGACGGGCGTAGCGAGCGGCAGGCGGTTTCTCTCCGCGACCGCGGCCTCGATCTCGTCGAGGTCGATGCCCCGCAGGCGATACGCCCCCGCAACCGCCGTGTACTTGGGGCCGCCCACGACCGGACTGCCCAGCGTGATCACCTGGCGCGCCGCCTGCGGCCGCTCGCGCGCCGCCTCGCGCCCCAGGTAGCCACCCAGGCTCCATCCGATGACGCGGACCGCACTGCCCTCTTCGCGCGCCACGGCTTCGAGTCGCTCCACGACGCGGGGCAGCAGGTCCGGAACCTCGCCGTCGTTGCGCCCGAGACCCCAGCCTCGAGGCCGGTAGCCGAGGAAGCGGAGGTAGGCGCGCAGCAGGGCCGTCGATGCATCTCCCGCGCCGTATCCCGGCAGCACCAGCACGCGCTGGCCTCGTCCCCGCGGCTGCCTCGCGAGCTTGGGAAACTGCACCAGCAGCCTCGGTAGCTCGAGGAGCCCCCAGGCCTGACCGAGCAGTCCCGCTGGGCTGGGTGCCTGTATGGCTTCGGTCATGGGCGGTCCCTTCTTTGCGGTCCAGGGCAGAGGCGGTCAGGCGGTGAAGCCATCGGGCACGCCCTTGGTGATCACCGCGACGGCATCGTGCGGATGCAGGCTCTCCTCGTGGCGGATCTTGGCGCGGAAGTCGCGCACGCGAGGGTCTGCGTCGAGCGTCCGCTTCACGATCCGCGCCGCATCCTCACAGAACATGAGGTTGCGGCCGTTGAGCGCCGCGAAGGCCTGCTCGTCCTCACGCTTGACGGCCGCCTGTACCGGAGTGCCGAGTCCATCCTCCACCGCGTCGAGAAGCTCCACGATCGGAAGCTCTTTGGTCGACGGGTCCAGCACGATCTGGATCTCGGCGAAGCTGCGCTGGCTGTGGGGGGTGGCAGGAAGGCCGGCATCGGAGCGAAGCCATACGGCCACCTCGCTCACCGGCGCTTCGCTGTCGGTGAAGACACGCTGAAAGTCCCGGGCGATGATCTCGCGCGAGAGAGCCGCCGAGCACGGACAGGTGCTCGAGTATACAACCTCGAGACCCAGCTCGATGCGCAGCTCGCCGTCCTCGAGGCTCGCACTTATCTCGAGCGGATAGCTCTTCCAGCCGAGGTGGCCGCTCTCCAGCGACTCGCGCTGAATCAGGTAGTTGAAGCGGATGCGGATGTGGCTCGACCCGCTGATCGCCGCGTGTGAGCGGAGGAAGTCGCCGAGCAGCAGCTCCAGCGACGTCGGTGTGAGCTCCGTCGTGCCGAGCGTCTCCTGGAGGGCGAGGAAAAGGCGCGACATGTGAATGCCCTTGGCGTCCTCGCAGTCGAGGCTCACGAAGACGTCCGCCTCGGCGGGCACGGTGATGAGCTCGCCGCGCTCGTCGCGCAGTCGAATAGGCAGCTCGATCTTCTCCATTCCCACCCGATCGATGCAACCGCGAGCCCGGAGCGGCTGCTGATGCAGAGCCACGTCGGGGAGCGTCACCGGACGCAGGCGCGGCCGGGAGTCGAGTTCCAGGAGCGGGGCTGCGGACATCAAGGAATCTCCGTTTCTCTGATGAATCCCCTCGAGGGCGGACTCGATCGCTGCGTCCCTATCTGATTGGCTGCTGACGGTGCCTGAGGCCTGATTCAGGCCCCGAGCGCCGCCTCGACTGCGACGATCGGCGCCATCTCGCCGGTCTCCGGCAGCGTCACGTCCTTCAGAAGCTCGACGTAGGACTGACCGGTGAGCACATGCACCTCATCCAGAAGCTCGAGCAGCTGCCGTGTTCTGTCTTCGTCCTCGCGCTTACGCATCGCTTCCCTCCCGCTATCGGGTCGAGTGGATCATGAGGCCCACTCGCCGTTCCAGATCCTCGAGGCTGTCCACGACCGCGACGCCGGAAACGTTTGCGAGCTCCGAGGCCCCGGCTCCACCGAGCCAGATCTCGACCTCCGGTCCCAAGCGCTCGCGCAGCTCCCGGATGAAGCTCTCGCCGGCTCCGCGCTCCAGCTGCACCACACTGAGCGCGACCACCGCCGCGTCCAGGCGCCGCACCGCGGCGGTCAGGTCTTCGAGCGGCATCTCCGGCCCCAGGTAGACTGCGTTGCCGCCCGCCGCAACGGCTGCGACCGCCGCGATCAGCGCGCCGAGCTCGTGTCGCTCGCTCGGCGGCGTCGTGACCAGAATGGGCGGGTCGCGTTCTGCCGACGAACTGGTACGCAGAGCGAGACCCAGGATGGTGCGAAGCATCGAGGTCGCGAGGTGTTCCGCAGCAATCTCGATCTCACCGCGCACCCAACGCTGACCGATCTCGGCCAGCAACGGATCGGCGACGCGCCTCGCGAACGATTGCGGGCCCAGCAGGTGAAACTGAACGGTCAGCAGTCGCTCCAGCTCGCGGGCGTCGAGCCGCTCGACCGCATCCAGCAGCTCGTCGAGCAACGCTCCGCTCGGAGTCGAGTGCTCGCTGAACCGCCCCTCGAGCTCGGCGTCCGGGAGCGAGGCGAGCTCGCTGATCGGATGGCCCGCCTCGACACCGGCCCGCAATAGCTGCAGACGAGCCACGTCTGCATCGCTGTAACGCCGCGTTCCCCCAGGCGTTCGCATCGGCAGGATGGCCCGATAGCGACGTTCCCATGCCCGCAGCAGGTGCTCCGATAGGCCCGTGGAGCGCACCACCGCCTTCAGGGGGTAGGTCCTTTCGGTCGATTCGATCTCCATACGAGAGTCATTATATACAATATCTAGATATAATCTAGATATAATTAGATCTGATTCAAAAGCATCAGCTCGTGCGGGTGGGCGTACAGATAGACCTGATCACTCAGATAGGGCTGCTCCTGGCGCCGCGCGTGATGGCGCAGCAGCGTGATCGCGACGATCAGCGGCACGAGCCCCAGCCGATACTGCTCGATCGTCTCGGTCAGCTCGCGTCGGTCGTGCGGATCGAGCTGCTTCGAGACGTAGCCTGCCAGGTGCTGGAGCACATTGGTGTGACTCTTGCGCGTCGGGGGCCGACGCATTACTGCGGTGAACTCGTCCAGGTAGGCGGCGGCAAGGCCGCGCACCGGACGGCGTCCATCGCTGCTCCCGAGCAGCCTTCCCAGTCGACGCATGCCGTTCTGGCTGTGAGCCATCATGGTCAGCTTGTGAAGCTTATGAAAGCGCATCAGGCTCGCGACCGCGAAGCCCTCTCGCTCCAGGTCCTGCCAGTGCCGGTACGCGAATACGTGGCTCACGAAGTTCTCGCGCAGCCGGGCGTCGTGAAGGCGCCCCTCGTCCTCGACCGGAAGGTGCGGGAACCGGCTCAAGAGCGTCTCCGCGAAGAGCCCCACCCCCGTGCGGCTCGCAGGGCCCTTGGCCGGGTACACCTTGACCGAACGTAGGCCGCAGCTCGGGGAGTCCTTCTTGAACACGTAGCCCGACAGGCGTTCGGCAACCAACTCGCGGCTGCGACGCGCAGCGTACGCATTCATCTGGCTCGTGTAGTCGCGTCCAGACTTGGGCATCGCGAGCCGGAGCTCTCCGTCCGGGCGGTCGCGCTCGAGCCGCAGCGTTGGCCGCGGAATGTCCAGGCCCATCTCGACCTCGGGGCAGACGGGTACCCACTCGACCAACGGGCCCAGGGTCTCGAGCAGGAAGAGATCGCGCTTGTGCCCCCCGTCGAAGCGGACCTGCTGGCCGAGCAGGCATGCGGAAACGCCGATGCGCAGCTTCGGGGCGGCTAGATCGCTCACGCCGTGGAGGTCTTCCGAGCCATGCGCCGGAGCATACCCCCGAAGATGAGCGCGTGGATCGGATACAGCCCGTACCAGTAGGCCAGGCCGAGGACTCCGATCGGCTCGAAGATCGCCGTCTGCGTCAGCATCGATCCCTGCTCCCGCGGCTCGACCTCGAACTGGAGCCAGGCTCGACCCGGGAGCTTCATCTCGGCCTGCAAGCGCAGCAGCCGGCCCGGCTCGAAGGATTCCACGCGCCAGAAGTCGAGCGCGTCACCGGGACGTAGCTCGCGACCCTCCGGCCGCCCGCGTCGCATTCCCGGCCCGCCCAGGAGTAGATCGAGCGCGCCACGGATCGCCCACAGCCAGTCTCCGTAGTGCCAGCCGTAGCGACCGCCGATCTGGCGCACCGGCTTGAAGACGCGCTCCGGCGCGCCCGCGACCAGGGCGGCTCGCGAGTCGACGATGCGGGAGCCGAGGCGCACGCCCCCGCGCCGGCGCCGCGCGCCCGAGGAGGAGATCGCATCCGACCAGCGCGTCTCGGCGAAGCTCAGATCCTCGTTCGCAAGGGCGCGTTCGATCGCCTCGCGCACACCGCGCGGGCGTACGGAGAAGACCTCGAGCGCCAGCTGGCTCCGCAGCACGGTTTCGTTGCGCGTGCTGTCGACGAGCTTGCGGCCGACGCGCGCGTAGACGGGCGAGACCAGTCCGAGCCACAGGCTCGAGAGCCTGGGTGTGAGCAGTGGCACGCGGAAGATCCAGCGCCGGAGGCCCCGGTGCCGGGCGTACTCGCGCATCAGATCCTCGTACGTGACCCGATCCGGTCCCCCGATCTCGTAGATGGCGCTCTCGGGCGCTTCGATCTCGAGCGCCTCGAGCAGGTAGGCGATCACGTCCTCGATCGCGATCGGCTGCGCCTGCATGCGCAGCCAGCGGGGCGTCACCATGACGGGCAGCCGCTCGACCAAGGCGCGGACCAACTCGAAGGAGAGGCTACCCGAGCCGATCACGATCGACGCGCGCAGCTCGATCGTGGGGATGCCGGACTCGCGCAGGATGCGGCCCACCTCGTGGCGACTCTGGAGGTGCTCGGACAGGTCCCGCTCTCCGCCCAGACCCCCGAGATAGATAATCCGCTTCACGCCCGCGGCCCGTGCCGCCGCGGCGAAGTTCCGGGCGCTGCGGCACTCCAGCTCGGCGAAGCCGTGCGCCTCCCCCATCGAGTGCGCGAGGTAGTAAGCAACGTCGACGTCCTCGAGCGCGCTCTCGAGCGACTCTGGCTCGAGCAGATCGCCTCGAGCCACCTCGGTGCCCTCGCTCACCCGCTGCTTCAGGAACTCCGGGCGTCGCGCCAGGCAACGCACCTGCTGGCCGCTTCGTTCGAGCGCAGTGAGCAGTCTCCCGCCGACGTAGCCGGTAGCGCCAGTGAGCAGGATCCGCGATATCGGCCGAGCGTTGGAATCGTGGGTCGACATGTCAGCTCCGCCGGGGCCGGATGCTCGGGGCCCCATCAGCGAGCGGGCGTCTCTTTCGGACATCGCAGACCTCCGGAATGGGGGATGAAGGGGATCTGCTTCCACCGAGATCGAGGTACAGCATGAAGAGCGGACGCCGGAAGGCGTGCTCGACCGGAGCGAAGCACCGGTGCCGGACCCAGCCTCGGTACAGCGCACTACGCATCGCCGCTCCGTACGTCGCGCTGCCCGAACAGGTAGTGTCCAACCCACCACTCCTGGCCGCCCCGGTACCCGAACAGCTCCGAGCAGGCGAGCAGGAACATGCGCCAGCGCTGGAGCCAGAGAGAAGCCTGTTCGTCTCCGTACGCGTGCGCCAGAACCTCCCTCGCGACCTCGCGGGATGTGTCCAGGTTCTGGAGCCAGGCATCGAGCGTGCGCTGGTAGTGTCGGCCCGAGACGCGCCAGTGGCGGAGGACCCGCAGGTCGTCCTGGCAGCGCAACAGCCAGGCGTCGGAGGGCATCATCCCGCCGGTGAAGAAGTGGCGGCCCATCCAGTTGGCCTTCCCCTCGGCCTCGTAGGGATACGCCAGGCTGCGGTGGCAGAACGCGTGGACGAACAGCTGACCCTCGGGCTCGAGCCAGCGCGCGATGCGCGAGAGGAGCAGCGGATGGTTCCGCACATGCTCGAACATCTCCACCGACACGACCCGGTCGAAGCGACTGGTCGCCTCGAAGTCGTTGACGTCGACGGTGAACACCTCGAGCCCGGTGAGGCCGAACCTGTCGCGCCGCGCCAGGATGTGCTCTCGCTGGGCCTTCGAGTTCGAGAGCGCGAGCACGCGGCAGCGCGGGTAGTGGCGCGCGATCCAGGTCGAGAGCGACCCCCAGCCGCAACCCAGGTCCAGCACGCGCATCCCGTCCTCGATCCCGGCACGCTCACAGGTGAGTGCGAGCATCTCCTCCTCGGCGTGCACGAGGAGCCGGGTCCCGGGGCGCCACAGGCAGGCACTGTACTTTCGCCAGGGACCCAGAATTAGCCCAAAGAAATCGGCGGGTAGCTCGTAGTGCTGGGCGTTGGCCGCGTGGATCTCGATGACCACGGGCGAGCCGCGGACCTCGTCCAGCCAGGCCTCGAGTCGCTCCTGGGCCCGCTCACAATCGCCGGCGGCCTCCTCACGGAGGCGCCGGGCAAGCATTCCTCGGATGCCACGGCGGATCAGGGCATCCGGCAGCCAGTGGCGCTCCGCCAGCCCGATCGCGCGCTCGATCATTTCACCCTCCCGCTCTTCTATACAGAAGTCAGCATAATATATAGATTTTATCTTGAAAACACCTCATCAGAGACTGACGTCTACGCCCGGTTCAGAGAGGAGCACGGCCATGCATCGCCGGCGTCGGCCGATCGAGCCGAGCCGCCTCCTGCGACGCATCGTCTACACACGCAGCCGCAGCTCACGCTCGAGGGTGCGCGCGCCCAGCGGGATCTCTACCCGCTCAACGGCCGTCACAGCACCGGGTTCTGCGGAGCCTCGGCTCCGGGTTGCACGAAGACAGGCGCGTGGCCGTCCTTTCGGGCGCGCGCCAGCTCGGCGTGCCTACGGGCCTTTGACGGCGGGGCGTAGGGGGCCGCTAGGCGCGAGCGAGTAGCAGCTCGACCTGCTCTTCGAGCTGCTCGAGCGACTCGATCGAGATCACACCGGACGGAGGCTGCAGCCCCTGGACGGCTGCCCCTCCGACCCAGATGCCCACCTCGAGCGGCAGCGCGCCGCGCAGCTCCCGCAGGTCGGCCAGCAAGGCCTTCCGCGCTCGCTTGACCACACCGAGCGCGACGGCGTCGACATCGGCCTCGAGCGCGGCCTCGACGATCTCGTCGAGTGGCAGGTCCGGCCCGAGGTAGAGAGCGCGCGCGCCGAGCTGCTGTGCGCAGACGGCCGCGATCAGCGTGCCGAGCTCGTGCCGTTCGCCCGGAGGCGTGGTGAACAGCACCGTGACCTCGGACGGACGTTCTGAGCCAAAGCGCAGCGCTGAGCCGAGCAGTCCGCGCAGCACCACGGTGGCCGCGTGCTCGGCCGCTACCGAGAGCTTCTGCGCCCGCCAGAGCTCCCCGATCTCGCGTAGCAGCGGGGCGGCGACCGTCCGCCCGAACTCCCGCGCGCCCAGCGCCGCGAGTCGCGCACCCAGGAGCCGCTCGAGCTCCCGCTCGTCCAGCCGCTCGAGAGCCCGGACGAACGCGTCCATACGCGGCGAGGGCTCGTCGACCAGGGCCCCGAGGCGTCGCTCGATCTCGCGGTCGGAGAGCTTCGCCAGCTCACTGATCGGGTGTCCGGCGTCGACCCCGCGGCGCAGCAGGCGCAGGCGAGCGATGTCCGACTCGCTGTAGCGACGCGTGCCGCCGGGCGTCCGCTGCGGCTTGACCACGCCGTAGCGACGCTCCCAGGCGCGCAAGGTGTGGTCCGACACACCCGTCAACCGTACGACCGCCCCGAGCGCGTACGTCGCCGTTGGACTCCTGCGCGCCAATGGTCTGGCCCCCTTCGCGGCGGAGCTTTGCCTCATGTCTCCCCAGTGTCAAGGCTGGTCCGAGACA
>CAZLBF010000385.1:0-36790 GCA_964557495.1 uncultured Myxococcales bacterium | reverse complement strand
CGCGTACCTCTTCATCTCGCACGACCTGCGCGTGGTCCGCCACCTCGCGGACCGCGTGTACGTCATGTATCTGGGCCGCATCGTCGAGACGGCCCCCGCGGAGCGGGTCTACTCCGCACCGCAGCACCCCTACACCGAGGCGCTGCTCTCGGCCGTGCCGTTCCCCGATCCGGCTCACCGGCAGGAGCGCATCGTGCTCGAGGGAGACGTCCCGAGTCCCATCTCGCCCCCACCCGGTTGTCCGTTTCACCCGCGTTGTCCGAAGGCGGTCGAAGTCTGCGCGCAGGAAGCTCCCGCGCTACGTTCGGTCGCCACGGATCACGCCTCGGCCTGTCACCTGGCCCCATTCTGAGGAGAGTTGCCGATGCGCATCGAGTACAACTTCGGTCTGGAACAAGTCGACGTCCCTCGCTTCTCGGTCGAGGCGACCGAGGGTCCGCACAAGCTCTTCACGCTCGCGACGCTCGTGCTGAACCTCCTCCACGAGGTCGATCACACGGACGTCGTCTTCCACAGCGCCAACCCCGACGAGCCCAACCGCAAGATCGCCCTGTTCGAGCAGATCCTGTCGTCGGCACCGGGCGGGTCGGACTTCAAGCATGTGGAGGGGGAGTCGGGACGCCTGGCCGGCGTCTACTACCAGTGGCTCAGCATCTACGCCAGCGACGCCCCCTGATCCCCAAAACTCCCGGCAGGTGGAGCAGGCCGCGAGACCTGCAAGCGCCGCAGTAGCGGCGCGCGCAGCGAGGCGCAGCCGAGCGAAGGCCGGCAGGCGGGCTTCGCCCGCCGATACCCGGCTAAATCCTGGCGCGCGTGTAGAGGGCCATCACCTCGTCGGCGTGTCGCGCCCAGCTGTGCTCCTCGGCGGTTCGCCGCGCCGCGGCTCCCATGCGCGCCAGCCTGCGCGGCTCGGACAGCAGGTGGAAGGCGGTCTCGAAGCTCTCGTCGAACACGAGACCGTTCTCGCCCTGTCCGATCAGCTCGGCGGCTCCGTTCGCGCCACTCGTGACGACCGGCAGACCGGAGGCCATCGCCTCGAGACACACATCGGAGAACGGGTCGTAGCGCGTCGGCAGCACGAAGAGGTCCGCCGCTCCGTACAGCTCCGCGACGTCTTCTCGCCGGCCGAGCCAGTGGATGCGTTGCCCGACCCCGAGCCCCTCGGCCACCGCTCGATAGGGCCGCTCGTTCCCGCGGCCGGCGACCACCAGCTCGGTCCCCGCCGGGCCGTGAGCCAGCGCCTCGATCGCGCGGTCGAGCCCCTTGCGCTCCCAGTCGCTCCCCACGAACAGCGCCGTGGGTCCCGCCAGCCCGAGCGCGGCGCGCAGCGACGCCCGGGATCCCTCGCGGTGGCGCGGGTGGAACCGCTCGGTGTCGACGCCGTTGTAGATCACCCAGAGGCGGCCCGGCGGCACGTCGTAGCGATCCGCGATGGCCTGCGCCGCTCGCTGCGAGTCGCAGTGGATGATCTGCACCGGGTCGCGGAACACCCGCCGCTCGAGCTTCACGATCCCGCGGTGTCGGGGCGACAGCCAGCGCCGCAGGCGCGGTCGCGCGCAAACCTGCTCGAGATAGTCCGCGTGACAGCCGCCACCCGACCGATAGACGTTCTGGTAGCGCGTCCGCGAGAACGCGTGCACGACATCGAACAGGTCTCGAGTGACCCGCTGCGCCGCGCGCGAGAAGCGCCCCGTGCGGCCGGGCAGCCAGGCGCCCCAGCTGGCTACGCGGATCACGTCGACGCCGCGTGGCACCGTGCCGGCTCGCGTTCTGCAGACGACGGTGAGGTCGACCCTCCGGGTCCCCAGCTCCCGGGCCAGGTACCAGGCGGCCCTCTCGGCGCCCTCGCCCCCGGGCTCGAAGCGCTCGATCACGATGGCGACTCGCACGGCGGGGGAGAGTAGCAGCCGCCTGCTAAGTTCGAGCCATGGCGGAGCGGGTGGGGGCGGGTTTGAAGCTCTGGCGACTAGGGGTCGTCGCCGGCGCACTGCTCGGATCGCTCGCTTGTGGAAGCGGCCCACCCGTCGAGGGCACGCTCCGCATCAACCTCCAGACGGAGCCGCCGACGCTCGACTGGACCCGCGCGACCGACGGCGTCTCGATCACCGTCATCGAGCAGCTGATGCGCGGGCTGACACGCCTGGGCCCCGATCTCCGGCCCGCGCCCGCGCTGGCGGAGCGCTGGGACGTCTCGCCGGACGGCGGGACCTACACCTTCCACCTGCGTCGGGACGTGAGCTGGACGGACGGCGTGCCGCTGCGGGCCGAGCAGTTCGTCTACTCCTGGCGCCGACTCCTCGACCCGGCGACGGCGGCCGAGTACGCCTACTTCCTGTTTCCGGTGCGCGGGGCGCGCGCCTTCAACGCCGGCGAGCAGACCGACCCGAGCCGGGTCGGCGTGCGCGCGCTCGATCCGCACACGCTCGAGGTCGAGCTCGAGGCGCCGCTCGTCTACTTCCCCTCGATCACCACCTTCATGGTCACGTTTCCCGGACGCGAGGACCTGGTCGAGCAGTACGGCGACTCCTGGACCGAGCCGGGCGCGATCCAGACGCTCGGTCCGTTCCTCCTCCAGGAGTGGCAGCACGAGTACCGGATCGTCCTCGTCGCGAACCCCGGGTTCTACGGCGCGCCGCCGCTCCTCGAGCGCGTGGTCGGCTACATGGTCGCCGCCGAGTCGACCGCCCTTGTGCTCTTCGAGCAGGGGCTCCTCGACATCGTGCGCCTGCCGCCCCTGGAGATCCGCCGCTACGTCGATCGGCCCGAGTACCGGAGTCGAGCGGCGCTGCGCGGCTACTACTACGGGTTCAACGTTCGCGAGCCCCCGTTCGACGACGCCCGGGTGCGCCGCGCCTTCTCGCTGGCGATCGACCGCAGCGCCTTCCCGAAGCTTCTCAAGGGGGGTGAGATCCCCGCGAGCTGCTGGATTCCCCCGGGGATGCCGCACCACAACGGGACGCTCGGGCTCGGCTTCGATCCGGCGGAGGCGCGCCGGCTGCTCGCGCAGGCCGGTGTCGATCCGCGCCAGCTCGAGCCGATCCGGGTCCTGTACAACACGCTCGAGACGCACAAGCTGGTGGGCGAGCTGATCCAGGAGCAGTGGAAGACGCATCTCGGCGTGGAGGTGGAGCTGGAGAACCGCGAGTGGAAGGTCTTCCTGAAGGAGCTTCGGCTCGCGACGCCCCCCGTCTACCGACTCGGCTGGGGGGCCGATTATCCCGATCCCGACAACTTCATGAGCCTGTTCACGGGCGCGAGCGCGAACAACAACACCGGCTGGGCGAACGACCGCTACGACGCACTCGTCGAGGAGGCCGCCCGCGCGCGGTCGCCCGAGCGAAGGCAGTCGCTGTACGATGCCGCACAGCGGATCCTGTGTGAGGAGGAGGTGCCGATCGCTCCGCTCTTCGTGCAGTCGATCAACCTCGCGGTCTCACCCCGCGTGCACGGCTTCGAGCCGAATCCCATGGACATCCTGTTCCTGGACCGGGTCCGAGTCGAGTGATCCGCTACGCGCTGCTCCGACTGGCTCAGGGCGTGCCGGTGCTCCTGGTGGTGGCGACGGTCACCTTCGTACTGCTGCGCTTTCTCCCCGGTGGGCCGTTCGACACCGAGAAGGCCCTGCCCCCCGAGGTGCTGCGCAACATCGAGGCGCGCTACGCGCTGGACGCGCCCCTGCTCACCCAGTACGGGCACTACCTGGCCGGTCTCGCGCGCGGAGATCTGGGACCGTCGTACAAGTACACCGGCCGGGACGTCGCCGCGATTCTCCGGGACGCGATTCCCGTGTCGATGCTCCTGGGCGGCGTCGCGCTGCTGCTCGCGGTTGCGGTCGGCATTCCCATCGGTCTGGCCGCCGGCACGCGACGCGGCTCGGCCGCCGACCGGACACTGCAGGTGGTCGCGCTGTTCGGCCTGTCCGTTCCGAGCTTCGTCCTGGGAGCCGCCCTGATCCTGGTCTTCGGGCTCGCCCTCGGCTGGCTCCCCGCAGCCCTCTGGGAAGGTCCGCTCTACGTGATCCTGCCCGCCGTCACGCTGGCGGCGCTCCCCGCGACCTACGTCGCGCAGCTCACGCGCACGTCGGTCATCGAGGTCATGGACCTCGACTACGTGCGGACCGCACGGGCCAAGGGTCTCCCCGAGTCGCTGGTGCGCCGCCGGCACGTGCTCCGCAACGCGCTGCTCGCGGTCGTGACCTACTTCGGGCCGCTCCTCGCCGTTCTCCTGACCGGCTCGTTCGTGGTCGAGCAGATCTTCGCGGTCCCGGGCATGGGTCGCTTCTTCGTCACGGCGGTCACGAACCGGGACTACCCGCTCGTTCTCGGGGTCACGCTCGTGTACGCCGCGCTCGTGGTGCTCTCTAACCTCGCAGTCGACCTGCTGTACGCGTGGCTCGACCCGCGCCTGCGTCCCGAGGCGGGCGCGCCGTGACCGCAGGGGGCTGGGCGGGGGTCGCACTCGTGGCGGGACTCTGCCTCGTCGCGATCCTCGGCGACGCGGTCACCGGCCGCGCCTTCGATGCCCAGAACTCGGATCGGGCTCTCGAGGGCCCGAGCTTCGAGCACGTCATGGGAACCGACGCGCTCGGGCGGGACGTCGCCGCCCGGGTCGCCGAGGGTGCGCGCATCTCGCTGGTGGTGGCGGTGGGCGCCACGCTGCTCGCCATGCTGATCGGGGTCGGCTACGGCGCGCTCTCGGGCTACGCCGGCGGGCGCACCGACGGCGCGCTCATGCGGGTCGTCGACGTCGTCTACTCGCTCCCCGACATCCTCGTCATCGTGCTTCTGACCGAGCTGCTCGGGTCGCTGCTCGGAGGGGTGCCCGACCTGTACCGGCGGCTGCTGGCGCTCGTGCTGGCGCTCGGCCTCGTCGGCTGGGTCTCGGTCGCGCGGCTGGTCCGGGGCCTGGTGCTCCAGGCCCGCGAGGAGCTGTGGGTGGAGTCCGCGCGCGCCGCGGGCGCGTCACCGGCCCGCGTACTCCTCCGGCACATCCTGCCGAACGTCTCGGCGCCGATCTTGGTCACCGCGACGTTCCGGATCCCCGCCGCGATCCTGGCCGAGTCCACGATCTCCTTCATCGGCCTGGGCATCCAGCCGCCCTTCGCGAGCTGGGGGGTTCTGGCCAGTGACGGCTTCACCGCGATGCGCTCCTATCCGCACCTGATCCTGTTCCCGGGACTCGCGATTCTCGTCACGCTGCTGGGCTTTCAGCTGCTCGGTGAGTCGCTGCGCCGTTTCGCGAATCCCCGCCAGTTCTGACGCACCCGATGGGCCTTGCTGCCACCGGAGGGCGCGGTTAACTTCGCGCGCCACTCGAGTCCGGCCCGGGATTCGGTTTCGGATTCGATCGCGGAGGGGGACGCGCCGGTTGCTTCAGGTCGAAGGACTCTCCAAGCGCTACGGGGATCTGCTTGCGGTCCAGGACGTCTCGTTCGAGGTCGAGCGGGGTGAGGTCGTGGGCCTCCTGGGCCCCAACGGCGCCGGCAAGACCACGATGATGCGGGTCATCACCGGCTTCCTGCCCCCCTCTGCAGGCAGCGTCCGCGTCGCCGGCTGCGACATCATCGAGGAGCCGATCGCGGCCCGGCGCGCGATCGGATACCTGCCCGAGTCGCCCCCGCTCTATCCCGAGATGCGCGTGCGCGACTACGTCGCGTTCGCGGCGAACATCAAGGACGTTCCCCGCTCGGTGCGCGCCGACAAGGTCGACCACGCGCTGCGGGCGTGCGGGCTCGAAGAGGTGAAGCGCCGCGTGATCGGCACGCTCTCGAAGGGCTTCCGGCAGCGCGTCGGCCTGGCGCAGGCGATCGTTCACGAGCCGGACCTGCTCATCTTCGACGAGCCGACCTCGGGGCTGGACCCGGTCCAGATCGTCGAGATCCGCAACCTGATTCGCGAGCTCGCCGATACCGGCGGGCGGACCGTCATCCTCTCGACGCACATCCTTCCCGAGGTCGAGGCGATCTGCCGTCGAGTCCTGCTGATCAGTCAGGGGCGAATTCGCCTGGACGGCTCGCTCGAGGAGGTTCGCGGCGGCGAGACGCTCGAAGACGTCTTCCTGCGCGAGGCGGCCGCCGCGGTGTCGGCGACGAACGGTTCGCCGGCGTGAAGCACGCCCCTGCGATCGCCGCCCGCGAGCTTCGCGCGTTATTCTCGACACCCGTCGCGTGGGTGCTGATCGCCGGCTACATGGCCCTCTCCGGCTTCTTCTTCTTCGTGGGCCTGGGCATCTTTCTACAGCAGCTGCAGCAGATCCAGGCGATGCAGCTCTTCGACTATCTCTCGCGGCTCAACCTCAACAGCTACGTGATCGCGCCCGGGCTGGGGAGCTGCTCGTTCATCCTGCTGTTCGTCGTTCCGTTGATCACGATGCGCGCGTTCGCGGAGGAGCGCGCGAACGGCACGTTCGAGCTGCTGCTCACCAGCCCCCTCACGATCTGGGAGATCGTGCTCGGCAAGTTCTTCGCGGTGCTCGCGTTCGTCGCCCTGCTGGTGGCGGTGTCGGCGCTGTTTCCGGCACTCCTGTTCGTGTACGGCGACCCGGAGCCGCTGCAGACCCTCGCGGGTCTGATCGGACTCTTCGCCTTCGGTGCGGCGCTCGCCTCGATGGGGTGCTTCGCCTCGAGCCTGACGCGCAGCCAGATCGTCGCGGGGCTCGTGTCGATCCTGGGGGCGCTGCTCCTCTACATGATCGGTTTCGCGGCGCAGCTGGCTCCGGAGGGGCCCGGCCGGGCGTTCCTCGAGTACGTGAGCATCGGCTCCCACTTCGACACTCTGCTCGGAGGCCTGGTGCGCAGCCAGGACCTGGTCTACTTCGGCGTGTTCATCCTCTTCTTCCTGACGCTCGTGCGCGCGGTGCTCGAGTCGCTGCGCTGGAGGTAGGCGGGGTCGATGGGCATCCTGATCGCGCTGTACGGTCTGGTCTTCCTGCTATTCGGGTTCGTCGCGGTGTTCGCCGGGGCGCGGCTGGTCTGGATCTACGGGCACTTCGCGCTCTCCGCCGCACTGCTCCTGTACGCGGCCACCACCAGCATGGGTCAGCTCCGCGAGCGGCTGTCGCGCAGCTCTACTCGAAGGAGCGCGCGCTACGGCGGCAACCTGATCGTGCAGACGGCCATCGCGATCGTCATCCTCGGGCTCGCGGCCTACCTCTCGGTCCGCCATCCGGTTCGCTGGGACTGGACCGAGGCCGCGGTCCACAGCTTGACGCAGGCCAGCGCCAGCGTGATCGAGGGGATCCCGGAGGGGTCCGAGGTCGAGATCCTGGCCTTCTTCGCCGCCGGCTCCGAGGCGGGCGCCGAGAGACTCCTCGAGCAGTACACCTACCGCAGTGAGCGCGTCCGCGTTCGCTTCGTGGACCCGAACGCCCGCCCCGCGCTGGCCAACCGGTTCGAGATCCGCGCCAACGGGGTGCTGATCGTCTGCGCCGGTCCCTGTGCGGAGTCTCTGGCAACCGCGCGCGTGACCCAGGCGACCGAGGAAGAGATCACCAAGGCGATCCGCAGCGTGATCTCGTCGCGCCGGAACGTCTACGTGTTGACTGGCCACGGCGAGGCGGACGCCGACGACACGGGAGCTTCCGGGCTCTCCCAGATGAAGAAGGCGCTCGAAGACGAGAACCTGAGCGTCGATTCGCTGCTGCTGGCGAACCTCGAAGACGTGCCCGAGGAGGCCGATGCCGTCGTGGTCGCCGGCCCCGACCGGTCGCTGCTCGATCGGGAGTTGGACGCGCTGGGACGCTTCCTCGAGCGGGGCGGAGGGATCCTCGTGCTCGTCGATCCGATCGTCGTGACCAACCTCGAGGAGCGCCTGCGCGAGTGGGGGTTCGAGGTCGGCAGCGACGTCATCGTGGACCAGCAGATCCAGCTCTTTGCCGGTCCGCAGCTCGGTGTCCAGCCCATCGTGACGGACTACGGAGACCACCCGATCACCGCTGACCTGGGCGGCCAGCCGACGCTCTTCCAGCTCGCCCGTTCGGTCCGTGGCGTGGGCGACGACACCGACGTGGCCGAGCTCGCCCGCACGAGCAAGGCGAGCTGGGCCGAGACCGACATCGAGCTCTTCGTCGCGGAGAGCAAGGTGCAGCTCGACGAGACCGACCTCGCCGGACCGGTCTCGCTGGGCGCCGCCCGCTCCATGGCTTCCGGAGGGAGCCACGCGGAGGGCAGCCGGGCCGGGCGCATCGTCGTCATGGGCGACTCCGATTTCGCGCGCAACCGCTATGTCTCCGAGTTCTACAACGCGGACCTGTTTCTCAACGCGGTCAACTGGCTGGTGGGCGAGGAGTCGTTCATCACGATCGATCGCAAGCTCCCGCGGGCGTCGATGGCGGTGCTCACGAGCCAGGAGTTCCAGACGTTCCGCTACCTCGCGCTGTTCGTAGCACCCGAGCTGGTTCTGCTGATCGGGATCGCGATCTGGTGGCGCCGGCGCACCTGAGAATCTCGTGAACCTGCGCGCGACGCTGCTGCTGGCCCTGATCGCCATCGGTCTGGCCGCCTTCGTCTACTTCTTCGAGCGGGGGCCCACCCGGGAGGAGCAGGTCGAGCAGGATCGAAAGGTCGTGCTCGAGGTGGACCGCGAGGCGGTCACCGCGTTGGAGCTTCCGATGGAGGGCGGCGCGACCGCGAAGCTGATCCGCGAGCCCGGTGCCGCGGACCGCTGGCGGCTCGAGGCGCCGATCGACTTCCCGGCGGACGAGGGGAGCGTCGAAGGGATCCTCTCGACGCTGGAGAAGCTCGAGGCCGAGAGCGTGATCGACGACCCCCCCGCGGAGCTCGAGCCGTTCGGGCTCGGAGGCGACGGGCGACGGCTGCGGGTCAGCTCCCCCGAGAAGGAGCCGATCGAGCTCGAGATCGGCGCCACGACGCCGGTCGGGTCCAACCGTTACGTGGCTCGCAGCGACGTTCCGGAGCGTCTCTACGCGGTCGCACAGTGGAAGATCGACTCGCTCGCTCCGAGCCTGGTGCACCTGCGCGACAAGCGGGTCACGCGGCTCGAGAGCGAGGACATCGCGTCGCTGCGCGTCTCGAGCGGCCCCGGACTCGTCGTGGCCGCCGAGCGCGTCGAGCGCGAGGGGGAGGGCGAAGTCTGGGAGATCCGGGAGCCCTTCGAGGCGCGCGCGGATGGCGCGCGCATCCAGACGCTGGTTCAGGACTTCGTCTTCGGGCGCGCCAGCGGCTTCGTCGACGAGCCGGGAGATCTCGACGCCTACGGTCTGGCCTCGCCCCGGATCGTCCTCGAGCTCGCGACGAGCGAGGCGCGGGAGCGGATCGAGCTCGGAGGCGTCGACGACAAGGTGTACGCGCGTGTGGCCGAGCACGGCGTCGTCATGGAGGTCCCGAAGCGCCTGCTCGAGGCCGTGCCGACCGACCTCTTCGGCTACCGCTACAAGCAGGTGCTCGCGGTCTCCGGCGACGACGCGCAGCGGATCGAGCTGCGCTTTCCGCGCCACGACGCCGGTTACGCCTTCGCGCGCGAGGACGCAGGCTGGGCGTCCGAGGACCCGGAGACCCGGGTCGAGTCCCGGAAGCTCGACGACCTGGTCTGGGCGATCCAGGATCTCGAGGCGGTCGGCCTGGTGGAGGCCTCGGTCGCCCCGGCCGACCTCGGCCTCGATCGGCCGCGCGTGCGGGTGATCCTGGAGGACGCGGACGGCGAGGTGCTCGGGGAGCTTTCCCTCGGAAGCCCGCAGTTCCCCGACGGACTGGCGGCGCGCTCGTCGCAGGGGGAGTCGATCTGGCGCGTCGACAATGACCTCGGACGCGACGTGCCGCTCGGCCTCGAGGCCTTCCGGAACCGCTGGCTCGAGCCGGAGGAGCCCGACGCCGAGCCCGCCCCGGAGGAGACGGTCACTCCCTAGCGTCTAGGTCGACTCGGCGATGACGGCCAGCAGGGCGGGGTGGAGCGGACCGTTGCTGCCGACGATCTCGGCGCCGGAGCGAGGGGGTGGCCCGCCGGTCAGATCCGAGAGGGCACCGCCCGCCTCCTCCACCAGCAGGTACCCGGCGGCGACGTCCCACGCGTGGAGGTCGAGCTCCCAGAATCCGTCGAAGCGACCGCAGGCGAGATAGGCGAGGTCGAGCGCGGCCGATCCGGCGCGGCGCACCGCCTGGGCCCGCTTGATGAAGCGCGTGAAGTACTCGACGTTGTCGACCCGGGCGCTGTGCACGTCGTAGGCGAAGCCGGTCGCGAGGAGGGCGCGCTGGAGCTCGGTCGCCGTCGACACCCGAATCCGCTCGCCGTTCAGGAATGCGCCCCCGCCGCGCTCCGCGGAGAACAGCTCCTCCTTGATCGGATCGTAGACCACACCGACCTCGCGCGTTTCATCTCGCTCGATCCCGATCGAGACGGCGAAGTGCGGGATGCCGTGCGCGTAGTTCGTCGTGCCGTCGAGGGGATCGACGACCCAGACGTAGCCGTTCTTGCCGTCCCGGGTACCGGACTCCTCGGAGAGGATGCCGTCGTCGGGCCGCGCAGCCGCGATGCGCTCGAGAATCAGCCGCTCCGAGGCCTCGTCGACGTCCGTCACCAGGTCGATCGCCGAGCTCTTGGTCTCGATGGTTCGCGGCTCGTTGCGCCGCTCGCGCTGGAGGGCGCCCGCCTCGCGCGCGATCGAGATCGCCAGCTCCAGCAGCGCGCTCATGCGTCCAGGCGGAAGGTGTGGCGGGCGCGTTCGGCCGTGCGCGCCGCGACGTTCTCGAAGCTCTTGCCGCGAAGCTCCGCCAGACATTCGACGACGTGGGAGACGAACGCCGGCTCGTTCCGCTTGCCCCGCAGCGGCTGGGGTGCCAGCAGCGGGCTGTCGGTCTCGACCATGAGCCGCTCGAGCGGAAGGCCGGTCGCGACCTCTCGCAGCTCGCTCGCGTTCTTGAACGTCAGGATGCCGGAGAAGGAGATGTCGAAGTCGCGCTCGAGGCAGTCCCCCGCAAAGCGGGCGTCGCCCGTGAAGCAGTGCACCACGCCCCCGGCTCGCTCCGCGCCCTCCTCGTCGAAGATGCGGAGCAGGTCGTCGAAGGCGTCTCGCGAGTCCCGGCTCGGCCGCACGTGCAGCACCAGTGGGAGCTTCACCTCGTGCGCGAGCCGCACGTGCTCGCGCAGGCACGCCCGCTGGGCGTCGCGCGGCGAGTTCTCGTACCAGTAGTCGAGCCCGCACTCGCCGACCGCGATCACTCGCGGGTGCGCGAGCCAGCCGGTCAGCGCGCGCGCCGCGCGCTCGTCCCAGAGCGTCGCCTCGTGGGGGTGGACGCCGACCGTGGCCCAGACGTCGGCTTGCTCGCTGGCCAGCGCCACCGCGTGTGCGTTGCGCTCGAGTCCGTAGCCGGAGCCCACGGCGATCACGCCGACGAGGTCGGCGGCGCGTGCCCGGTCGAGCACGTCACCCGCCTCGACCCAGAGCTCGGGGGCTCCGAGGTGCGCGTGGCTGTCGAAGAGCGTCACTCGAGCTCTACGCGCGGAAACAGGGCCTCTCCCTTCACGACGCGCGTGCCGGGCTCGAGCCGCCCCCAGTCGACATCGCCGGCGAGACTCGCATCCGTTGCCTCGAGACCCAGGCGTGCCAGGATCGATGCGCCGGTCTGGGGCATGAACGGCGACAGCAGGGTCGCGGCTACCCGCACCGCCTCGAGCGTCTCGTAGAGGACCGCCTCGAGGTCCTCGCGTTGCGCCGGGTCCTTGGCCAGCTTCCAGGGCGCCTCGTCTTCGATGTACTTGTTCGCGGCTCCGACGAGCTCGAAGAGCGCCTCGAGGGCGTTGCGCGTCGAGAAGGCCTGCATGCCGGCGCGCACGCCTTCGGCGGAGCGCGCCGCCGCCTCGCGCAGCGTACCCGGCGCTCGCTTCTCCGGAACCACGCCGTCGAAGTAGCGCTCGACCATCCCGAGCGAGCGGCTCACCAGGTTTCCGAGGTCGTTCGCGAGGTCTGAGTTGAGGCGCCGCACGAGGTGCTCCTCGGTGAACTCGCTGTCCTGGCCGAACGGCATGTCGCGCAGCACGTAGTAGCGGAGCGGCTCGAAGCCGTACTTGTCCTTGAGGCCCAGGGCGTCGACCAGGTTCGAGGCGCTCTTGGAGATCTTCTGGCTTCCCAGCAGCCAGTGGCCGTGCACGTGAAGACCCCGATACAGCGGCAGCCCGGCCGCGCGCAGAAAGGTCGGCCAGAAGACCCCGTGCGCCTTGAGGATGTCCTTGCCGATCAGGTGGTGGACGCGGCTCCAGCGCAGCTCCCACTGCGGATCGTCCGGGTAGCCGATGCCGGTCAGGTAGTTGATCAGGGCGTCCGCCCAGACGTAGATCACGTAGTTCTCGTCCCAGGGGGCCGGAATGCCCCACGAGAGCCGCTCGACCGGCCGCGTGATGCACAGGTCCTGGAGCCCGCCGCCCTCGATCATGCCGAGCACCTCGTTCTTGAAGCGAGGTGGCGTGATCAGGTCGGGATTCGTCTCGAGCTCACTCCGGAGCCAGTCGAAGTAGTCCGACATCTTGAAGAAGTAGTTCGACTCGCTGCGCTGCTCGGGCGGGCGGCCGTGGTCGGCGCAGTTTCCGTCGACGAGCTCGGACGGCGTCAGGAACGCCTCGCAACCGACGCAGTACAGGCCCGTGTAGTCGCGGAACTCCACCTCTCCCCGGTCGTACAGCTGCTGCCAGAAGTGCCGCACCGCGCGCACGTGGTCCGCGTCGGTGGTGCGGATGAAGCGGTTGGGTGTGAGCTCCAGGGCCTCCCACTGCGAGCGAAAGCGGAGCGCCATCCGGTCGACGAAGCTCTGCGTGTCGACCCCCTGCTCCGCGGCAGCCTGGGCCATCTTCTCGCCGTGCTCGTCGGTCCCCGTCAGGAAGAGGGTCTCCTCGCCGAGCAGGCGGTGGTAGCGCGCCAGCGTGTCCGCGTAGATCGTCGTGTAGGCGCTCCCGAGGTGCGGGTCCGCATTCGGGTAATAGATCGGAGTGGTCACGTAGAACGGGGCCGACATCGCGCGGCGGAGGGTAGCGAAGTCGCGGCGCCTTATCGGCCGGCCACAGCCTGCCACTCCAGCAGCAGGCCCTCGATCACGAGCTGGGCGTTCAGGTTGCGGCGCAGGAACTCCTTGTGGGCGCGCTCGCCCGCCTCGGAGCGCTCCAGCCAGCGCTCGGCGGCGCGCCGATCTCCCGTGCGGGCCGCCTCCTCGACGCGTCGCCGCGCGACTGCACCGTGCACGGCGAGCAGGAGCACCGCGCGATCGCGCGCCGCGCTCCCCGCACCGCGGAACGTCTCGGCCAGGTCGAGCAGCTCGGAAGGCGGGACCTCCCCGGCCCGGTCCAGCGCGTTCCAGATCTCGCGCGCGGCGTCGAGGTGCTCCTCGGCCCAGCCGCGGGCGCTCTCCGCGCTTCCGCCACCGAGTGAGGCCGCGAGCCAGGCGTCGCTCTCGTCGAATCCCTCGCCCTGGAGCACCTCCGCCACCGCTGACTCGGCCTCGGGGGCGAAGCGGATCCGCACGGTGCGGGAGCGCACCGTGGCGGGCAGGCCGTCGGCGTGCTCGGCCACCAGGATCAAGCTGGTGCGCGTCGGCGGCTCCTCGAGCGTCTTGAGCAGCGCATTCGCCGCCGCGGCGTTCAGGCGCTCGGCGCCGAGCAGGACCGCCACGCGCCGCCCCCCCTCGTTCGGTGCCAGACTCAGATCGCGCTGCAGCGCGCGGACCTGGTCCACCTTGATCTGGGCGCCGTCCGGCTCGATCAACGACAGGTCTGCGTGCGAGCCGAGCGCGCTCCCCTCCTCGCTCGGGGCCGAGCGCAGGCAGTCGGGACAGCGCTCGCAGGGCCCGCTTCCGGGCTCGCGGCAGACCAGGAGCCGCGCTAGCCAGAGCGCCGTGGCGCGCCGGCCGGTTCCCGCGGGGCCCTCGAACAGGTAGGCACCGTGGACCCGGTCCGCGGCGACCGCCCGGACGAGCTCGGCGCGCTGTCCTCGGAGATCGCCGTTGTCCATGTCTGTCGCCGAGCATAGCAGCCTGGCCGAGCCCGGACTCAAGTCGTCCGGGACTCTACCGATACGCAATACGAGCGCAGATCCGCCCCCAAAGCGGCCGGTCGTGCCTCACAAACCAACAAAACTCGGATGTGTCGGCGCCCGCGAGCCGCGCAGCCGAGCGAAGCGCGAGCGGGCCGGGCCGGCGTCGCCGGGGACCCGCTGGAGGGGATCACCAAATGGGATTCAGCGAACGCCGCACCGAGAACTCCGCGCCGTCGAGCGCTGGCGTCGGGGCCTTGACCGCATTCATCGACCAGGGCTCCGAGTTCACGGGCAAGCTCAAGTTCAAGGACACGGTGCGCATCGATGGCCGGTTCGAAGGTGAGATCTCGAGCGACAACACGCTGATCGTCGGCGAGACCGGCGTCATCGAGGCGAACATCCACTCCGAGGTGGTGATCGTGTCGGGCGAGGTGAACGGCGACATCCTCGCGGGGCGCCAGGTCGTCCTGCACAAGAGCGCCCGAGTGATGGGAGCCGTCGACACGGCGAGCCTCGTGATCGAGGACGGCGCGGTCCTCTCCGGTCAGGTGACCATGGGCAAGGGCATCGGCGGCAAAAAGCCCGAAGAGCCCAAGCCCGCCCCGAACTCAGATACCAAGAACCCCGGGCCGCCCCAGCCAAACAAGACCTGACGCGCCGCAATCACCGGGAGACCTGCAAGCGCCGCGGCAGCGGCGCGCGCAGCGAGCCGTAGCCGAGCGAAGCCCGGCAAGGCGAGTTCTGCTCGGCGTTAGGCCGGAAAGACCCGCCGGCCGATACCCCGCAGGAAGAGCAAGCGCCGCAGTAGCGGCGCGCGCAGCGAGCCGCAGGCGAGCGAAGGCGGGCAGGCCGGCACTGCCGGCCGATACCCCGCAGGAAGAGCAAGCGCCGCAGTAGCGGCGCGCGCAGCGAGCCGCAGGCGAGCGAAGGCGGGCAGGCGAGCTCTGCTCGCCGATAACCCGCAAGAACCTAGATTGCGACGACGGCGGTCACGCCCCGCACGGCTTCGCGCAGTCTCGGCCCGATCACGTACCTGAGGGTCTGCGTCTGGGCGGGGCACTGGCGGCAGGCGCCCTGAAGCTCGACGACGACGGTGCCGTTCTCCTCGACCTCGACGACCTCTACGTTGCCGCCGTCGGCGATGAGTCCCGCGCGCACCGCGTCGAGCGCCGCTCGAACATCGTCGGCCGCGGGCGCACCCTGGAAGTCCGCGTTGATCTCGCCCGGGTCATCCCGTAGCCTGCTGGACATGAAGGTGCGCCTCCTGCTGTTCGCCGGTCTCCGTGAGGCGGTCGGCCGAAAGGAGCTCGTGCTTGAGCTGCCCGCCGAGATGTCGGTCGCGCAGGTTCTGGCGGAGGCCGAGCGCGAAGCGCCGGCGATCGGGCGATACCGCAACAGCGTCATCGTCTCGCTGAACCAGGAGCGGGCGTCCCTCGACGCCGTCGTGTCCGATGGCGACGAGCTGGCGCTGCTGCCTCCGGTGAGCGGCGGCAGCGAACGGCCGTGGGTGCAGGCGGCGCCACTCTCGATGGACGCACTCCTCGCCGAGGTCGAGGGGCCGGAGTTCGGCGGGATCGCGACGTTCACGGGCGTCGTTCGCAACCAGTCTCGCGGCGAGGACATCGAGCACCTGGAGTACGAGGCCTACGAGCCCATGGCCGAGGGCGAGATGCGCAAGATCGTATCGCTCGCAACGGAGCGCTGGCCCGAGGTGCGGATCGCCATGTCGCACCGGGTCGGTCGACTCGAGATCGGGGACGCGGCGGTCATGATTGCCGCCGCGGCGCCGCATCGCGCCGAGGCCTTCGACGCGTGCCGCTTCGCGATCGACACGCTCAAGCAAAGCGTTCCGATCTGGAAGAAGGAGTTCGCGGAGAGCGGCGCCTACTGGGTCGAGGAGAATCCTTGAGCGGCGCGGGCGACGCCCCCTCCCAGCACCGCTCCTACGCGCCGAAGAGCGTCGCGTGCATGGTCGTGACGGTGAGTGACTCGCGCACGCTCGACACCGACACGTCCGGGAAGTCGATTCAGGAGCTGCTCGAGTCCCGGGGGCACTCGGTCGCGGAGCGGTGCATCGTGCCCGACGAGCCGGACCGCGTCCGGGGAGCAGTCCTGCGCGCGATTGCCCGCTCCGACGTCGACGTGGCGATCGTGACGGGGGGAACCGGCGTCTCCCCCCGCGACTCGACGCCCGACACCGTCGAGCCCCTCCTCGATCGGTGCCTGGACGGGTTCGGCGAGCTATTCCGCGCGCTCTCGTTCGAGGAGATCGGTGCGGCCGCGCTGCTGTCCCGAGCGCTCGCCGGTACCGCCGAGCGCACCGCCGTGTTCGTCACGCCCGGCTCTTCAGGTGCGGTGCGCCTCGCCATGGAGCGCCTGATCCTGCCCGAGCTCGGCCATCTGGTAGGACAGCTGCGTCGTTAGACCGCCGGGCGAGACGTCCGGGCTGGCTACAGGCGCCCCTCCGGTTCGCCGACGAGTGGGAGCGTGAGCTCGAGTCGCCTGCTGATCGCCGTCGTCGTGCTGGGAGTTGCCGCCGTGCTGCTGCCGGGGACGCTCTCCGTCTGGATCGACGAGGAGGGCCACACCTACCTGACCGACGGGAGCGGCCCCCCGGCGTCGGGGGCGCGCCTCATGGATCCCGAGGATCTGTCGCTCGCGTGGGACGGGAAGGTGCTCGGTGAGCCACTCCAGGGCGAGGCCGAGTCCAGCCGGGACCGCTACCTGCGCGACCTGCGCGCCGCACGCCAGGATCTCGCCCTGGGGGAGATCCAGAGTGCGCTGCGGAGGCTCCGCCGCCTGCACCGAGCCCGGCCCGAGCGGCCCGAGGCCCCCTGGCTGCTCGTGCAGCTGGAGCGTTCGCGGGGTCGACTCGAGGCGGCCCGCGAGACGCTCGTGGCGATGCTCAGCGTGGCCGTGCCGCTCGACGACCGCTGGCGAAGTGCGGCGGAGCGCATGCTCGTCGAGCTCGACGAGGAGCTCGAGCTCTCGCGCAGCCGCGGCGGCTCGCGCCAGCCGCGCCTCACGGCGCAGAGCCAGAACTTCTATCTGCACTACGACCACGAGTTCGCGGGCCGAGCCTACGGCGAGCACGTGACCGGGCTGCTCGAGGCGGCGCGTCTGCGAGCGCGCGCGACCCTCGGGCGCACGCTCGGTCGGCCCCTCGACGTCTTCATCTACACGCGCGGGCACTATCTCGACTCCTACGAGCACCGCTTCGGGTTCGCGACGGTCGGCTTCTACGACGGCGCGATTCACGCGGTCTCGTCGCGCCAGCCCGAGGACGACCTGCTCGCCCTGCTCGTGCACGAGTATGCGCACGCCGTGTTCCTGGAGAGCCTCGGCAGCCACCGCCCCTTCTTCCTGAACGAGGGGATCGCCGACCGCGAGGAGGAGCGGCTGCGCGGTCGGCCGCGGGTCTCGCGCGAGGAGTGGCGGCGCCTGCTCGACGCCGTGCGCTCGGACGACTGGATCCCGCTCCGGCAGCTGATCGCCGGCTTCGGATCGCTCGAAGGCCGCCGCGCGCTGCTCGCCTACCTCGAGTCCCGCGCCGCGGTCGAGCTGCTCCAGGAGCGCTCGCCCGACCTCATCTCGCGCTGGCTCGCCCGCTGTGATCGCGGCACCGCCTGGGAGGAGGCCCTGCGCGCCGAGAGCGGCTGGGACACGGACGCGCTCGACGCGGCTCTGCGCGAGGCGGTGCGAGACCGGTTCCCCGCGGACCCGCTCCTGGAGTCGTCCCTGGCCCCCTGACCGCCTCAGTCCTCCGGGGCCCAGTACTCGAAGTCGACCAGGTTCTCCTTCAGGTATTCCCGCAGCCGCGCGACCAGCTTGGCCTCGATCTGACGCACGCGCTCTCGCGTGAGTCCGAAGTCCTCGCCGATCTCTCGCAGGGTTCGCGGCTCCTCCGCCAGGATGCGCTCGCGCAGGATGCGCTGCTCCCGCTCGTCGAGCTCGACGCTGAAGCGGTCGATGTATTTGCGAAACGTGGCCCGCGCCCGCTCCTGCGAGACGACCTGCTCGACGCTGTCCCCCCCGGTCGGCAGGATCTCGCCCAGCGAGCTCGACTCGGAATCGGGACGGGCCGGAGCATCGAGGGATACGTCCGACTGGGAGAGGCGATGCTCGAGGTCGATGACGTCCTGCTCCTCGACGTCGAGATGCTCCGCGAGCAGCCTCGGCTCGACCGAGAATCCGGCGCTCTCGAGCTCCTTGCGGGCCCGGTTGAGCTGGAAGAAGAGCTTGCGCTCGGCCCGGCTCGAGCCGACGCGCACCAGCCGGATGTTGTCGATCAGGTACTTGAGGATGTAGGCCCGGATCCAGTAGGAGGAGTAGGAGGAGAGCTTGACGCCTCGATGGGGATCGAAGCGGCGGACGGCCTGGAGCAGTCCGATGTTCCCCTCCTGGATCAGGTCCAGCAGGTTCGTCCAGACGCGCCGGTAGTCCTTCGCGATCTTGACGACCAAGCGCAGATTCGAGAGCACCAGCCGCTCGGCCGCCTCCGGGTCCTTGTTCTCGTGGACCTGAAGCGCCAGCTCCCGCTCCTCCTCGCGCGACAGGAGGGGGTGCCGGCCCGCCTCCGAGAGGTAGATCGAGAGGGGGTCCCGAGGGACCAGATCCCCGCCCGTCTCCTTGGGGACGGGGAGCGAGCGCTCCCGGGAGCTGCCTTCGCTCTCCGCGCGCTCCCTCGGCTCCTGTGGGTCCTCGCCGTTCGGGCTACTCACGTGCCAGACGATAGCGCGCCGCCTGCGGGTCTTGCGGGTTACCGGCCGGCAGGTCTTCCCGGCCTAACGGCGAGCAGAGCTCGCCTTGCCGGACGGCGCGCTGACTGCGCGCCTTGCGGCCTGGAGAGCTAGTTGGCCGTCTTGAGCGAGCGGATGTACTGGACGAGGGCCCAGCGGTCCGCCTCGGGGATCACCGCGCCCCACGGGGCCATCAGCGGGGAGCCCCCCTTGGCGGCGGCGCCGTTGCTTATGACGTCGAAGATGTCCTGATCGGTCGCGCCGTACTTGAACTCCGCCTTGGTGAAGTCGCGCGGGGACGGGTTCAGGCTGGCGCCGACGGGTCCCTTGCCGTCGCCGTTGGGGCCGTGACAGGTGACGCAGTAGAGGCCGTAGGCCTGCTTGCCCTTCTCGACTTGCTTCGCCATCTCCGCGGCTTCGTCCGCGGCGGCAGACAGGGTGCCGGTGAAGAAGGTCGAGAGCGTGAAGGCGACGGTCAGAAGCATTCGCATGGGGGGGTCTCCCGAGGCTCGAGACTCTCCGGGCGTGTCCCGGGGGTCGGCCGAATTTAGAGTGGCCCTCCTAGGACCGCCAGCCCCGGAGCAGCTCGATCAGGAGCCGGACGCCGAAGCCGGTCGCACCCTTGACCCCCGTGGGGCCGCTCTCACCCGACCATGCCGTCGCGGCGATGTCGAGGTGCGCCCAGGGCGTCTCGCCGACGAAGTGAGAGAGAAACGCCGCTGCGGTGATGGTGCCCGCCTCGCGCCCTCCGGTGTTCTTGATGTCGGCGATGTGGCTCTGGATCTGCTTCTTGTGCTCCTCCCACAGGGGCAGCGGCCAGGCGCGCTCGTGTGCCCGGTCGCCCGCGGCGCGAACTCGCTCGATGAGCCGCTCGTCGTTGCCCATGAGTCCAGCGCAGTGGGAGCCGAGCGCGATCCCACAGGCCCCGGTCAGCGTCGCCAGGTCGATGATCGCCTGCGGCTCGTACCTCGCGGCGTAGTGGAGCGCTTCGGACAGCACGATGCGACCCTCGGCGTCGGTGTTCAGAACCTCGATCGTCTTCCCCGAGGCGGTGGTGATGACGTCTCCGGGGAGGTAGGCGTTTCCGTCCGGCTTGTTCTCGGCCGCACCGACGATCCCGACGACATGGAGCGGGAGGTTCAGAGCCGCCGCAGCTCGCAGAGCTCCGATCACGGCCGCGCCCCCCGACATGTCGTGCTTCATCTCGTCCATGCTGGCGGCGGGCTTGATCGAGATGCCGCCGCTGTCGAACGTGACTCCCTTTCCCACGAGCGCGAGCGTCGGCCGGGCGCGGCCATCGCGCTTCGGGGCGTTGTGCTCGAGGACGATCAGCCGCGGCGGATTCGCGCTCCCTCGACCGACCGCCAGGATGCCCGCCAGCTTCTCGCGTTCGAGGTCGCGCTCGGTGAGCACCGTCGCCTTCAGGCCGAACTCGCGCGCCATCCGGCGGGCCTCCGCGGCCAGCCACACAGGAGTGTGGACGCTGCCCGGCTCGTTCGAGAGGTCGCGCGCGTAGCAGACTGACTCCGCGATCGCCTGGCCGGTCTTCACGGCCGTCCGGAGACGCGCCGCTCGACGGCCGTCCGAGACCAGGTGGACCTCGCGGACCTCGCCGGGCGGATCCTGGATGGTGCGATACTTGTCGAACCGATAGGCGCCGAGCAGGGCGCCCTCGGCGAGCGCCGAGCCGAGGTCGGTGGGCGAGACCCTGCGCAGCGCCGGAACGGCGAGGGAGAGCCGGGCCGCCTTGCGCTTCATCCCGAAGCGCACCGCCGAGGCGGAGCAGCGGCGCAGGCCATCGAGGTCGACCTTGGCCTCGTCTCCGAGGCCCAGCAGCAGCACCCGCGTGGCCGCGACGCCGTCCGCCGGGACCGGGTGCTCCTCTCCGGCCTTGCCGGAGAAGTCGCCCGAGTCGAGCGCGGCCGCGAGGCCTCCGCCGAGAGCGCGGTCCAGCGGCCGAAGGCTCGGCGGCAGGCGCTCTCCACAGGGAACCGGAACCACCAGTGCGTCGCAGACCAGCGAGGCTGCCTCCTTGCTCGTCACCTGAACCTTCATGCAACACCTCCTGAGCCACCGGCGCCGGCGCCGGCGTCGGCGGCGCGAGCCCGCGCAGAGCTTAGTCGACCGGAGAAGCGTGTGCGCCCCGTCACATGTTGTCGCCCGGCCGCGCGCGCCGGGTGCCGGCTGGATTGACGGTCCCCGGAGCGACTACTACTTTGAAATCCCCCTCAGGAATCCAACCCCAACGGTCCCTAACAAATGCTCGACCTGATCCTCGGCGCCGGCTTCGTCGTGAAGGGCGTGCTCGCGCTTCTCATCGTCATGTCGGTCGCCTCCTGGGCGATCATCCTGTTCAAGGCCCGCGAGCTCGGACGCGCCGAGGCCGACACCGACGCGTTCCTGGAGGCCTACGTCGAGCGACCGCTCGATGCGGCCTACGGAGATGCGAAGCGCTTCGACGCGAGTCCGGCGGCGTCGCTCTTCCAGGCGGGCTACCGCGAGCTCTCCCGGCTCAAGCGCGCGGCCGTCGGGGCGATCGACGAGTCCCAGGTAGAGGAGATCATCGACCGGCTCTCCTGGGTCGAGGCGGAGGAGCAGCACCGGCTCGGCCGCGGGCTCCCCTTCCTGGCCACGACCGGAAGCTCGGCGCCGTTCATCGGGCTCTTCGGAACCGTGGTCGGCATCATGAACTCGTTCCAGCACATCGGCATCACCGGGTCGGCGAGCCTCGCGGTGGTGGCCCCCGGGATTGCCGAGGCACTGGTCGCCACCGCGGTCGGTCTGTTCGCAGCGATCCCGGCCGTGATCGGGTTCAACTACATCAACTCCCGCACCGGCCGCATGCTCGACCGCCTCGACGCGTTCCGGATCGACTTCGCGAACGCGCTGCGCCGCTCGGGATCGCGGGCCGCCTGAGTCAGCATGCCGCGCGCGCGCCCGCGCCCGATGTCCGAGATCAACGTGACGCCGTTCGTCGACGTCATGCTGGTGATGCTGATCATCTTCATGGTCACCGCACCCCTGATCCAGCAGGGCATCGACATCCAGCTCCCGAAGACGCAGAGCGCCGGGCTGACCCCCGACGAGGAGCCCCTGATCGTGACGGTGAAGCGCGACGGAGCCGTGTTCGTCCAAAGTGCCGAAGTGCCCATCGCCGATCTCGAGGTCAAGGTCCAGCAGATCTTTGCCTCGCGGGGAGACCGAGAGGTCTTCCTGCGTGCCGACGGCCAGACCGCCTACGCGGTCGTGGCGAAGACGCTCGCGGCGCTGCGTCGCGCGGGAGCGGAGAGGATCGGCATGGTGACCGAGCCGGAGACGTGAACCCGCATGTCGTGCTCCACGACTCGCTGCTCGCGAGCGACGGCTTCCGCCGCATGTTCGCGTTCAGTGCTGCGGCCCACGTCGTCGGCGCCTTGGTGCTCACGTTCGGCGCGCTTCCCTACTCGGCTCCCGAGCTCCCACCGCCCGTATTCGTCGAGGTGGTGGCGGATCCCGCTCCGCCTCCCCCGGCCCGGCAGCGCGTGAAGGAGCCGGTGGTCATCCCCAAGCAGTCGAAGCCCAAGCCGAAGCCCGTGGTGAAGGTGGCACCGAAGCCCAAGCCCAAGCCCAAGCCCGTGGCCAAGCCGAAGCCCAAGCCGCCGTCGGCCGCCGAGCTGATGGCGCAGCTTCGCAAGAACGTCGACGAGCGCGAGCCCTCCGACGAGGAGCCGGCGCGGGCGACCCCGGCCGCCCGGGGCCGCTTCGATCCGATCATGGCCGTCTACCGCCGAAAGGTGATCGCGCTGCTCCAGTCGAACTTCACCGGAGCGCGCGCGTTCTCCAGCGACCCCAGTCTGCGGGCGCGCTACGAGGTGCGGATCGACATCGTCGGGGGCGTGCGGGGTGTGAGCCTGCTCAGCTCGTCCGGAAACAGCTACTTCGACGACTCCGCCGAGCGGGCGATCCACAAGACGCCCTTCCCGGCGCCGCCGCGCGGCGAGGTGACGCTCGACATCATGTTCCAGCCGGGGTCGGTGTTCTGATGCGCGCTGGGATCGGGATCGCGCTCGCGATGCTGATGGGCGCCGGTCTGGTGCGCGCAGACGACCGACTCCGGATCCAAGTCGAGGGGGGCGCGGGGCGCGACTACCAGGTTGCCGTACAGCGCTTCGTGGCCGAGGAGGGAGAGGCGGCGTCGTTGCTCGAGCGGTTCGACCTCGAGCTGAACCGGGCGCTCGAGTTCGCGGGTCCGGTCAAGGTCGTGGACCGGCGGGCCTTTCTCGATCCGATCGATACGCCGGCAGCCTGGAAGGGGCACGTCGGCTGTGACAACTGGCGGGGGATCGGCGCCGACGCCCTCATGAACGGCCGCCTCGAGACGAGGGGTAGCCGGCTCGCAGTACGCTTCCAGATCTGGGACACCGTACGGTGTCGGATGCTGGGCAAGGTCAGGCGCTTCGAGGCGGCCTCCGGCGCGGTCGAGCTGCTGGCGCGGCGAATCGCGGACGAGGTCGTGCGCCGCTTCACCGGGATCCGCGGAGTCTCCTCGACGCAGATCGCCTACGTCTCCAACCGCACCGGGAACAAGGAGATCTACGTGATGGAGGCCCAGGGCTCGAACCCTCGGGCCGTCACCAACAACAGCTCGATCAACCTGTTCCCCTCGTGGTCTCCGGACGGCGACTCGCTGCTCTACACCTCCTACCGGGCCGGGCAGCCCCAGGTCTGGCGGATCTCGCGCGGCGCGCGCACGAACGGTCAGCTGCTCCGCGACGGGATTCCGAAGCTTCGCGGGGTGTGGGGTCCCGACAACGCCGGGATCCTCCTGGTGATCGCGCAGGGGGCGACCACCGATCTGCTTCGCATCCGGGAGAACGGCTCCCGGGCCCAGCGGCTGACGCGAGCGCGCTCCCTCGAGACCTCTCCGTCCTGGTCGCCGGACGCCTCGCGCGTCGCCTTCGTCTCGGACCGGTCGGGCTCGCCCCAGCTCTACATCCTGGACCTGGGCACTCGCGAGGTCCGCCGGCTCACCTACCGGGGCTCCTACAACGCGAGTCCGGCCTGGTCCCCGACGGACGGGCGGATCGTCTTCCAGTCGCAGACCGGCGCCAGCTTTGACCTCTACCTGATCGATCCGGACAGCGGCGACACGGCGCCGCTCGTGGTCCAGGCCGGGAGCGACGAGGATCCCGCCTGGTCCCCCGATGGCCGGAAGATCGTGTTCGCCTCGTCCCGGTCGGGGTCATACCAGCTCTACAGCATCGATCTGGACGGCCAGAATCTGCGCCAGCTGACCACCCAGCAGCTGGGCGAGTGTACGGGACCCGCCTGGTCCCCCTGGCTGGACGAGTGAGGGCAGCGGGCCCGGCGGTCGGAGCACCCGCGGGGGCTCAAGTTCATCCCGAAGAGGGACGAGATCATTGAAGTTTCGGGGATTTCTGGCTAGATCATGCCAGATCTCTTGCAAGAGAGGAGTACGGGGGTGTTGAAGAGAGCTTTCATTATTACGTTGCTTGGGGCTCTGCTCGCCTGCGCATCGTCAGGCGGTTCGGGAGACCCGACAGGGGACGGCGGCTTCACGCCGGAGTCGCAGTCGACCAGTGACCCGGGGCTGGCGGCACGGGACTCGCTACAGGGGAGCGCGGAGAGCTCGGCGATCGCGCTTGAGACCGTCTACTTCGATTTCGATGTCTACTCGCTGCGCGCCGACGCCAAGCAGAATCTGGAGAAGAACGCCCAGACGCTTCGCCAGTCGCCCGATCTCCGGATCGAGATTCAGGGGAACTGCGACGAGCGCGGCAGCACCGAGTACAATTTGGCTCTGGGCCAGAAGCGCGCGGAGGCAGCCAGGAAGTACCTGATCGCACTCGGCATCGATGACGGTCGGATCAACACGATCAGCTTCGGCGAAGAGAACCCCGCGGTCCGCGGCCACAACGAGACGGCCTGGGCGAAGAACCGGCGCGGTGATTTCGTGACGCGCTGATGCGAGACGCTCTTCGCGGAGCGCTCGCAGCCGCGGCAGGACTGGCTCTGGCGTCGGCATGCATCAGTCCGACCGAGTTCCGCTCACTCGAGCGGGAGGTGGCCGAGCTGAAGCGTGCGCAGTCTGGAGGCGGCGGCTCTGCGCCAGGCACGGCACTCGCCGACATGGGAGCTCAGCTGCTCGATCTCGAAGGAGAGATCGCGCGCCTGCGGGGCGACGTCGAGGAGACGCGTCACGTCGCCGATCAGGCGCTCGCGCGCGCGACGGCAGAGCAGGGCAAGAGCACCGCTGGCGCGCAGACTCAGCAGCCGCCCACCGTCATGCCGCCGCCGGGCTCGGCCGCCGCGCAGGAGGTGGCGGACTACGAGGAGGCGTTTCGTCTCTATCGAGCGGGCGACTACCGCGGCGCCATTGACCGGTTCAAGCTGTTCCTACAGAATTACCCGGAGTCGGACTACGCCGACAATGCACAGTTCTGGATCGGGGAGTGCTGGTTCAAGCTCGAGGACTACGAACAGGCGGTCCTGACCTTCGAGGAGGTCGCGAAGAACCACCCCGACGGGAACAAGGTTCCCGACGCGCTCTACCGGCAGGGCATCGCCCTGATGGAGATCGGGCGGCAGACGCAACAGGAAGACACCTACTACGCAGCCGCCCGGGAGATCTTCCAGAAAGTCGTCAATCAATATCCGAACTCGGAGCGCGTGCCTGAGGCACGACGTCAGTTGGAAAAGCTCGGCCCGTGAACAAACGCAGTCAGAACAAGTTCAAGAAGATCCTGAGTGAGATGCGCGAGGAGCTCATCCAGAACGCGCGCAAAGCCGTGAGCGGTGACATCCACCTCGACCCCGACGACTTTCCGGACGAGATCGACAGCGCCTCTTCCGAGAGCGGGCTCGCATTCATCGGCCGGCTGCGGGAGCGCGAGCAGATCCTCGTCCAGAAGATCGACCGCGCCCTCGCGAAGATCGAAGAGGGCATGTACGGAACCTGCACGTCGTGTGGCGAGGACATCGGCTTGAAGCGTCTCGAGGCCCGCCCGGTGGCCGAGCTGTGCATCGACTGCAAGAGTCAGCAGGAGAAGCTCGAAGGCCGCTCCTAGCCCTCGGGCCGAGAGCCGTGGCCCTGATCCTCGGAATCGAATCGTCGTGCGATGACCTCGCTGCGGCCGTCGTGCGCGACGGTACCGACGTGCTGGCGTCGGTCGTCCACAGCCAGGATGAGGTGCACGCCCCCTACGGCGGGGTCGTTCCCGAGCTGGCGAGTCGCGATCACGTGCGGCACGTGCATGTGACGGTGAGACGGGCCCTCGAGCGCGCCGGGGTCGGCCTCGAGCGGATCGACGGGATCGGCGTGACCACCGGCCCGGGCCTGATCGGCTCGCTCCTCGTCGGCCTGTCGTTCGCCAAGGCGCTCGCCTACCGGACCGGGAAGCCGCTGCTCGGGGTGCACCACATCGAGGGGCACCTCGCCTCCGCGCGGCTCGACGAGGCACCGATTCAGCTTCCCTTCCTCGGGTTCGTGGTCTCGGGGGGGCACACGGCCCTGTATCGCGTCGAGACCTTGGCCCGGCTCGAGCTGCTCGGGCAGACGCGCGACGACGCGGCCGGCGAGGCCTTCGACAAGGTCGCCAAGCGCTTGGGGCTCGGCTATCCCGGCGGCCGCGAGATCGATCGCCGCGCGCGCGAGGGGAGCTCGGACGCCATCCCTCTGCCGCGCCCGATGCTGCGCGAGCCGGGGCTCGAGATGAGCTTCTCGGGCCTCAAGACCGCGGTCGCCCTCCGGATCGAGGAGGAGGAGCGGGCCTCCGGCGGCACGCTCCCCGACGCCCGGGTGGCGGACCTCGCGGCGTCGTTCCAGGAGGCGGTCGTCGACGTGCTGGTCGAGAAGGCCCGCCGGGCGCTCCGCTCGACCGGGCTCTCGCGGCTCGCCGTGGTCGGGGGGCTGGCCGCCAATTCGCGGCTTCGGGAGCGCATGGCGGAGCTCTCGAACGAGCTCTCGGACGGGGAGGGGATCGAGGTCCGGTTTCCTCCCGTGCGCCTCTGCACCGACAATGCCGCGATGATCGGTGCGGTGGCGGACCGGATGCTGCGAGAGGGCCGAACCTCCGGGCTCGAGCTGGAGGCGTTCTCGCGCGTGCCTCCGGCGGGGGCGGCAGCATAGGCTCGATACGGCGCATCCTGGCCAGCGCGGGGCTGGCCCCCTCGAAGGCGCGAGGCCAGAACTTCCTTCGCTCGGCCGCCACGGCGGAGCGCCTGGTCGCCGCAGTGGAGCTCGCGGCGCAGGACGCGGTGGTCGAGATCGGGCCGGGCCTGGGCCAGCTGACGCTTCCCGCCAGTCTCCTCGTGCGCCGGGTGGTCGCGCTCGAGGTCGACCGGGGAATCGTTCGCTGGCTGCGGGAGCAGGATCTCGGCGAGCGCATCGAGATCCGGCACGAGGACGCGCTCAAGGCCGACCTGGGGGGCATTGCCCGCGAGCTCGGGCCACCCGTGGTCCTGCTCGGAAACCTGCCCTACCGGATCTCCGGGCGGCTCATGGGCGCGCTTCTGGGCCCGCGGAACCCGTTCCGGCGCTGGGGGCTCATGCTCCAGTCAGAAGTGGCCGATCGTGTACTTGCGGAGCCTGGTGCGCCTGACTATGGGCCTCTGGCGGTCTGGTCGCGGATCTGGGTCCGGAAGCAGCGGGCGGTGGAGCTCGGACCGGCAGAATTCGAGCCCCGGCCGCGGGTTCGTTCGACCTTCCTGGTGCTGGATCCGGCCCCGGATCCACTCCGGGTGGACGACGTCTCGACGCTGCGCCGGGTCGTGCGAGCCGCGTTCCAGTACCGACGCAAGGGCCTGCGGGCGGCGCTTCGGCACGGGTTTCCGGCCGCCGAGGTCGGACTCTCGCGCGCCGGGATCGATCCGCTGAGACGGGGCGAGACGCTTTCGGAGGAAGAGTTCGTGGCTCTGGCAAACGCCATCGCGACCGAACGGGGGCTCGAGTGAGCCACGACGAGAGCTCCACCCGCAGCCGACGTCGCCACCTGCGCGTGCCCGTCGTCGTGGCGATCGTCGCCGACGACGGCTCCACGGCCTATGCGATGAATCTCTCGGCGGGCGGCGTGTGCCTGCAGACGCGCGAGGCGCTCGAGATCGGCCGCCGCATCGAGCTGCGCTTCCGGATGCCGGGCGAGAAGCTGATCACGGTCCGGGCCGAGGTGGCCTGGGCCGACTGCAACGCCGCGCGCGCGCCCGGGGTCGGCCTGCGCTACTGCGAGTGCGGGCTCAGGTTCGTGGACCTCTCCGAGCGCGACCGGCAGGCGATCGAGCAGTTCATCGACAACCGGGCGAATTTCTGGCCGGACGAGGACCCGGAGGAGCTCTGACGCGCGCCGCCGCCGCGAGGCGGCGCCATCTCGGTTGACACGCCCGTTTCGTCCCGCTTAACCTATCTGGCGTCTGCATCGTTGAAGTGGCTCCGAGGCTTGGATCCCGACGGACCGAGACCGAAGGCAGTCGCTTCGAGCTCCGTGCACCGGCCGGTCGTCCAGACGGCGCACGGCGCTCGAACGCCGAAGCGCCTTCCGAGATCTCGGAGGGCGCTTTGGCTTTGCGGCTCTGCGAGCAAGGGAGAACTGCGATGCGACGAGAAGCGCGCGTGACCGCTCCGTCCCTGCGGCGCATGAAGCGCGAGGGCGAGAAGATCTCGATGCTGACGGCGTACGACTATCCGTTCGCGCGGATCCTCGACGAGGCCGGGATCGACGTCCTCCTGGTCGGGGACAGCCTGGCGACCTGTGTCCAGGGTCACGACACGACGCTGCCGGTGACCGTGGAGGAGATGATTTACCACTGCCGCATGGTCGCCCGCGCGGTGCGGCGATCGCTCGTGGTCGGCGACCTCCCGTTCGGGAGCTATCAGATCTCGCCCGAGCTCGCGGTCGAGAACTCCTGCCGGCTCCTGAAGGAAGGGGGGGCACACGCCGTCAAGCTCGAGGGCGGGGTGCGCGTCGCCGACACGATCGCGGCGATCGCGCGCATGGACGTCCCCGTCATGGGGCACGTCGGGCTGACTCCGCAGTCCGTGCACCAGATGGGCGGCTATCGGGTGCAGGGACGCGGCGGGGCGGGAGCGCGCGTGCTCGAGGACGCGCTTGCCGTACAGGAGGCGGGCGCCTTCGCGATCGTGCTCGAGGGCATTCCGGCCGAGCTCGCCCCGGAGATCACGCGGAAGCTCGAGATCCCGACCATCGGGATCGGCGCCGGGATCGGCTGCGACGGCCAGGTGCTCGTGCTGCACGACCTTCTCGGGCTCGGCGAGGGGTCGCCACCGCGCTTCGCGCGAGAGTACGTGTCGCTGACCGAGATCGTCGGCAAGGCGGTCCGCATGTACGCCGAGGACGTGCGCAACCAGAAGTTCCCGGCCGAGCATGAGCAGTACTGAGCGCTCGACGGAATCGCCCACCGGACCACGCATCATCCGAGAAGTCCGCGAGCTGCAGCGCTGGGCCGACGGCGAGCGGGCCTCGGGCCGCCGCATCGCGCTCGTCCCGACAATGGGGGCGCTGCACGAGGGTCACCTCTCGCTCGTGCGCCGCGCTCGAGCGTGCGTCGATCGCGTGGTCGCCAGCGTCTTCGTCAACCCGACCCAGTTCGGGCCGGGGGAGGACTTCGACCGCTACCCGCGCGACCTCGACGGCGACGCCGCGAAGCTCGGACGCTCGGGCTGCGACGTGGTGTTCGCGCCTTCGGCGGGTGAGATGTACCCGGACGGGGACTGCACCTGGGTCGAGGTCGAGGGTCTGACCGACGGCCTGTGCGGCCGCGACCGACCGGGCCACTTCCGCGGCGTCACGACGGTCGTCACGCGTCTGCTGAACGCGGCGAAGCCGCACATCGCAATCTTCGGCGAGAAGGATTACCAGCAGCTCGTGGTCATCCGCCGCCTGGTCCGGGACCTCCACATCGACGTCGACATCGTGGCGGGGCCGACGGTCCGCGAGCCGGATGGCGTCGCGATGAGCTCCCGGAATGCGCTGCTGGAGCGGTCGCATCGGGAACAGGCGTGCGCGCTCAACGCGGCGCTCGCCGAGGCGCGCGACCTCTACGGCGCGGGTGAGCGCGATGCGACCCGACTGATGAGCGTAGCGCGCCACCGCGTCGAGAAGGAGCCCGACGCGCGGGTCGACTACGTGGAGCTTCGCTGCGCCGAGACGCTCGCGCCGCTGGAGCGGATCGATCGACCGGCCGTGCTCGCCCTTGCGGTCCGGTTCGGTGCCACGCGCCTGATCGACAACACCACGCTGGAGGAGGACCGATGACTCGCACCATGCTCAAGTCGAAGCTACACCGGGTCACGGTCACGGAGTCGAACCTGGAATACGAGGGGTCGATCACGATCGATCGAGAGCTGATGCGGGCCGCGGATCTGCTGCCCCACGAGCGGGTCGACATCTACGACATCACCAACGGCGCGCGCCTCGCCACCTATGTGATTCCGGGTGAGGCCGGCTCGGGGGTGATCGGAATCAACGGCGCGGCCGCACACCTGGTCAAGCCGGGAGACCTCGCCATCATCGCCAGCTACGTGCAGCTGGAAGACAGCATCGCCAGGCGCTACGCGCCCCGGATCTGCTTCGTCGACGCTCGAAACCGGCTCCGCTAGCCTCCCTCTACGGGTCGGACTCCGCCGCCGCGCGGCCCGAGGCCGAAACGGGAGGTGTACGCGTGCTGCGACGGTTGTGGCGCGAGGTCGTGGAGACGCTGCGCCGGGACTTCGTGGCGGGGCTGCTCGTCTTCGTTCCGGTCGGCTTCACGATCCTCGGCGTGCTCTGGCTGATCCGGCAGCTCGACAATCTCGTACTGCCGCAGATCTTCGGGTTCCTCGGTCTCGAGACCCGGCAGCCCCCGTTCGTCGGAGTGGTGGCCACCATCGTGGTGATCCTGCTCGTGGGCGCCCTCACGCGGAGCTTCATCGGCCGCACGGCGCTCTCGTTCTGGGAGAGACTGGTGCACCGGATTCCGATCGCGGGCAGCCTCTACACCGTACTCAAGCAGTTCATGGAGGCCATGTTCGGCACCGGCAGCGGAGGAACGCAGTTCAGCCGCGTGGTGCTGATCGAGTACCCCCGCAAGGGCATCCACTCCTACGCGTTCGCAACGGGCCGGGTGAGCCGTTCTCCGCGGGGGCTTCCCGAGCCGCTGCTCAAGATCTTCGTGCCGAGCACTCCGAACCCGACGACGGGATACTTCCTGCTCGTGCCGGAGGAGGACGCGATCGACACGGGCCTCAGCGTGGAGGAGGCCTTCAAGCTGATCATCTCGGCCGGGATCGCGACCGGTGAGGGCGACGCTGCGATTCCGCTGGTCCGCGAGCCGCAGGCGGTGCGCGAGCCGGTCTCCGATCCCGCGCCCGATCCTCACCCGTAGAACCCCCGGGGCCAGACCGTGAGCGAGCCCAATCGCAAGGTGATCTGCACGAACCGGAAGGCTCGGTTCCAGTACCAGATCGAGGAGACGATCGAGGCGGGGCTCGTGCTCCGCGGGCCCGAGGTCAAGTCGCTGCGCGCGGGCAAGGCGCACCTCACGGACAGCTACGCGCGCGTGCGAAACGGAGAGATGTTCCTGTTCAAGGCCTACATCGGGCCGTACGAGCAGGCCAGCCGGGAGAACCTCGACTCCGAGCGCGAGCGCAAGCTGCTGCTACACCGGCGCGAGATCGACCGCCTCTCGGGAAAGGTCCGCGAGCGGGGGTTCACGCTGATCCCGCTTCAGCTGTACTTTCTGGAGGGCAGGGCGAAGGTCGAGCTCGCACTGGCCCGTGGGAAGCGCGCCTACGACAAGCGGCAGACCATCGCCGATCGGGAGAGCAAGGTGAGGCTGCGGCGCATGCTCAAGCGGCGCGCGAGGGGAACGGGAGCCACGTGACCGGTCTGCGCGCGCTCGCGGGTGTCCTGCTGCTCGGCTCGGCCTGCGCCGGCACGAGCGAGCCACCCCCCTACCTGCACAACCGCTACGACTACCAGAGCTTCCAGGGGCGGGTCGGGGCTCTCCCGGAGCCGAACTACCTGCCGTGGCTGGCGCACCGGGAGCGCCTGCCCGACGGCTCCCACGCACTGGTCCTGTGTCGCTGGCCGAATCGCGCGTTTCCGCTCTACTACTGGATCGAGGACCTCGCGATCCCCGAGGCAATTCAGGACGAGTTCAGGCCGAAGCACCCCGCGCAGTACCTCGCGGCCGTGCACGAGGCGTTTGAGGACTGGGAGCGCGAGGTCGGTCGCCCGGTGCGGTTCGAGCCGGCGGCGACCCCCGAGGAGGCCGACGTGCTGGTGCGCTTCGAGACGTCCATGCACGAGAGCGCCGAAGGCCTGTTCGGCGGTCGGGCGGGAACCGGCTCGGACCTGTGCACGGTGCTCGCGCTGGGCGAGGACGAGGATCACGTGGAGATCCACTTCGAGGTCGACTCGATCTCGCTTTTCATCGTGGATTCGATGGGGCTGCTCACGCAGGGCCAGGTCAAGCGGATCGCGATGCACGAGATCGGCCACGTGCTCGGCGCCTCCGGTCAGCACAGCCCCCTGCGCGGCGATCTCATGTATCGCATCGCCAACGACAGCCGCATCGAAGAGCTATCCGAGCACGACGCGAACTCGTTCCGCGCGCTCTACCGGCTGCCGCCCGGCTCGATCTACGGTCGCCTCGGCGAAGCCCACGCCACGCCGATGGTCCTGGCGCGCCGGGGTCCGCCCCGTCTGGGTCCCGAGATCCAGGATCCCCGCCTCGACGTGCGGCTGCAGCTTCCGAAGCGCTGGCAGGTCGTGCGGACGCCTCGCGGCTGGATCGCCGTGGACGGACTGACCTGGGACTACGACGCGTCGATACAGGTGATCGGTGTTCGCGGCACGGCGCAGGCCCTGATCGAGCAATACGGCTCGTCCTACCTCGCTCAGGGCGAGGTGGTGAGCACCGACATCCTCGAGATCGACGGTCGCGCGATTCCCCGGGTCATCCTCCGCCGCGCCCAGAGCACCGAGGTCGTGTCGATCGTCGAGTGGCAGGAGGGGCGACTCCTGATCGTGATCGCGGACGCCCGTACCGAGAACTTCGACCTGTACCGGCCCTGGTTCCAGGCCGTGCTGATGTCACTCGAGCCGCTTGGCTCGCCAGGGCCCACGCCCGTCGGAGCCGGCTCGGAGCCATAGCCGCTGCACGAGCCAGCCGGCGAGCAGTGCCGCTCCCAGCAGCAGCGAGGCGACGAGAATGCGCGTCTGGTCGCCCTCCATGAACGAGGCAGCCAGGAACGTGTAGAGCGCGCAGCGGGGCGTCAGGCCGACGAGCACGGCGAGCGCGAAGGTCGGCGGACGCAGACTGGAGAGCCCTGCCGCGACGAAGGCGGGCGTGACGGGTGTCGCCGGCATCAACGTGTACGCCGCGAGCCACACCGCTCCGTGTTGCCCCAGGTAGCCGTCGATGCGCGCGATGGCGCCGCTCATGCGCTGCTCGATCGACTCGCGACCGAGTGCGCGCGCGATTCCGTAGACCCAGAGCGCTCCCAGCGTCATGCCGAGGGTGGCCCACAGCGTGCCCCACAGGGTCCCGAACAGGATCCCCCCTGCGGCGAGGAAGACCCACGAGGGAACCAGCAGGAAGGGGCGCAGCGCCACGGCCGCGACGAAGACCGCCGGTCCGATCGCGCCGACCGAGGCGAGGTCCTCGCGGAAGGTCTCCGGGCTCCACTCGATCCCGCTCTTGGCGTGAAACCAGTAGCTCGCGGCGATCCCGAGCAGGAGCACGACGCAGGCGACGATCCGGGGCAGCCACCTTCGCATCAACGCGAGGGCTCCGGGGTGAGGCGGCGTTCAGCCACTCTTCCCCTGGAAGAAGTGGACGAACGCGCGCACGGTGCCGGCGTCGTCCCGGCTGATCTTCTCGAGCTCACCGGGGTGCACCCAGACGCCCCCGCAGGTCGGGCAGCGGTCGATCAGGATGTCGCGGAAGGCCTCCTCCTCGAGCCGGCTCTCGCAGCCTTCCGGACAGGCTCGCCGGCGCGCCTCGCGCGCCCTCGCCGCCTCGTCCTGCCTGCGGCGGATCGCGTCGAGCGACCGCCGCTTGGCCTCGTCCCGCGCGATGTACTCGCCCTCGCTGGAGCTGGGCTTCTTCGTCGCCACCGTCGCCTCCGCTGCCGCTGCCCTGCGTGTTCCGGACGCCCGTCGGGCCCGCCAGAGCCAGCGCCAATGTAGCAAAGCGGCGCCCGATCCCGCCTTTGGCCGCCGCTTGACGGAACGCTCCAAGTCCTTAGGATTACGGCGTTTGGGGGCGATCGGTCTCGACGGGTGTCGGAGGGTGGTCGCTGCGTGCCGAGGTGTCGCGTCCTCGTTAATCCCGCGGCAAACGCAATAATAATTGCGGACGAAAATCTCGCTCTCGCTGCTTAAATAAAGACAGCGAGCGTTTCCCGGGCCGACGCCTGCTGAGCCCGGGAGGCGCCAATTCAGCAGGCTGGTCCGAGGCGGTGTCGGGACGTCGCGGGCGAGACCATTCTCGACTCGCGGCCGGGACGCCGGGCTTACGGGGCCGACCGGTTGCCAAAAACGACCCGGAAGCTACGCACGTAGACGCGATCTCAGGATGTCATTCGGACGCGGGTTCGATTCCCGCCGCCTCCACCATCGCTATCGGTATCAGGTCAGACGGAGTTCGGACGCCGGGCGCGCCGGTGGCCTCGGCGCGCGCCGTGCGCTCAGCCTTTTGCGGTCGCCTTCGCCCGGCGCAGCTCGGCCGTCCGTGCTTTGGACTGAGCGGCGCGGAAGATGGTGACGATCTGGTTCTGGAGGATGTCCCACGTCCAGCTGTACATGGTGTCCCCCCCCTTGGCCGTCGCCGGCTTGGTGCACATGAGCTCGCGCCGGCCCCAGAGCAGGAAGTAGGGCCGCTCCTCTTCCTGGGCGATGCGAAGCTCGGTGCCTACACGCTCCGAGCGGTCGGTGCGCTCGCCGCAGATGACGATGACCTCGTCCGCCGCCCTGATCTCGCGGCGCAGTCCTTCGTCCCAGAGATCCGTCGGCGACTGCGGCCTGGATCCTGCCGAGATCTCGAATCCGGACGCCCCGTTCGACGCCTGCTCGACGATCAGATCGTGCAGTTCTCCGTCGTGCTCGCGGTCGTAGCTCACGTAGACCCGAATCTTGTTCGCGGCCGGTCCCACCCCAGAGGATCCTGATTCGAACATCGCAGCTACTCCAACGCTCGCCGTGGTGATGGACATGTGCGGAACACGGAGAACTCTTCCGCCCACCGGTCCGGCTCCTCTATCTGCTTGAAGCCTCGTTCGCATTTCCAGTAGTCGCTGGAGTAGTCGAGATCGGTGTTCTCAGGGGCGTGAATGGGCTTCCGCCTCACGCTGTCCCTCGCGTACTTCGGCCCAGAAACGCGCGCGCTTCCTGGCCGCGCGCCGCTCCGCGGCACCTTTCTGAGACCATCGCCCGAGGCGTGCCAGCGCGTGACGCAGACCTCTCCACACGCTAGTTCGACGGCACAGACGGCGGGGCGGCATCCGGCGCCCTTCGCTTGCGCTGCATTGGCGGCGTCCGCGCCGGGTGGGCCTTGTTGTCGAGCGCGCCACTTCGCCCGAAGTCGTCGTAGTTGTGACACTCCCTCTCGAACGCCTCCTCGGCGGAGGGTGCATAGCTGTACGCGAAGCGCGTGTAGCTGCCGTCCACAACCCCCACGCGACCGAGCGCCGGCGCGTCTAGAGGCATGAGGAACCTACCGCGAGAAGCCCAGGCCGCCTTGCTGGCAGGGGCGTACCGGTCGCGGCTCGGCGCGTCAACCCACTCGTGCAGGCGGCGTCTCACGTCGGAGTCCGAGCGACCTATGTAGAACACCGTGAACGTCGACCCATCCATGTACCCGAGGGCGTAGTTGCCGGGCGACGTCTGGGTCACCGTCTCGTCGACCTTCTCGTCGGTGAGCGGATAGGATCCGCTCATCTCCAACAACCGCATGATCGAGTCCATTGCCCGTCGCTCCCTGCTGGACCGCCGGCGGATGGTTCCCGCGTACGCTTCGCGCCGGTCTGCTAAGCATACAAAATCTGCTCAATACGTCAAGCGTTCTAGCAGAACGCTTGATCCATCAAGCAGCTTGACCGATACTGGGTGAATGGGAAGCAGCGGCAAACGGCCCCGACGCAAGCCCTCCGAGTTCGTAGGGCGCCCCGCCGAGCTCGGCTCCCTCCTCGCCGATTTGCGTACGGCCAAGGGGTTCTCACTCCGGGAGGTCGAAGAGGCCACGGGCCAGGCCGTCTCGAACGCCTACCTGAGTCAGCTCGAGAATGGAAAGATCCGAAAGCCCTCGCCCCACGTGCTTCACAGCTTGGCGGGGGTCTACGCCGTGCCTTACGAGACGTTGATGGAGAAGGCGGGTTACTTGCTGCCCTCCGAGAGCAGTGAGAATGGGAGCGACAGAAGACTGGCGGCCTTCGCGATCGACGATCTGACCGCCGAGGAGGAAGAAGAGCTTCTGAAGTACCTGGCGTTCCTCCGCTCCCGCCGCTCTTCATGACCCGCGCCACGACGGGGTCTTGCCGCGGTCCGAAACGCCCAACGCGGTGAGCATCACAGAGGGCGCGATCGCTGCTGCCTCTGACCTGGAAGAACCGATCCGCGCCGAGCTCTTTGGCGCCGAGCGCCTGGAGCAACACGCCAAGAGCCTCGCCGCGGCCGATCGCATCACGGAGAAGCCCACCCGAGGACGGGATCTTCTTCCTGGGGTCCGCACGAATGGACGCGTACTTCTCGACGCATATCACAGCATCGTCGAGGCGGTCGGGGCGAAGCGCGAGATCACGCTCGCCGAGGAGTGGTTTCTCGACAACTTCCACGTCGTCGACGAGCAGCTCCGGGAGATCCGAGACCACCTTCCGAGGAGCTACTACCGCCGGCTGCCGAAGATCGCGGCGGGTCACCTCGCCGGCTGCCCCCGCGTCTATGGCCTCGCTTGGGCCTATGTGGCCCACACCGACAGCCGGTTCGAGGTGGAGACGCTAGGCCGTTTCATCCGCGCCTACCAGCGCATCCAGCCGCTCGACATCGGCGAGCTCTGGGCTGTGCCCATCCATCTCCGCATTGCACTGG
>CAZLBF010000384.1:0-3343 GCA_964557495.1 uncultured Myxococcales bacterium | reverse complement strand
CCCTGGCTCGCCACCTCGAGCGCGACCCCGCGCTTCCGGCAGGCCGTCTTCCGACGCAAGCGGCGCCGCTTCGGGGAGCTGTACGCAGAGTTCGAGGGCGACCTCGGGGCGTTGCCCGAGTCCATGCTCGCCGCGGCCGAGTGGCTCGACGAGAACGGCATCGCCGTGCTCGAGCGCCTGGCCTCGCCACCGCTGACGCTGCTTCACGGGGACTACCGCCTCGACAATCTCTTCTTCGCAGAAGCCGGCGACGAACCTCCCGTCGCGGCGGTCGACTGGGCGATGGTCCATCGGGGCCGCGCCGCAGTCGACGTCGGGTTCTTCCTGGGCTGCAGCATCCAGGGCGAGGTCGCCCGCGAGAGCGAGCGGGTTCTGCTCGAGGGCTATCACGCGGCGCTGGTCGCCGGTGGCGTCAAGGACTACGACCTCGAGGAGTGCCGGCGCGACTGCGAGCTGTCGAAGCTGGTGCTCCTCCAGTCCATCGTTCTGAGCGCCGGACAGCTCGAGGTCTCGGACGAGCAGGCCTCCGCGCTGGCGCGCAGCTTCATCCCACGTCTGGTGGCGCTGCTGCCCGAGGGCAACCTCGGCCGCCTGCTGGCCTGAGCGTCGGGTCGGTCGCCGCGCTTCCGCCTAGACCTTGGCGAAGTCCACGGTCTGGGCGCGCGGGTGGTGGCCGGGCGCACCGTAGAGCGGTCGGTAGTGGATCTGGCCGTAGCCGCCCGCGAGGTGCAGCGCCTTCCAGGGCGCGGGGACCGGATCCTGCTGGCCGCGCCAGCCCTTGAATTGATGCGGCTCCCAGGCGTGGTAGATGATCACCTCGCCGGGCCGAGCCGCCGGCGCCACCTTGGCCACCGCCTCGAACGCGCCGAGGTCGTTGAAGACGCGCACGCGATCGCCGTCGCCGACGCTCCGCTCCGCGGCATCCGGGCTCGAGATCCAGACCGAGGGCTCGCCGCGCTGGAGCCGGAGCAGCAGGCCCGAGTCGCGCCAGTGCGAGTGGATCGACCAGCGCGTGTGTCCCCCGGAGAGCCGGAGCGGATGGTCTCCCCCGGCTGCGGGCACCTCCTTGTGGACGGGCAGCATCTCGCCCACCTCGGCGTACCACGGGTGATCGATCAGGAACTGCATGCGGCCGGAGAAGGTCGGCCAGGTCTTCTTCCCCTCGGCGAACCGGGCGTGCGGGTACAGGGTCTTCCCCGGCGTGTAGTCGGTTCCCGCGGCGAACACGATGTGCGGATCGCCCTTGGCCTCGATCACCGGCAGCAAGCCGGTCAGGCTCGCCTCGTCGAAGCCCATCTTGCCGGTGATCGTCGTGCTCTCGAGCAGCAGCTCGAGCGGCGCCTTCGAGTCGTTCTCGTTGAACTTGCCCGAGAAGGTCCACTCGTCGTGCAGCGTCGAGAGATCGACCTCGCCCCCCACGGAGTCGGGAACCGTCTTCAGGCCCCGGGCCTGCGCCCGCTGCTGCACCTCGCGCGCGAGCCTGCCGAAGATCTCCCACTCTCCGAGCGACTCCCCCAGCGGCTCGACCGCCTTCTCGCAGAGCACGAGCCAGGGCAGGTAGCTTTGCGGGTACTTGAGCGTGTCCCGCTCGTAGTAACCCGCGGCGGGCAGGATGATGTCGGAGTGGAGCCCCGAGTAGCTGAGCTTGATGTTGACGTCGACGATCAGGTCGAGCTTGGGCCAGAGGTTCTCCAGCGCGACGCGCGGCATCGGCCAGCGGCGCAGCGGATTCGCGTTGCGGAACATGAAGACCTTGGGAGGGGTCGAGCCGGCGGGGGAGAGCGGGATCCAGCCCGCCTCCACGGCCTCGTCCATGTACTCCGCGGTCGAGCGGGGCACCGCCGGGTCGTGCAGGTCGCGCCGGTCCCAGACCCGGGAGTACCCCGCGTGCGCGTACAGGAACGGCATGAGCGGCGTGGTCCCGCCGTCGGCGGTCAGCTCGACGAGCATCTCCTCGTACTCGCGCCAGCTCGGCTTCCCGTGCGTGAGATAGCGCCAGAGCAGGCGAAGCTTGGTCGAGAGCGGGATGCGCTGGAACGCCATGACTCCGTCGACCGGCCACCAGGAGGCCGTCCGGAAGCCGCCGCCGCTCCGGCCCTGGTTTCCCGTCAGCGCCATCAGCAGGATGGCCGCCCGCTGCATCAGATCGCTGTGGTAGTGCTTGCACGCCCCCCAGCTCGCCAGGATCATGGCGCTCGGCGCCCCCGCAAGCTCGCGAGCGAGTCGACGGATCGTGCTTGCAGCGAGCCCCGTCACCTCGGCCACCTGCTCCGGCGTGTAGTCGCGATCCAGGCGCTCGCTCAGCGACTCGAGCAGCGGTCGAACCTGTACCTCGGTGCCGTCGGCGAGCCGCACCGGGTAGCGCCCGGCGAGGGCGGGGCGCAGCGCGCCGAGCGCGATCGAGTCGCCGCCGGTCCCCTGGCAGCCGGGCACCTCGGCCAGCGCGCCCGTCGCCTCGTCCCAGAAGTAGAGCACCTCGTCGCTCCCTCCCGCGCGCACGTCCGAGGCGCGCAGGTAGCGGCCGGTGTCCTCGCGAGCCAGGATCGACAGGTCGGTCTGCTCGCGAACGTAGTCCGCGTCGTGCAGGCTCTCCGACAGGATCACCTGCGCCATCGCGAGGCCGAGCGCCGGATCGGTCCCGTTGCGGGGGTTGATCCAGTAGTCGGCGTGCACCGCCGAGGCGCTGTAGTCGGGAGCGATGACGACCAACTTCGCGCCCCGGTAGCGCGCCTCGTGCAGGTAGTGCGCGTCGGGGATCCGGGTGGAGTCGGGGTTCCCGGCCCAGACGACGATGAAGTCCGACTTGAACCAGTCGTCGGAGGTTCCCTCGATGTCGTACATGCCCAGGGTCTGCACCGCGCCCATGGGCATGTCGCCGACGCCCGCCATCGGGTCGATGGTGGTCGCGTTGAGGAGACCAAAGAACGCTCCCGTGCCGAGGCTGTGTGCGCCCGCGTCACCCGATCCGGCCGTGTATACGACCGAGCGCGTCCCGTGCTCCACGGAGACGTCGAGGATCTTCTCGGCGATCTCGCCGAGCGCGTCCTCCCAGCTGACGCGCTTCCAGTTGCCCTCTCCCCGCGCGCCGACGCGCCGCAGCGGATGGAGCACCCGCGAGGGTTCGTACATCAGGTCGGTGTAGCAGGCCCCCTTCTGACAGCCGCGCGGGTTGAAGTCGGGGACGCCGGGCTCCGACGCCGTGTAGATCGCGTTCTGCTCCTCGCGCCAGGCGATGCCGTCGCGCACGAAGACGTTCCAGGAGCATGCGCCCAGGCAGTTCGAGCCGGAGTGGGAGCTGTGCACGACGCGGTCCCACCTCCAGCGCGCGTACCACACGTCGCGC
>CAZLBF010000383.1:0-5019 GCA_964557495.1 uncultured Myxococcales bacterium | reverse complement strand
GAGGTCCTGGGCTCGCCCCGCATGACGGCGGTCCTGACCGGGGGCGCGATGGGCACGCTCATGTGGGCGAACGTGTGGTTCGTGATCTGGCCCGCTCAGCAGATCGCGATCGCCTCGGCCAATGCGGTGGCCGCGGGCGGTGAGGCCGATCCGCAGGCGGCGGCCCTCGCCCCGCGCGCGGCGCGGGCGTCGCGCACCAACACGCTCTTCTCGATCCCGATGCTCTTCTTCATGGGAGCCGCGTCCCACTTCGCCATCGGCGGGGCCGTGACAGCCTACTGGGTGACCGCCCTGGTGGTGATCCTGCTGGTCGAGGCCAACGCCATGGTCTCCTCGTCGCCGCTGCACAAGCCGCTCGGCACGGTGTCGGGCACGCTCTACTTCGGGTTCGCCCTGACGCTGGTGCTCTACGTGCTCCAGCAGGTGATCCTCGGGTAGGAGGCACCCGACTCCGGCTCGAGCCAGGCCGCCAGCGCGTCGCGGAAGCGAGCGACCGCGCCCGGGACCGCTGCGGCTCGGGCACTGCACCTGCAGCCGGCCGCTTGCGGCAGCTGTGCCTGTCCGGGCGGGATGCGGCTTCCCAGCGTGGCATCGGGCTTGCAGAATGAGCCAGTCGATGGATTCGACCCCGGAGGCTCGCCCCGTGACTGACGCCCGCCCCCCCGGCGAAGGGCTGCCGCCCGAGCCCGAGCTGCGCGCCTCCGGCGAGCGGATCTCGGAGTCCTTCCCCTGCGCCCCCGGGGGAACGCTCTTCATCGACCTGGACCGCGGCGCCATCGAGGTCACCTCGCACCCCAAGCGCGAGGTCCGGATCGAGACCCTCGTGAGCGGCATCGCGACCCACCTCGTCCACTTCACGGTCGAGACCGAGGAGATCGACGTGTGGCTCGACGGCACCCTCAGTGGCTGGCTGCCCCTCCTCTTCGGCATCGGCGCGCGCATCCGCGTGCGCTGCTGGGTCCCCGACGAGTACGCCGTCGACGCGCGGACGCGAGGCGGCCGGGTTCGGATGCGGGACATCGGCGGACCGGTCGCGGTCGAGACCCGAGGCGGACCGATCCAGGTCGACGGCGTCGACGGCCCGGTGCAGCTCCGGACTTCGGGGGGGAACATCGAGGCGGCCGAGGTCGATGGCGACCTGCGGGCTCACACGTCGGGCGGACGCATCGAGGTCGCGAACGTGAGCGGGGCGATCGAGGTGAGCACCAGCGGCGGACGCATCGAGGCGTTCGGCGTCTCTGGCGAGATCGAGGCCAAGACGTCGGGTGGCCGCATCTTCGCGAGCTTCGCCAGCGAGGTGCCCGGGGGAGAGCTCCGGACCTCGGGCGGCGAGATCGAGGTGCTGCTGCCCGAGAACGCCGGCTGCGTGCTCGAGGCGCGAACCAGCGGTGGCCGGGTCGAGATCGATCCGCAGTTCGAGCTTCACCCCCGGGACCGCGAGCGCGCGAATCGGGTCCACGCCGACGTCAACCAGGGCGGCGAAACGCTAAAGCTCCGCACTTCGGGCGGCGCGATTCGCGTGCGCCCCCGCTAGACGGCCCGCCGGGCTCGCAGGCGCGCCTCCGCGGATCAGCTCGCTCCGGCGGCGCCCGGCTCGCTCGCAGCCTGCCAGCCCAGGCTCGCGAGGGCTCGTAGAGCGACATCCCGCTCCACCTCGTAGATCGCGACCTCGGCGACGTCCCCCGGCTCCGGGGTGAAGTCCGTGTCGTAGATCGAGAGATCCTCGTCGCGACGGACCGTCAGGAACAGGAGCGAATCCCTGGGCTCCGGCGCCTCGGCCCCGTCCGCGTCGGCCTGCTCGGGCGCGCCGCGAAACACGAGCTTCTCCAGCACCGCCTGCCGATGGCGGAGGCGGACGTTCCAGCGCTCGACGTCCTTGGGCTCGTCGAACAGGACCCGCGCCTCCCAGCGGCCGACGTGGCGCTCCGCGATGGCCGAGGACTTCGGATCCAGCGCGATCCACGCATCGGGGACCTCGAACTCCTCGCGCGCAAAGCGGGCAAACAGGCTATTGAGGCTCTCGTTCGACGTCAGCCCCACGGCGCTCCGGACGCGATCGAAGCGCGCGAGCGCCAGGGTTCGCTCGTCGAGGGCGTTGCCGAAGGTCACCGGGAACCCGGCCTCCTCCGCGGCGCGGCAGTGCAGCGGATTGGCGTCGATGAACAGCACGGGGATCGAGGCCTCCCGGAGCCGCGTGCCGAGCTCGATGCCGAGCCCCTCGGCGCCGAGGATGGCCACCGCGTCCCGCGGGGGAGCCTGCACGCTGAGCAGTCGCGCCAGGGGAAGTCCGAGCAGAGCCGCCAGGGCGACGGTCCCCGCGATGGTCAGGAACACGAGTGCACGCAGCTCGGACCCGCCCGCCACGCCGGCCGCCTGCATGGAGCCTGCAACCAGGGTCGCGACCGCGGCCGCCACGATCCCGCGCGGCGCAATCGCGCCCAGGAAGAGCTTGTCGCGCAGGCGGAGGTCGGAGCCGAGCGTCGAGACCAGCACGTTCAGGGGACGCACCACGGCGACCAGCAGCGCCACCGCGAGTACGCCCCCCCAGCCGAGCGCACGCAGGTCGGCCACCCGCACGTCCGCGGCGAGCAGCACGAACAGCAGGCCGATCAGCAGCACCGTGAGCTGGTCCTTGAACTCGCGCAGGTCTCGATCGACAGAAGTCTTGGTGTTTCCGACGACGATCCCGGCGACGGTCACCGCGAGGATTCCGCTCTCCGACAGGACCGCGTCCGAGACCTGGAAGGCGACGAAGACCCAGGCCAACGTGAACACGTTCGCGAGCCCCTCTGGGATCAGGCGCCGGCGCCGGAGCAGGAGCGCGAGTGCGAGCCCGAAGCCCGCCCCCGCGACGCTCCCGAAGGCGAGCCGGGCGACCAGTCCCGCGGCGCCCGTCGCGAAGGCGTCCGCGTGCGGGGCGAGTGCGACCTGCGCGGCGACCACGGCGATCAGGGCACCCACCGGATCGATCAGGACGCCCTCGGCCTCGAGCACGGTCGCGACGCGCGGCCCGAGTCGCAGATCGCGAAGCAGCGGGCCGATCACCGTCGGGCCCGTCACGATGACGAGAGCGCCGAACAGCCCCGCGGGAATCCAGTCCCAGCCGAGCGCAGCCCATACCGAGAGGGTCGCGCCGACGCCCGTGATCAGCGCACCCCAGGTCACGAGTCGCCGGATGGGCGTCTGCTCGCGCCTGAGCCGACGGATCTCGAGGTTGAGTCCGCCCTCGAACAGGATCACGGCGACGGCGAACTCGACGATGCCGAACAGGCCGCCGCCGAGCGCGGCGGGGCGTACCCAGCCCAGGCCGTCCGGGCCGACCAGCACGCCCGCGATCAGGAGCAGCAGGATGCTGGGGACGCGCAGGTGTCGCGCCAGCGCCTGCGCGAGCACGCCCACGCCGAGCGCGACCGCAAGGACCAGGTTGGCGTGGCCCCCCTCGATGGCCAGAAAGGTTAATCTCACGGGTCCCCCGGCTCAGCGGTCGGCGATTCGCGTCGACTCTAACCCGATCGGGCCCGCGAGTTCCGGGAAATGGAGGACTCGATGATCCCAGAGGCGTACTCGGTCAATGACAAGGTCACGATCATCACCGGCGGCGGCACCGGGATCGGAAAGCACATCGCCCTCCGCTTCGCCGAGTCGGGCGCCCCGGTCGTGATCGCCAGCCGGAGCCTCGAGCACCTCGAGCCGGTCAAGAAGGAGATCGAGTCGGCAGGCGGGCAGGCACTGGCGCTCCAGTGCGACGTCCGGGACCCGGACCAGGTCCAGGCGGTCGTCGACGCGACGGTCTCCGAGTTCGGACGGGTCGACGTCATGGTCAACAACCACGGCGCGAGCTTCCGCTGCGACATCCTGGACATGAGTCCGAACGGCTGGAACTCCATCGTCGGGATCAACCTGACGGGGACGTTCCTCTTCTGCCGGGCGGCGGGGCGCGCGATGCGCGACCAGGGGGGCGGCACGATCGTGAACATCTCCTCCACGGCGGGCACGCACGGCGCGCCCGCGATGGCGCACTACGCCGCGGCCAAGGCCGGGGTGATCAACTTCACGACGTCGCTCGCCGACGAGCTGGCACCCCACAGCATCCGCGTGAACTGCGTCACGCCGGGGCCGATCATCACCGAGGGCTTCCTCGAGGTGCTCGACGCGCGAGGCGAGGTGCCGAAGAACCTCGGTCAGGGCATGGTCATGGATCGCTGGGGCGAGTGCGACGAGATCGCCTTCCCGGTCATGTTCCTGGCCTCTGAAGCCTCCGGCTTCATGACCGGTGCAAACATCATCGTCGATGGCGGCGGCCGCTCCAGCCGGGGCCTCGGCTGATGTCCGACGCACTCGAGGAGGGAACCGAGGTCGCGATCGACTTCTCGAAGCTGCGACGGATCGCGGAGCGGGAGCTCGACGTGGTTCCGGTGGTGCTCCAGGACGTGGACTCGAGCCGGGTCCTCTACGTGGGCTACGCGAACGCGGAGGCGCTGCGCGAGACGCTGAAGCGGCGCGAGGCGGTGCTCTGGTCCACCTCGCGCAACGAGCTCTGGCACAAGGGCGCCACGTCGGGCGACATTCTCGACGTCGAGTCCGTGAGAGTGAACTGCGAGCAGAACTCGCTCCTGTACCTGGTGCGCCTTCGCGGCGAGGGCGCCTGTCACACCCGCGGCCCGGACGGAAAGCCCCGCCCCACCTGCTACTACCGCCACCTCGACCCAACCGGAGACCGGCTAGAGCTCCTCTAGCTCGTCCTCTTCTAGCCACTCGATCAGGCGGGGGCGGATCTCGCGCGGGTCGAGGATCGCCTCGAGCGAGCCGACCTCGCGCGCGCGCTCGACGGTGTGAATCGCGTCGAACTCCGCGGCGACCTCGGCCTGCTTCTCCAGGCTCACCTCCTGAAACACCTGCTCGAAGCGGGCGCGGCGCGCCGCCCGCAGTGCGGGGTCGGTCGCCTGCTCGATGCGGGTCCGGGCCGCCTCGACGCGGGGATCGGCGTTGGCGCGGGCGCGGACGTCGCGCGGAAAAACG
>CAZLBF010000382.1:0-7246 GCA_964557495.1 uncultured Myxococcales bacterium | reverse complement strand
AGCGGGCGGGCACGCTCGTGCACCTGCGCGACGTCGCCACGGTCGAGGATGGGCTCGCCGAGGAGCGCAGCCTCGCCCGGCTGAATGGCCAGCGGGGCGTGTCGCTCGAGGTGAGGCGGCAGAGCGGCGCCAACACGGTGGCGGTGTCCCAAGCCGTGACCGAGCAAGTAGACGCGATTCGGGGAGGCCTGCCCGCAGGCATGGAGATCACCATCGCGCGCGACTACTCGCAGTACATCGAGCGCTCGATCAATTCGATCTTCTACGACATGGTCTACGGCGCCTTCCTGGCCGTCGCCGTGGTGCTGCTCTTCCTGCGCAACAACCGCTCGACCTTCATCGCGTCGATCGCGATCCCCTCGAGCGTGATCTCCTCGTTCACCTTCGCCTACATCGCCGACTTCACGCTCAACTCGATGACGCTGATGGCGCTCTCGCTCTCGATCGGGCTCGTGATCGACGACGCGATCGTGGTGGTCGAGAGCATCTACCGCCAGATCGAACGGGGCGCCGACCGGAAGCAGGCCGCCGAGGACGGGACCGCGCAGGTCGGCCTCGCGGTGATCTCGACGACGCTCGCGGTGTGCGCCGTGTTCGTTCCCATCGCGTTCCTGGAGGGCATGGTCGGCCAGTGGTTCTTCGAGTTCGGCATGATGGTCGTGATCGCGGTCTGCGTCTCGACACTGGTCGCGCTCACGCTCACACCCATGGCGGCGAGCCTGATCCTGAGGCGGACCGAGCATCCGGGCCGGTTCTTCCGGGTCCTCGAGCGCGGCTTCCAAGTTCTCGAGGAGAGCTACCGCTCGCTGCTCGAGAAGGCGCTCCGGCGCCAGGGCGTCACCGTCGCGGTCGCGCTCGTCGCGATTCTCGGAGGCTGCGGCGTGGCCGCGACGCTCCCCTTCGACTTCTACACCGAGGGGGACCAGGCGCAGTTCATGGTGCACGCGAAGCTCCCGATCGGCACGCCGCTGGGGGTCACCGACCGGGTCTCCCAGCGGATCGAGCAGCGCATCAGGGAGAACCCGGCGGTGGAGCACGTCTTCGGCACCGTCGGCCACGGGACGCGGCACGAGCCGAACCGCTCCCAGATCTTCGTGGCGCTCACCCCCAAGATCGAGCGGAGTGAGACGCAGAGCGACATCATGGAGGCGACGCGCGCCGATCTGGTGCCCCGCCTGCCGGAGGTCGAGGAGCTGTCGGTCGACCAGATCTCGTGGATTTCGTCAGGCGGCCGCTCGGCCCCGATCATGTACACGCTGCGCGGGCCGGAGCTCGACCGCCTGGCCCACCTCTCGAATCTGCTGGTGGCGCGCATGCGGGCCGATCCGGTGTTTGCCGACATCTCCACGTCGTACGAGCCCGGGCGGCCCGAGATCGAGCTCTCGATCGACCGCGAGATGGCCGCCGATCTCGGCGTGCCGGGCGTCTCGGTCGGGCGCACGATCCGGGCGCTGCTCGCGGGCGAGAAGGTCGGCTCCTACGAGGAGGCGGGCGAGCGCTACGACGTGCGGATCCAGGTGATGCCCGAGTACCGCGACGACCCCGGCAAGCTCGATCTGATCCGCATCCGCTCTCTGGGCGGCGAGCTGGTGCCGCTGACCAACGTGGCCCGGCTGCGCATGGGAGAGAGCGCGGTCCAGATCGATCGCGAGAACCGCACGCGCCAGATCACGCTCTACGCGAACATGGCGGGAACCACGCCGATGGGGATCGGCACGGCGAAGATCGAGGAGTGGGGCGAGGAGATCGGGATCGCGCCGCCCGAGGAGCTGGCTGCCTACGGACGGGTGCGAGCGATGAAGGAGGCGGGGGTCTCGATCGTCTTCGCGTTCGTGCTCGCGCTCATCGCGATCTACATGATCCTCGGGTCGCTGTTCAACTCCCTGATCCACCCCTTCACGATCATGGTGTCGGCCCCGCTCTCCTTCATCGGCGGCTTCCTGGCCCTCAAGCTCGCCGGCATGTCCCTGGACCTGATGAGCGGCATCGGCCTGCTGGTCCTGATGGGGCTCGTGATGAAGAACGGGATCCTGCTGGTCGACTACGCGAACCAGCTGCGGGCCGACGGGCGAAGCCCCATCGACGCGATGCGCGAGGCGGGGCCGGTGCGGATGCGGCCCGTGCTGATGACGACCGGCGCGCTCGTCTGCGGCCTCGCGCCCGTGGCATTCGGCGGGAGCTCGGGCTCCGAGTTCCGCGCCCCGATGGGGATGATCACCATCGGGGGCCTGCTGACGTCGACCTTCCTGACGCTCGTGATCGTGCCGGTGGTCTACTGCCTGATGGACCGCGTCTCGGACCGGGCCTGGAGCATCCTCTCCCTCGTGATCCCTAAGCCGCCGCCCGAGAAGCTGGAGCGCGAGACGGCCTGACCCCCGCGCGTCGCCGTGCGCGAAGATCAGGCCGTTCTGGATCGGTCCGTCTCGTGGTTGAGCGGATCAGCCCCAGGAGATCTCGGCCGGGTCGCGGCCCATGTGGCCGAGTGCGTCCGCCCAGCGGTACAGGATCAGCTCGTCCATCACCTCGGAGCCCTGGCCGCGCCGCTTCTTGTCCAGCTCGGTGCGCAGCACGTCCAGCGCGCCGTGTACCGCGCTGCCGAACAGCGACTCCAGGTACTCCATCGGGATGCGGTCTCCGCCCTCGTCGAAGCTCCCGTCCTCGCGCAGGGGCGCGGGGGAGAGCGGCGGCACATAGAAGACGTTCGGCTCGGTCCCCATCTCGGGGTGGAGCGGCAGTGCCACCTTCCACTTCTGGACCAGCTTGTACACGGCACTGCCCTCGTCGTCGAGGAAGCCCGTGAAGGCGGCGCGGCCCGGGCACTGCCGCACGCAGGCGGGTGCGACGCCCTGCTCGATGCGCGGGAAGCAGCCGATGCAGTGCTGGCTCACGCCGCGCGCGCTGTTGAAGTAGATCTTCTTGTACGGGCAGGCCTGCGCGCACTGCTGCGCTCCCTTGCACGCGTCCTCGTCCCGCAGGACCAGACCGTCCTCCGGGCGCTTGAACATCGCGTCGTTGGGACAGGCCTCGAGGCAGGCAGGCTTGGTGCAGTGGTTGCACATCCGGGGCAGGTAGAAGAAGTAGGCATTCGGGAACTCGCCGCCTCCCTCGTCCTCGTCCCAGTTCATGCCCCAGCTCTTGCTGCCGGCCGTCTTCTGGAGGTGGACCTCACGGCCGCGGCCGCCGCGCAGGACCTCGTCGTAGTTGTAGTCCCAGCCGCCGCCGAACTCCTCGTCGGTCGGCTTCTGGCCGAGCTGCAGCTTCCCGTTCGGGCCGTAGCCGCCGCCCATGGTCTCCCAGTCCTTGGGAGTCCCGCGTCCCGGCTGCGTGTTCACCGTCATCCACCACTGGTGGTCGGTGCCCGCCTCCTTGTCGTTCCACAGGATCTTGCAGGCGACCGAGCAGGTCTGGCAGCCGGTGCACTTGTTGAGGTCGTATACCCAGGCAAGCTGTCGCTTCGATCTGGAGATGGTTCCCATGGCGACGTCGCTCCTTTCTCGAATGGTGGTCTCAGGCGATCTTTTCGATGTCGACGCGCACGGCGCGGTCGGCCGGGATTGGCTGCCAGGAGAAGGGTCGGTACTTCAGGTGCCCGTAGTCCCCGACGAACCCCAGGTGCTTGACGTGGCCCGCCTCGAGGTCAGCCTGGCTGTACCAGTTCTCGTGCTGGTACGGCTCGAAGCCGTTGTACAGGATGACCTGGCCGGGCCGGCAGGACGGCGTCAGCTTCGCGGCGACCAGGCACTCGCCGTCGTTGCTGACCAGCTTGATCTGCTCGCCGTTCTCGACGCCGATATCCGCCGCATCCTTGTCGTTGAGGAAGACGAACGGCTCGCCTCGATGCGTGTTCTGGATGATGTTGTTCGTCATGTTCATCGAGTGGATGCTCCAGCGGTTATGGCCGCTGGTCATCTCGAAGCGCCGCTTCGCGCCACCGTGGTTCGGCGGCTCCTTGTGGGTCGGCAGCGCCTCTTCCGCCTCGATGAACCACTCGTGGTCGATGTAGTACTGCGCACGCCGCACCAGCGTGTCGTAGGGGACCTTGTCCTCGGTGTGCCAGCGCAGCGGCGTGTGGATCTCGTCCGGCCGGATCGTCGACCCCTGTGAGATCCCGTGACCCACCATGCCCCAGCCTTCGAAGCGGACCTGGCCCTTCTCGCGCAGGGTGTCGAGCGTGGTCCCCTTGGGCAGCACGCCGTACACCGCGCCGTCCCGGACCGACTCGTCGAAGCGCTTCTCCTCGTCGCGCACGGCGCCCTTGAGCGTCAGGACGTCGGCGATGCCCTCGAGGGTTCGCACGTTCCCCTTGGCGTCCTTGAACTCCTTGAGGCCGCGCTTCGCCGCCTGCTGCTCGATCTTCTCGACCAGGCGGATGCCGATTTCGACGTCGGGGAGCGAATCCCCCTCGGGAGCGGCGGCCCGATCGCACAGCACGAAGTTCAGGTGGTGCACCGAGGGCATGCTGTTGCCGAGCTTCTCGTAGTGCTGCGCCGCCGGCAGGACGTAGTCTGAGTAGAGGCCGGTCGTGGTCATGCGGTAGTCGACCGACACGATCATCTTGAGCTTCGGCCACAGGTGCTTCAGCAGCAGCATCTGGCCGCCCCGCTGCCGACGAAGCATGTTGCCGCCCGACTCGTAGAGGACGCGCGGCTCGATCTTCTCGTAGGCCTTGCTGTAGCTGGCGTCCCACCAGCCCTTGTCGACCGCCTCGTTGAAGTACTCGTCGAAGCTGCGCTTCATCGAGGGGTCGTTGTTCTCTTGGTTGTTCCAGCGCTCCTTGTAGCCGAACTGGTAGTACCACATGAACGCGGGGGGAACCATCAGACCCATGCCGCCCAGCTCGCTGGCCGCCTCGGCAACCCGGTTCTGCACCATCTCGGGCGTCATCGTGGGGTCCAGCTTGGTGGCCAGGCGGCGCATCGCGATCATGCCCGCGATGAGCTTCTGAGCCTCCTCCTGGCCCGCACCCGCCTTGCGATGCATGAAGGCGCTGCCGTCCATGCCCATGACCGCCCACGACCGGGTACCGGTGCCCTTCTTGCCCCAGTTCCCGGTGAGGCCGAGGAGCAGTGCCATCGACCGCTCCATCAGGTCGCCGTGGTAGTACTTGCCGGAGTTCCAGCCGATGAAGATCTTGGTCTTGCGCGTCGCGACCTTGCGGGCCAGCTTCCGGATGTTGTCCGGACTGATCTGGCAGATCTCGCCGGCCCTCTCGGGCGTGTAGTCCTCGAGGTGCCGCCGGAGCCGCGCGAACACCGGCTCGACCTCCACGCTGCTCCCGTCCTTGAGCGTGACCTTGAAGGTTCCCTCCAGGGCCGGGTCGACGCCGGTCGTGGCGAGGCTCCCGCGAGGCGCGGGCGTCAGGGTGCCGGTCAAGGTGTCCCACCAGAAGAACTGATCTTCGCGCTCGTCGTCGGCCACGTCGCTCGCGCGCAGGAAGCGCGCGTTGTCGGTGCGAACGAGCAGCGGCAGGTCGGTCTGCTCCTGCACGAACTGCTTCTGGTAGAGGTCGGCGTCGATGATGACCTTGCACATCGCCAGCGCCAGCGCCGCGTCGGTGCCGATGCGGATCGGCTGGTGGTAGTCGGCGTGGACCGCCGACGGGCTGTAATCCGGCGCGATCGTCACCACCTCGCCGCCGTTGTAGCGGGACTCGGCGATGTAGTGGTACCAGTGGATGTTGGTGTAGACCGGGTTCGCGTGCCAGATCAGCGTGAGATCCGCGAGGAACCAGTCGTCCATCGTCGAGACGGGATTGAACAGGCCCCAGGTCACGTGCCAGCCGGGGCTGAAGTCCTGGAACTCCGCGTTGCCGTCGGTGGTCGGTGTGCCGAGCACGTTGGTGAACATGCGTGCGGCTCCCGCACCGACCTCGGGCGTGAGCAGCGTGAGGATCGACTCCGGTCCCTGCTCCTCGATGGCGTCGAGTATCGAGTCGGCGATGTCGGTGAGAGCCTCGTCCCAGGAGACCGGCTCGAACTTCCCCTCGCCGCGCTCGCCGACCCGCTTGAGCGGCTGCGTGACGCGATCCTCGGAGTAGAGGCAGTGGCTCCAGCAGGCCCCCTTCTGACACCCCATCGGGTTCATGTCGGGGACGCCCGCCTCGATCGGCGCGGCCAGGCTCGCCTGCTCCTCGCGCACGACCTTCCCGTCCTTCTCGTACACGCGCCAGGAGCATCCACCCGGGTAGCAATCCACCGAGTGGCTGCCGAAGTGGACGCTGTCCCAGGTCCACCGCTCCCGGTATCGCTTTGCCCAACCGCCGTTCGTCTGCGGGGTCTTTCCACTCGTTGCCACCGGAACCTCCTTCCGTCTCCCGCGCCGGCAGCCGGGCGGGGCATCGCGGATCGGGAACAGCCTGCGCGCCCGGGCGGGCGGATGCTATGACGGCAGTCATACCCCCGGCACGTTTCGAGCTGGGCTGGGCCTCTCCTTCGCACTCCACCGGGAGGCCCGGATCCGGGGGCTTCCGGTGGCCGAGCGGGACCGCGGTCGCGCCTACGATTCCAGCCTCAGGGGAATCCTCGTGACACTCTGCGGCGCGCGGCGAATGGCCGGCGGGCTCACCCCTGTTCGCGGGGACCGACCTCGCCGCCGTGCAGGACCGAGTAGTACCGCAGGCGCCCCGGCATGTGCGAAGTGACCACGCCGATCGCGATGACCAGCGAGAGGATCGGCACGCGCAGATCCCAGGCCACGGCGACGCTGGCAACGAGGGCGAGCTTGACCAGGGTCGCGACCCCGCGAAGCTGGAACAGCCAGACGGGAGTCCGGTACAGCTCGAGCGCCATGAAGAGCGCTCCCGTCGCGACCGTCGCACCCAGGGCCGGGATCAGCTGCCCGGGAGACGCGCCGTAGACGTGCCCGCCGTAGAGCGCCGCGACGGCGATCACGTGGAGCGTGCGGAGGGTGGTTCGCAGCGTCCGGACCCCCGGCAGGGGGCGCGCCTCGATCCGGACCGAAGCTCGCAGACGCGCGAGCCAGCCCGGCTCGCTGCCTTCCGCGTGCTCGACTCCGCCCTGCACCCACCCCCCTGCTCCGCGCCGCGCGGGATACCGCCAGCGAATGTACTTCCCCCGGCCCGGGCTTCCGTATGACCGGGGTCATAGGCGAGCCGCTCGAGCGAACCGACCTGCGCCCGCTGGTCCCCGCTTCCCGTGCAGAGTATGGTTGCGACGCCGGAGGGCGGTTCATGCATCGCACCCCAAGGAGACGCTCGCAGCGAGCACGGCTGCAACCGCGCGCGCTC
>CAZLBF010000381.1:0-4866 GCA_964557495.1 uncultured Myxococcales bacterium | reverse complement strand
CACTGCTGCTGCTCGCTCCGCTCTGCGCGATCCTCACCTATCACGCGTTCGAGTTCTTCTGGCTGTCCTGGACGCTGGGCGAGCGCTCCGCGATGCCGAGCGGCCTGCCCGCGCGCTGGGTCATCAAGGGAGTCCTGGTCGCCGCGCTGGCGCTCCTCGGTCTGCAGGCGCTCGGGGTCGCCGCGCGCAGCGCGACCCGCATCCGCGGGCCGCGCGAGGCCTGAGCCGCAGCCGTGGGTCTCGATCTCAACGTCCTGCTGGTCCTGCTCATGTTCGCGAGCTTCATCGCGCTCCTGCTCTCGGGCTACCCGGTCGCCTTCGTGCTCGCCGGAGTGGCGCTCGCGTTCGCCCTGCTCGGCGAGGTGCTGAACGCAGCGAGCGTCGAGGTGGACGCCGACTTGATGACGATCGGGCTCCTGATCGAGCGGCTCTACGGGACGATGTCGAGCTACAGCCTGGTGCCGCTGCCGCTCTTCGTGTTCATGGGACACATGCTCGACCGGAGCGGCGTCGCCGTGGCGCTGCTGCGCTCGATGCAGACCGCGCTCGGGCGCGTGCCGGGAGGCCTCGCGCTCGCGGTGATGGCGATCGGTGTCGTGCTCGCGGCCTCGACGGGCATCATCGGTGCCTCGGTGGCGCTGCTCGGAACGCTCGCACTCCCGGCCATGCTCGACGATGGCTACCAGACCGAGTTCGCGGTGGGCACGGTCGCTGCCGCCGGCTGCCTGGGCATCCTGATCCCGCCCAGCATCATGCTCGTGCTCATGGCGGACCAGATGCGGCTCTCGGTCGGCGACCTCTTCGTGGGCGCGGTGATCCCCGGTCTGGTGCTCGCCGGGCTCTACTTCCTGTACATCGTCGTCTTCTCGGCGCTGCGCCCCGAGCTCGCACCTCCGGTGCCGAGGGAGCAGCGCCGCGAGGTCTCCCCGCTCCGGCTCGCGGCCGAGCTTGCACGGGCGCTGGTTCCGCCCGTCTTCCTGATCTTCGCGGTGCTCGGCTCGATCTTCTTCGGCATCGCCTCCCCGTCGGAGGCGGCGGGGGTGGGCGCTGCCGGGGCGACGCTGCTCGCGCTCTGGAATCGCAGCCTCGACCTCCGGACGCTCGCGGAGGTGTCGCGCCGCACGGCGCGGACCACGTCGTTCATCTTCGCCATCCTGATGGGCGCGAGCGGCTTCGCGGCAGTGCTGCGCGGCCTCGGGGGGGACCCGGTGATCGAGTCGGCGATCGCGGCCCTGCCCTTCGGTCCCTCGGGCGTGGTGCTCTCGCTGATGCTGCTGGTGTTCCTGCTCGGCTTCTTCCTTGACTGGATCGAGATCACGCTGATCGTCCTCCCGCTCGTGTACCCGATCACGCGCTCGCTGGGGATCGACCCGCTCTGGTTCACGCTGCTGATGGCGGTCTGCCTGCAGACCTCGTTCCTCACGCCGCCGGTGGGGCCCGCGCTCTTTTACCTGCAGGGTGTCGCGCCGCCCGGCGTCGAGCTCGACCACCTGTACCGGGGCGTCATCCCCTTCGTCCTGCTCCAGCTGCTGGGCATCGCCATCCTGTTCCTCTTTCCCGATCTGGTAACCTGGCTGCCCGAGCTGATGTACGGGTCGTCGCGCTGAGATGAGTCTCTCCACGAAAGTGCTGCTGGGTCTCGTCCTGGGGATCGCGGTCGGCGTGTTCTTCGGAGAGCCCGCCGGCTCCATCAAGATCGTCGGGGACGCCTTCATCCAGCTGCTCCAGATGACGGTGCTCCCGTACATTCTGGTGGCGCTGATCTCGGGGCTCGGGCGCCTCGAGTTCCGCGAGGCGAGGAGCATCGCGCTCCGGGGAGGGGCGGTCCTGCTGCTCTTCTGGGCGGTCACCCTCATCGTGGTCGCGCTCTTTCCCCTCGCCTTTCCCGATTTCGAGTCCGGCTCGTTCTTCAGCGCCTCGCTCGTCGAGGAGGGAGCCGCGGTCGACTTCCTGGGCATCTACATCCCCGCCAACCCCTTCTACTCGATGGGGCACAGCCTGGTCCCCGGCGTCGTCTTCTTCGGCGTCGCAGTGGGCGTCGCTCTGATCGGGGCGGAGAACAAACAGGGTCTGATCCAGCAGCTGACCGTCCTGAGCGACGCTCTGATGCGCGTGACCAGCTTCGTCGTGAGCCTGGCTCCGTACGGCGTCTTCGCGATTGCGGCGAGCGCTGCGGGCACGATGGGCGTCGAGGAGCTCGCGCGGCTGCAGGTCTACATCGTGGCCTACGCCGCCACTGCGCTGCTGCTGGCCTTGTGGATTCTACCGGGACTCGTCGCGACCCTGACGCCGCTGAGCTACCGAGACGTCGTCGGGCGCACTCGGGACGCGCTCGTCACGGGCTTCGCCACGGGGAACCTGCTCATCGTGCTGCCCCTCCTGGCGCAGCGGAGCAAGGAGCTGTTGGCAGAACGTCTGCCCGACGCGGAAGATGCGGAGTCGGTCGCGGACGTACTGGTGCCGACCTCGTTCAACTTCCCGAGCGCGGGAAAGCTGCTCACGCTGGCCTTCGTGCCGTTCGCGGCCTGGTTCGTAGGAAGCTCGATCTCTACCGCCTCCTATCCGGGCTTCCTGCTGGCCGGACTGTTGAGCTTCTTCGGCCAGACGGTCATGGCCGTTCCCTTTCTCCTGGACCTGCAGAAGCTCCCGGCGGACCTCTTCCAGCTCTTCGTCACCGTCGACGTGATCACGGGCCGCTTCGGCGTGCTGCTGGCTGCGATGCACACGGCCTGTCTGGCCCTGCTCGGGACGGCTGCGATCACCGGATCCGTCGTCCTCAACTGGGGCCGCCTGCTCCGTTTCGCAGTGCTGAGCCTCGGACTCATACTGGCGATCCTGCTCGGGGTTCGGCTCCTCTTCGGCTACGCACTCGACCTCGGCTCCATGAGCTACAGGGTGTTCGTGGAGATGGAGCTTCACGGGCGTCCGGTGCCGGCGAAGCTCCACACCTCGCCGCTGGAGTCCCTGGAGCCGCTCTCGAAGCCGATGGAGCCCCGGCTCGCCGAGATCCAGAGGCGGGGATCGCTGCGCGTCGGCTACCAACGGGATGGCCTGCCGTACGCCTTCGTCAACGCGGCTGGAGACCTGGTGGGGTTCGGCGTCGAGATGGCCCACTCGCTCGCCAGGCACCTGGACGTCCGCGTCGACTTCGCGCGGCTCGAGCGCGGGGAGGTCGCGTCGTGCCTGGACTCGGGCTTCTGCGACATCGTCATGTCAGGAGTCCCGCTGACGTCGGAAGGCGCCCGCGAGGTCGCCTTCTCGGATCCCTACATGCAGAACTCTCTGGCGTTCATCGTTGCGGATCACCGGCGTGACGAGTTCGAGTCCTTCGAGGCGGTTCGACGTCACGCGGCTCCGAAGATCGGGATTCCCGACTCCCCCTACTACATCGCCCTGGTTCGCGAGCGCCTTCCCGACGCGAAGCTCTTGCCTCTCGCTTCGCCTCGGGCCTTCTTCAGCGGGGAGGCGGGGGAGCTCGACGCCTTGGTGTACGGCGCCGAGGCCGGGTCGGCCTGGACGCTGGTCTACCCGAGCTACGCGGTCGTGGTTCCACTGCCGAACCCCATCGCGATCCCGCTGGCCTATCCGATGCCACGGGGCCAGGGCGAGATGGTCGACTTCGTGAACACCTGGCTCGAGCTCAAGCGGGCGGACAACACCATCGACGAGCTGTTCGAGCACTGGATCCTGGGCAAGGCCGCGGGTCGCAAGGGGCCGCGCTGGTCGGTGGTGCGCGACGTGCTCGGCTGGATGGACTGAGCGGCGCCCGTGACTCGCGGCGAGATCATCCTGCTCGACGGTGGCATGGGCAACGAGCTTCGAGCGCGAGGTGTCCGCGTCCCGTCGCACCTCACCTCGATCTGGTCCGCGCAGGCGCTGCTCGACGCACCCGATGCGGTGCTGAAGGTCCACCGCGACTACATCGAGGCGGGTGCCGAGGTGATCACCGTCAACAACTACGCCGTCACCCCGCCGCTCCTGGCGCGCGAGGGTCTCCAGGATCTCGTCGAGGAGCTGACCGTGCGAGCCGTGGGCCTGGCGCGGCGGGCGCGGGACGAGTCGGGGCGCCCGGTCCGGATCGCCGGCTCGCTGCCTCCGCTCGACACCAGCTACCGGGCCGACCTCGTCGGCGACGACCCGTCGATCCTGGCCGCCTACCGGCGTATTGCGGCCGCGCTCGGCTCGCGCGTCGACATCCTCCTCTGCGAGACACTGTCGAGTGCACGCGAGGCCGTGGCGGCGCTTCGCGCGGCCCGGGAGACCGATCGCGAGGTGTGGGTGAGCTGGACCCTGCAGGGGAGCCGGCCCGACCAGCTTCCGAGCGGCGAGACCGTGTCCGAGGCGTATGCGGCGGCGGCCGATCTCGGTGCCGACGCCTACCTCGTGAACTGCTGCGCCGCGAACTTCGTGACCCGCGCCGTGGGCATCCTCGCCGGGCTCACTGACCGACCCGTCGGGGGCTACGCGAACGCAGCCGACGCGCTCCCGAGCGAGGCCGAAGTCGACCCCGCCGCACCCGATGCCTGGCCGCGCAAGACGCTCGACGTCGAGGGCTACACGTCGCGCGCCGCACGCTGGATCGACGCCGGCGCCAGCATCGTGGGAGGCTGCTGCGGCACGGGTCCGGCGCACATCGCCCGGCTCCGGCGCCTTATCGACGAGCGAGCCTAGCCGATCATTTGTTGCTGCGCGCTCGTCAGAGGGGCGGGAACACTCCCGCGAGGCGCTCGGGGGTCGCGGTCTCGCGACCGTGCTTGAAGCGCAGCTGACACGTCTTGCAGCCGAGGCCGATGGTCTCGCTGGCGTCGAGGCCCATGCCCATGAGCCGGCTGTAGCTGACGTCGAAGAAGTTGCAGTAGGGTGCGA
>CAZLBF010000380.1:0-6476 GCA_964557495.1 uncultured Myxococcales bacterium | reverse complement strand
GCTGCCCTTGAGGAAGGCGAGCTCGGACAGCACGCGCTGCCGGGTGCTCGGCTCGCCGAGCAGGCGGTGGTAGTCGTCGCGGATTGCCTGGATCTTCCGCCGGACCTGGTCGTTCGGGGCGAAGTGCTCGCAGATCCCGATCAGCGGATACGCGTCGACACAGTGGGCCCGGTGGAGCTCGCTCCGCTGCTCCCGGAGCACCGCGTGGGGGGAGTTCTTGCAGAACTCGTAGCCGTTCAGGTGGACGCGCAGCGCGCGCATGATCGAGGGGCCCGCTTGCAGGTAGATCCGGCCGTGTCCGCTCTCGACGATCGCCGAGATCTCCGCCTCGGTGAAGTTCTTCTTCCAGTCGGGGAATCCGAACTTGTCCCCGCCCGACGTCTCGCCGAAGTAGCGGCGCGCAAGGCTGAGGTCCGGAATGCGGTCCTCGGAGACCAGTCGCTCGTAGAGGCTGGTGCCGGGCGGCGGGAAGAGCGGGAACAGCTGCGTCTGGGTGGGCTCGAGCGAGATGAAGTAATCGAGGTCCTCCTGGATGTTCTCCTTGTCGTGGAAATCCCAGCCGCCGATCCAGGAGCCGATCGTCGTGATGCCGTGCGCGTGCAGATCGTCGAAGACCTCCTTGACGTCGCGGCCCTGCCGCTTCTTGAGCTTGCTGAACTGCGACTCGACCCCGATCCAGATGCTCCCGACCCCGTTCATCACGAGGTCTTCGACGACGTCGTAGCGGGACAGGTCCTCGATCGTGCCGAAGCTGAAGTAGCTGATGGTTCCCAGGCCGAACTCCTCGTCCTCACGGATGAGCTGGCCCAGGCGCGACACCTTCGGCTTGTCCTTGTACAGGTTCTCGTCGAAGATCCCGATGGTGCTGCGGTCGCCGGGCTGCTGGCGCTTGTGCCGCTTCATACCCTCGAACAGGTGCTCCGCCCTGGCGAGCTCGATGAACTCGCCGCCGTAGAAGAACGACGTGCTGCAGAACTCGCACATGTTCGGGCAGCCGAGGCCCGAGATCACGTGGCCCCCGCTCCCGGGCGGGTAGGGCTCCATCCACGGCAGGTCGGCGGACCCTCGCGGCCCCAGCGGCTGCACGACCGGCGCGTCGAGCGGCTCGCCGAGCACTTTGCGCAGGAAGGTGACGCCCTCGCCGTAGCAGATGTGGTCGGCGACCTTGAGCATCTCCTCCCGGCCCTGGAAGATCGTCCGGAAGCAGGAGGTGCCGTAGCCGCCGAGCACGATCTTCGTGCTCGGTGCGGTCCGCCGGATCAGGTCGGACATCCTCAGCATCTCGACGATGTTCATCATCGTGAAGTTGACGCCGACGAAGTCGTAGTCGTTCTGGAGCTCGAGCTCGAGGTCTTCCATGGTGGGATGCTCGAGCACGACGCAAGGTGAGGACAGGTTCTGCGCGAGGAAGTGGAGCGACACGTAGTGGAAGTGGGACCGGGTCGTGAAGATGTCCTGGTCTCGCGTCAGCCGGTCACCCGCGAGGTCGAACTGGATGTTGGCGTTCGTATCGACAACACCGGTGAGAAGAATCTTGGGCATCTCTCCCTCCACACGGCGGCCACGCGGAGCAATACCCGCGCGAGCGCATTGAAGAATTACAAGGGTGGCGCACCCGAAGCGGGTATGACCGCGGTCATACCGGCCCGGGAAAAGTGGGCAAGCCGCTAAAGAGACCGCTTCGGTCTCCGATGACGACCTTTCTGCTAAACCCCCGTCCGCACACGGAATCCGCCTTCGCCATCCCGTGCGGGGACATCAGGATCCAGGAGCAGCGTGGCTCTCGGAGGCTAGAGGAGGTGGCTTGCATCGGGATCTTTCGCCGTGAGACGATTCCGACGGGGGGCAACGTCCCGACGGAGGCACCGACATGAGCGACGCAGCCGCAATCGAGGCCTGGCTCCCGAAGTTCCAGGAGTGGACGGGGTTCGCGATCCCGCTGCTTCAGAAAGGGAAGGGACCGGAGGCCTTTGCGAAGTATCCCTGGTTCTCCGCCGAGGGCGACCCGTTCGTCCGGTTGGGCAAGCCCGCCAGCGAGGCCCGCTTTGGACTCGTCACCACCGGCGGCTACTCGATCGAGGGCTCCCAGGAGCCCTTCGCCGGGCTCCCGAGCTTCGACGACACCGTGGCCGAGATCCACATGATTCCCGTCGATGTCGACCGATCAAAGCTTCGCATCGATCACGTCGGCTACGACCACCGCTTTGCGAAGGAGGACCTCAACGTGAACCTCCCCTTCGATCGGCTCGCCGAGCTGGTCGAGAGCGGAGAGATCGGATCCATCGCGAACGAAACGGCCGTGATCATGGGTCTCCAGCCGAACGTTGCGCCGTTGATTCGCGAGACGATCCCCGAGCTAGTCGCGCGATTCAAAGCTGATTCGGTAGAGGCGGTGCTGCTCGTACCCTCGTGACCGGTCTGCCATCAGACCGTGAGTCTGATCGCACGCGGCCTCGAAGAAGCCGGAATCGCGACCGCGCTCGTCTCCGTGCTCCCGCCGCTCAGCAGCGCCGCTCGTCCTCCCCGCCAGGTGATCCGTCGTCTGAACATCGGCGCCACGGTGGGTCGACCCGGCGACGTGGAGGGCCAGCTCTCGACCCTCCGACGGATGATCACACTCGTCGATCAGGCCGAGGCACACGGCGCCGTCGATCGCGACGCGAAGCCCGCTGACTGAGGTTCCTCGGCGTTCCGTGCGGAGCAGCAGGGCGAGCGCGTCTAGCGGGCGATCGCATCGGCTACGATTGCGGACGGGACGCCGATGCACGTCACCCAGAGCTGGTGGATCGCGCGCGTGGCCCCGACGTGTAGAAGGCGGCGGTTGAAGGAGTCCGCGGGGTAGCTCAGCGGATCGACGTCGAGGAGCACGACGTAGTCGAACTCCAGCCCCTTGGCCTGCCAGATCTCGGCGATCTCGATGCCCGGCTGGAACGAGAAGCCGCAGTCGACGACGCGCTGGACCCTCAGGTCGGTCTGCTCGAAGCCCCTCGCGTAGTCCTCGCCGATGCTCTCGGACGGTGTGAGCAGGACGACGGAGGCCAGAGGCTCGCGGATCCGCAGGTCCTCGAGCGCCTCCGCCAGGAATGCGACGCAGGACCCGCGGTCGGTGAAGCGAAAGATCTCCACGGGGGGCCCGGAGCGAGGCGCCTCGGCCAGGTCTTCGTCCTCGCGCAGGTCTCCGAGCAGGGAGAGTGAGAAGTCGACGATCTCGCGCGTGCAGCGGTACGGGATGCGCAGGGTCTCCACGGCAGAGCCCGGAACCCCGACGCGATCCAGGAAGTCGGACCACGAGTCGAATCCTCCCGCTCGGGCCACGTGCTGCTGCGTATCTCCCGAGAGCGTGATGCTGTGCTCGTCGGCTAGACAGCCGAGCAGTACCTGAATCTCGAGGGGCGAGAAGTCCTGGACCTCGTCGACGGCGATGTGGCGGTAGCGGAGCGGCCGCTTGCCACTGCGACGCAGCGGGCCGGCGCGAAGCTGCCAGGCCCGCAGCAGCAGCGGGTCGTCTTCGGGGTCGAGCTCGACCTGGGGTGCGGGCTCCCCCTCTTCGAGCTCGCGTCCGGCGAGGAAGTCCGTGAGCTCTGTCTGTCGTCGCACGTGCAGGTCGGCGAAGTCATCGACGTTGGTGCGGCTGAAGCCCGCCGCACCGAGGTGCTTCCACAGACGCTGGCGGTTCACCAGCAGGTTGAGCCAGTCGTCGCACGCCTGCTCACCGTCCGCCTCGCCGGGTTCCTCGGCGACCTCCTCCTCGAGCGCTCGCAGTAGCGCCGGATGGAGCTTTACCGCCTGAACCAGGGCGGGGGTGTCCTCGCGGGTCGCCTTCGGTAGCTCGGGAAAGTGGCGGCAACGCTGGCGGAACGCCCACTGCGCGTAGGTCTGGATCGCGACCTTCTCGAGGCCGAGCGATGGGAGGACGTGCTCGACGTACCTCTGCAGCGCGCGCGAGAACATGAGGACCAGCGTCTGGGCCGAGTCGAGCTTCGGGTTGTCGTAGGCCAGGTACGCGATTCGGTGCAGGGCCACCGTGGTCTTGCCCGAGCCGGCCACACCACGGATCAGGAGAAAGCCGGCCGAGGGGCGAGTGATGAGCTCGAACTGCTCAGGGTCGAGCAGGCTGGTGATCTCGGGTAGGCGTTTGTCGGCCCGGATCCCTCGACCGCCGTCGTCGCTGCCCATACGGCGATCCGGCGCGACCCTTGTCCCGTGGTCGACGACGGCGGCGCCCAGGCGCGCCGCTGCGGCGGAGAGCCGCTTCCACCCGCCGGGCCTGTCGGCTCGCGCGCGGAACGAGCCTTCGGGTGCGTCGATGCTCTGGAGGGTACCGCCCGCGATCTCCACGATGCGCCGCGTCTCGATGCGGCCCGCCATGACCCGCCCGCCGAACTCCTCCTCGTAGTCTTCGCCCTGCTGATAGCGGAAGAACAGCCTCGAGATGGGAGCGTTGCGCCAGTCAACGATGCGCAGACCCTGATCGAGGCGGGTCGCCTTGCCGATGCAAAGATCCTGGTTCCCGTTCGGACGCTGAAGCCGCATGTGGCCGAAGTAGGGCGAGCGAGGGTCGATCTGCTCGGCGCGCGACCTGCGCAGCTGGCCCAGCAGGGCCGACTGGCGACGCCATTCGTCATAGACCCGGTCCAGGTCCTTCTGCTCCTCGCGGTTCAGGATCACCTCGCGAAGCCGGTCGAGATCGGCGAGCACGGCCGCTTCGGCGCGGTGAGTAGGCGGAGCGGCGCTCGCAAGCTGCTCCGAAACACGGGCGAGTAGCTCGAGCTCCTCGCGGACGATCCGGTGGGGCACGGCCACTGGGTACGCCGTTTTTTCGGATCTTCCCAGTCTTGTTCTTTCGGGGGGAATCCGCGACAATTAATACTGTTGAGGCGTTTGGCGAGACGCATGGCCGTGCTTCTGTTCATCGTGATCGAAGTCGTCCTGCTGCCCGTCACGCTGCTCGGGGCCGTCTGGCACTGGGCGAAGCTGATGCTCACCCGTCGCCGGCTGGGCAGCTCCTCCACGGCGTACGAAGTGCTGCTGGTTCGCTGGACCCTTCACGCGACGGGCGCGAGAGAAGACGACGCCTGCAAACGGCTGCTCTTCGCCCTGCCCGCCATCTCCCCGGCCGCCTTGTGGCTGATGACGGGGCCGACCCTGCTGGCCGCGCGCCTGAGCGGCTATCGCCCGCCGCGGCTGGACTACCCGCCGGCGCGACCCACGATGGCCGTACAGATCGTCCCCCAGCGCACGGACTTCTTCGATCGGACGCTGCGAGATCACGCGGGCGCCATCCGGCAGCTCGTCATCCTGGGCGCCGGCTGGGACACGCGCGCGTACAACCTGCCCGCTTACAGCCTGCCCGAAGGGGCGGGCGTGTCGGTCTTCGAGGTGGACACCCCCGAGATGGTGGCGCTCAAGCAGGCCGCGTTGCAGGACGCGGGAATCGACGCGGCGCACGTCACGTTCGTCGGCGTCGACTTCAACGAGGAGCCGTGGCTCGAGGGCCTCGAACGGCAGGGCTTCGATCCCGCGCTGCCGAGCTTCTTCCTCTGGGAGGGCGTCGTCTACTACCTGGACGACGAAGCGGTTCACGCCACGCTCGCGGCCATCGGCTCGCTCGCCAGCGGCAGTATTGTCGCCTTTGACTACGCCAGCCGCGAGATGGTGGAGGGTGCGGGCTCACTCGCCTTCCGCATGGGCAAGAAGTCACTCGAGGCCATCGGAGAGCCGCTGCGCTTCGGCATCAGCACGCGCCCACCGGCCCGCGAGCAGGTCGCCGACCTGCTTGCCGCCCATGGCCTGAAGCTGGAGCGCTACGAGGCGTGGGGCGACGAGAGCGGCGATCGATTGCCCTTGGGGGGTATGGTCGCGGCCGTTTCCTAGCGCTGGATCGCGAGCACCTCGGGTCACGGGTCAAGGGCTACGGTGTCCCCGATCGCGGGAGGCCGGAAGATCTCTGGATTGCCGTCAACCATGACGATCCAGTGCAGGGAAGGATCTTCCAGGGGTCGATCGAAACAGAATCGCGCAGTCTTGGGCCTGGCGTCGGGCATCGCTTCGAGTACTTCGACCGACATACCCGGCAGCTGTCTGCGCCACCCGATCTCCATCACCTCGCGGACGTCGCGGAACAGCTGGTCGTGGGTGAGGAAGAGGTAACCCTGGGTAGGGGTAATCTCGAGACAACGCTCGCCACTGCGTCTGATCGTGACCCCAAAGCTGCCGCTGGCCAGTGCGCGCACGGTGGGAACCGAGCGACCGGTGTGTCGACGTGATGCCTGGATGTTGCCATTGGCCCAGAAGACAGCTCTCGGGTTGACGAAGACCCACGTCTCGCGCTCCGCCCCGGGTAGCTGGTCGAGCGCATCCTCCTGGAGATCCATCGCCGGTGCGAGGACTAGGGACATGCCGAACAGTGCGAGGGGGGCCAGGACCAGGTGCATCGCCACGAGACCGCGTCGCCCGAGCATGGACCATCGACCGGG
>CAZLBF010000379.1:0-5944 GCA_964557495.1 uncultured Myxococcales bacterium | reverse complement strand
TCGAGTCCGGCGGCGAACGCCTCTCGCTCCTCGGACGTGGCGCGAACGAACCGGGTCACCTTCTCGATGCCGTCGTGACCCGGTGCGTACACGATGTCGAATCCGAGCTCCTCGGTCTTGCTCAAGATCCTCGCAATCTGCTCGTCGGTGAGGGCGGATCGGGAAGCAATCATGTTGAAGACGCGACCCTGAAGCTCGCCCCGGGGCGGGCCGCGAACCACCAGGATGTTGCGCGCGGGATCCTCTCCCACGGCGCTCAGGCTGTTCGCCGTCATCCACACCAGGCGCCACAGCATGAGGGGCGGGTCGTGCCACCAGCGGGTGACGGACAGGACGCCGTCCTGCGACAGCTTCGCGACGTAGTCGTCGAACGCCTCCTGCGTGTAGAGCGTATTCTCCGAGATCGCGAGGGCGCCGCGCGCCACCGATGCCCAAGTGTCGATCAGGGAGATCTGGATGATGTCGAACGTCGCGTCGCTGCGGCGCAGGTAGCTTCGGCCCTCGTCCAGCACGAATCTCACCTGGGGCCACTCGTAGAGGCGCCCGGTGTAGTCCCCGAACTCGCGATTCACGACGTCGAGGATGATCGGGTTCAGCTCGACGCCGACGATCTCCCGGCTGTCGAACACGAGACTGGTCAGGATGTCGCGCCCGCCTCCGGGACCGATGACCAGGCTCCGCGGTCGATTCGTCAGGTAGTAGCCCATCGAGGAGACGTCGTACTTGAGATGCTGGGCGGACCACGATTCCAGGTCGCCGTCGAAGCTCAGGAGTGGCATGCCGGCTTCGGAGTCGATGTTCATGTGCAGGTGCTCGACATCGGGGCCCGGGTAGTTCTTCGAGAGGCCCCAAGCGAGAATCTCCGATCGGCCCCATCCTTGCTGCGGGAACACCTTGATGCGCGAGATCGAGTTCCATCTCTCGAACAGGGACGGCGCCTCGGGATGACCCCGGGCGAAGCGGACCTTGACCATGTCGCGCGTGAGCTGGACGCCGAGCATGGAGATCATCAGGAGGGCGATCCCGGCGGGCGTGAGCAGATGGACACGCGCGGAAACGGGCCGCGACGAGCCGCGTCGCGCCCGCACCAGGCCGATCAAACCGATCAGGAGACTTGCGGAGAGAAAGATCTGCAGCGACCCGACGACCGAATCGATCTCGTCGCCCACGTACTCGTCGACATACCAGTCGAAGCTATTCGGAAAGGCGTACCCCGTCGAAATCTGGTCGTACATCCGGCGACCCAGCCGCAACGCGAACGAGCGCACGAACGGCGAGATCGCCAACCCCAGGATCGAGACCGTCACGGCGAGGATGCCGAGCTGCCCGAGGCGCCTCAGGAGGACGCGTCGTTCGGGCTCGGGCGTCTGATACGGCGCTCCGAAGATCAGCCCGGCGAGACAGGCCAGCAGGCCGACGACGAACAGGGCGTTGGGTCCGCCCAGCCGGTTCAGGAGCCAGATCGTGAACAGACATCCGATCGCCGCGCCGAGCAGATCGAAGTAGTACAGACGGCTGATGATCTGCGCTCGATGCGTGAAGACCAGCGACAGACAGAGCCCCCCGAAGAAGAAGGGAAGTGCGGACAGCAGGTAGACCAGGGCCAGCCACGAGAAGGATCCCAGGTTCAGCGGGAGGTTGAGCAGCAGGAAGACGACCAGATAGATCCCGACTCCGAGCAGGGTCGCCGCCCGCGAGAGCTGAAAGCGAAGTCGCGACGCCGGAAACCAGTCGGGCTTGAGGTAGACGACGATCCCGGACAGCCCCAGGCCGAACAGCGCGATCGAGATCGCGAGGAATGCGAAGTGGTACCCCAGGACCACGGAGTAGATTCGAGTCAGGACCAGCTCGCAGACCAGGATGCAGAAGCTCGTCAGCAGAACCCCGATCGCGAGCGACCGCTCCGGCGTCGTTGAGTTCGCGGTGTCTACCATCTGGGCCTATTCGGCGGCTCGGAGCTCGGTCCGAAGCTCACCCGTTCGCTGCGTTCGGTCTACTCGAGGCGGGGCCATCCCCGCGCACACTGATACCGGCTCGCGAGAATGTCGCAATCCCTCCCGGTGCTGCGCCGGCCCGCCAGCCCTGGCGGCCCCGAGGCGAGCGACAGCGGAGGGCTCACCCTTCCCCGATCTCCGTGAGCAGGCGCCGGGCCTCGGGGGGAAGCTGGCGTTCGTCGTAGCGAGTCCGCCAGGCGTCGGCGCGCTCAGCATCGACGCGGCTCGTTTCGAGGATCTTCCGGTCTCCGAGCCCCGAGGTCGTTCCCCGGGGCGCGTGGCGCCAGGGCTCCAGCATTTCCGGGGTCATCTCGAGACCGAGCCGGTCCGCCAGGGGCGCGAGCGTCTCGGCAGGCGCGCGGACGAGGCTCTCGTAGCGGAGCAGGTGGCTGCGGCTCGGATCGATCCGGTCGAGGTGCGCGCGGATGTTCTCGTTGCATTCGACCCAGTACCGCGCGTGGCGCCTCAGCTCGGAGCCGGTCAGCGACCGGAGCGCGCGTCGCAGCAGGTAGGGCGGATACTTGACCCGTCCGCGCCAGCTCCGGTTGTGCTCCCGGCGCTGCCGGTGCAGTAGCTCCATGCGCGAGCTCGCTACGCCGAGTGGATGACGCACCAGCCAGACGTAGAAGGGCTCCAGGCGCTCGGCGCGCTCCAGGCACGCGAGCTCGCGCGCGTAGGCGGGAGTCTTGTCGACGACGATCTGCCCCGGCTCTCGGCGCGCCAGAAGCGATTCGTAGACCGACAGTGTGGAGGCGCTCCCGTACTCTCGCGCCAGGTCCGCCTCGTCCAGATCGGGTGCCAGCCGCGAGGCGAGCCAGCACAGGCTCGTCCACGCCTGGGGATAGCCGCCGCGCCAGTCCGCGACGCTCTCGTAGCGGAGCAGATGGAGCTCGGGGGGGGCTAGGATTCGCTCGTGCGCGCCGAGCATGACGCTCAGCAGGGTCGAGCCGGACCGCTCCGTGGACAGGATGAGGACGAGCGCCGGGCGCTCGCCCATCTGATTCTGCCGAGCGCGATCCGCCTCTCGCAAAGCCGCACCTTCCGGTTCCGCGGGACGCCGAAGCATATCGAATGGCTCTGCGGCCCGCTCGGCAGTCGCGTCCACGCCAGTGAGCTCGGCGGGACGCTATGATGCACGCGGCCGAGCGGCCGACTTTGCGCCGAGTCCGCATCCATTCGGGCAGGAACCTGCGCCATGGCCCATGAAGGCATTCTCTTCGAGCAGCGGGACGGGGTGGCCACGATCACGCTCGACCGTCCCGCCAAGCTCAACGCGCTCACGAATGTGATGCTCGAGGCCATCGCGGACGCCGCCGCGCAAGCGGCCTCCGACGAGGCCACGCGCGTCCTGCTCATCCGCGGCGCGGGACGCAGCTTCTGCGCGGGGGACGACCTGCGCGACATGGGGGAGCTCCCTCGACCCGTGCCCCCCGGCTCCGACCCGGTGTCGGAGTACCAGCACGCGGTCGTGAAGGCCCTGCGATCGCTGCCCAAGCCGGTGGTCGCTTCGATTCACGGCTTCTGTCTGGGCATGGGTCACGACCTGGCCATGAGCTGCGACCTGAGGATCGCGGCGCAGAGCGCCCGCCTCGGCGAGCCGCGCATGCTGCGCGGCATGAACGTCACCACGGGTGGCACCTATCTGCTTCCGCGGCAGGTCGGGCTCTCGCGCGCGATGGAGATGCTCCTGCTGAGCCGGTTCGTGGACGCGGAAGAGGCTCTGCGCATCGGACTGGTGCACCGCGTCGTGCCGGACGCGGAGCTGGAGGCCGCCACGCGCGAGCTGGTCGGCGGCCTGGCCCGCGGTCCCACGCGGGCCTACGGCCTCGTCAAGCTCCAGGTCTACGCCCAGTACGACATGCAGCTCGACGCTGCGCTGTGCGACATGATCCGCTCCGGGCGAGAGCCGATCGAGGACGAGCAGGAGGGAGTCGACGCGTTCTTCGAGCAGCGGGAGCCCCGCTTCAAGGGGCGCTAGCCGCATCCAGAGCCGAGTCGATCCAGCCATCGGCAATCGAGTACACTCGGCGACGCGCTCGAACCCCAGCCAGGAGGCCCCCCATGATCAAGGTCTATGGAATCCCTGCATCGCGTGCCTTTCGCTCGCTCTGGGCGATCGAGGAGGTCGGCGTGGAGTACGAGCACGTGCCCGTGCACTTCGTCGGCGACTCGAAGAAGCCGGAGTACCTCGAGATCAACCCGAACGGACGCATTCCCGCGCTCGTAGACGGGGACGTGACGCTGTTCGAGTCAATGGCGATCAACCTGTATCTGGCCAAGAGCTACGGCGGGAACCTCTACCCGAAGACGACCGAGGACGAGGCACGCGCCGTGCAGTGGAGCTTCTGGGGCATGACCGAGCTCGAGCCGAGCCTCATCAAGATCCTCATGCACCGCCTCCTGCTGCCCGAGGACCAGCGCATCCCCGCCGAGGCGGATGCCGGCGCAGAGGTCCTGCAGGCGCCGCTGCGCGTGCTCGACGACGCGCTCGCCGAGCGCCCGTTCCTGCTGGGGGGTGCCTTCAGCATTGCGGATCTGAACGTCGCGTCCGTGCTGTCGCTGGCGGGCTTTGCTGGCTTCGACTTCTCGAGCTTCGAGCGAGCGAAGCGCTGGTTCGACACCTGCATGGCGCGCCCCGCGGCCGCCCGGGCGCAGGGCTTGGGCCGCTAGCCGAACGCACCGGACTGCGAGCGCCGCATCGCGCTCAGGACTCCGCCTCCCAGGGCGGAGCGAAGGGGCGGTTCCACGACGGCTGGGGCGGCTTGGCATAGTCGGGAAGCGCGCCCGCGCGGTCCGTGAACTCGGCGAAGTAGGCCAGGACGCCGGCGCGCTCGAGCACCGCGTCGAGTGCAGCGCAGCGCAGGTCGACGTAGCGCGCGAGCAGCCGGGCGCGCGCCTCCTTCAGGAACGGCGTGGCCTGGATCTCGATCCTCTGACCGCTCTCGAAGCGCAGCTCCGCGCGACCGTCGACCGTCGCGCGGCTCACCCACGGGAGATAGAGCCGGCCGAGGTCGGCCAGCACGGTCACGAGAGTGTCCGGAACGTCGTCGGGAGCACTCCAGTCACCCGAGCTCGGGTCGTCGGGCTGGAGCAGGCGGTGGGTGTGCCTCACCAGCGCGGGGCCCTCCTCGTCGGTCCAGCGGCGACACGCGGGATCGTTGATGAAGTGCGCAGCGTTTCCGCCGAAGAGCGCGAAGTCGGCGAGCGAGGGTCGCGCGCCGAACAGGTAGGGCGGGTCCTCGAGGTGCGCCCCGAGCGCGCGCAGCCAGGGCTTGAGCACCTCGTCGATCCAGGACTGGATGTTCTCCTGCGTGGCGCCGAACGGCTCGCAGGTGGAACGCGTGTACTGGGTCACCATCTCGAAGGCCTGGTCGCAGGGCATGGAGATCTCGCAGGTGAGGTCGCGCGCCAGCTCCCACCCGCCGAGCCGCGTGTTCTCCTCGAAGAACCAGCGGCTCCCGACCGCCGGCCGGTAGAACCACTCGTCCACGACGTCCTCGAGCGCGTAGCAGAGGAAGCGCTGTAGCGGGTCGGGCGGCAGCACCGACGGCTCGGGGAAGTGGAGCTCGAGGTGGTGGATCATGTCGGTGCTGTCCCACATGAACTCCCCGTCGGGCGTCCGCAGCGTGGGGATGCCGCCCGACCACCCGGCTGCGCGCGCCTCGGGGTGTGCGCCGCCGAAGCGGTGAAAGCGATAGGGGATGCGCTTGTAGTCGAGGTACCCCGTCATCTTGCGGGTGAAGTAGGACTGGGTCATCCCGTACACGCGGTAGGGCTCGCTGGTCATGCCCGGACCTCCGTCGCGCGGAGCTCGAAGTCCGCTTCCTCGAGTCCCCGTCGCGCCGATCTTGACACACGTCGCAGCGGCCGGGTGGCTCGCACCCGGCTCCTTGGAAGGAGTGCCCTGCGGTGGTAAAAGAACATCCGAAGAGCCACCCCTACGCGGAGGT
>CAZLBF010000378.1:0-4296 GCA_964557495.1 uncultured Myxococcales bacterium | reverse complement strand
TCGCGGATCGTCGAGCACCGTCCGGAAGGTCCCCTCCACCAGATCTTCGAGGCTTCCCGCCGCCGCGGGGTGGCGCAGCAGGAGCTTCGGCGCCATCACGATCAGCGGCTTGCGGAATGGGCGGTGGAGCTGGCGCCGCAGCGCGTGGAAGTACTGCGCCGCCGTCGACAGGTTGCACACCTGCAGATTGTCCTCGGCGCACAGCTGCAGGAAGCGCTCGAGACGCGCGCTCGAGTGCTCGGGCCCTTGCCCCTCGTAGCCGTGAGGCAGCAACATGACGAGGCCGCTCGCTCGGCCCCACTTCGTCTCGGCGCTCGAGATGAACTGGTCGATGATGACCTGGGCGCTGTTCGCGAAGTCTCCGAACTGGGCCTCCCAGATCGCGAGCCGCTTCGGGTCGACGGTGCTGTAGCCGTACTCGAAGCCCAGGACCGCGGCCTCGGAGAGCAGGCTGTTCCGGATGAACAGCCGCGCGTCGCCCTCGTCCCGCAGGGTGTTCAGCGGGATGAACGGCGCGCTGCTCCGGTAGTCGTGCAGCACCGCGTGGCGGTGGCTGAAGGTTCCCCGCTCCACGTCCTGACCGGTGAGGCGGATGATGTGTCCCTCGAGCAGCAGCGTTCCGAACGCCAGCGCCTCGGCGGCGCCCCAGTCGATACCCGAGCCGGACTCGATGGCCTCGCGCCGCTGCGTCATGAGCCGCTTGATCTTGGGGTGCGGCTCGAAGCTCTCGGGGAAGCTCGTGAAGCACTCCGCGACCCGGAGCAGCACCTCGCGCGGCACGCTCGTATCGGCTCCCCACTCGCTCTCGGTCTCGGGGAGCGAGAACCCCTCCCAGAGCCCTCGATAGGACTCCGCGCCTTCGAGACGGATCTCCTCGGCGCTCTCCTCGAACGCCCGCTCGAGCGCGCCGACCTGCTCGGATCGGATCGCCTCGACCTGGCCGGCGTCGAGAATCCCCTCGTCGAGGAGTCGCTGGGTGTAGAGCGTGCCGACCGTCGGGTGGGTGGCGATCTGCTTGTAGAGCGTGGGCTGCGTGAAGCTCGGGTCGTCCCCCTCGTTGTGCCCGTGGCGCCGGTAGCAGACCAGATCGATGATCACGTCCTCGTGGAACTGCTGGCGGAACTCGATCGCGAGTCGCGCCGCGTGAACGCACGCCTCGGGGTCGTCGGCGTTCACGTGGAAGACGGGGGCCTGGACGATCTTGGCCAGATCGCTCGGGTGGCGCGTGAAGCGGTAGTCGGACGGGTCGGTGGTGAAGCCGATCTGGTTGTTCACGATGAGGTGGACCGTTCCGCCGGTCGTGTAGCTGTCGAGCTCGGAGAGCGAGAGTGTCTCCGCGACCATGCCCTGGCCGGTGAACGCGGCGTCGCCGTGCACCAGGACCGTCATCACGCGGCTGCGATCCGTGTCGCCGAAGTAGTTCTGCTTGGCGCGAACCATGCCCTCGGCCACCGGGTTGATCGCCTCCAGGTGGCTCGGGTTCGCGCAGAGCGAGAGGTGGATCGAGTGACCCGAACGCAGCCGGCGGTCGCACGAGAAGCCGCGGTGGTACTTGACGTCGCCAGCACCCTGAGCGTCGCGCGGCTGGAGCCCGACCCGAAACTGGGCGAGCATCGCCCGGTAGGGCACGCCCATCGTGTGCACGAGCACGTTGAGGCGGCCGCGGTGCGCCATGGCGATCACCAGCTCGCGGCCGCCGAGCCGCTCGGCGTCCTCGATCAGGAAGTCGAACAGGGGAATCAGCGCGTCGCCGCCCTCGATCGAGAACCGCTTCTGACCCAGGAACCGCTTGTGCAGGAACTGCTCGAACTGCTCGGCCGCGAGCAGCACCATCAGGCTGCGCACCCGCTCCTCGCGGCTGAGCTGGGGGCGGTTGCGAATCGGCTCCATCCGCTCGATGAGCCAGTCGCGGCGCTCCTTCTCGCGAATCTCCATGAACTCGACCGCGAAGCTCCCGCAGTAGGTCTCGCGCAGCAGCTCGATGAGCTGGCGCGGCGTCGCCTCACCCGCGCCGAGGAAGTGCCCGCAGTTCGCGGCCACCTCCATGCGCTCCGGCCCGATCCCGTACTCGCCGGGGTCCAGAAACGGATGGGAGTCGAGGTCGCGCCCGAGCGGGTCGAGGTTGGCGATCAGGTGGCCGTGGGTCCGGTAGGCGTTGATCAGGCCGACGATGCCGACCGCGGGAGGCACCGTACCCAGAACCGGCGCCCCGGAGACCTGCAGCGCCTCGGCAGCTGCAGCGCCGTCAGTGCGGCTCGGCTCCCCGTTCGGGCCGGGGCTGCGTCCGAGCAGCCGGTCGAAGAGCTCCACCCAGTGCGCGGGCACGGAGCCTCGACCCAGGACGTGGTCCTCGAAGAGGCCCTCGACGTAGGCGCCGTTCTCCGCAGAGAGCAACGTGGCCAGATCTACGTCCGACATTCCTTCGCGCACCTGACGCTCCTTCGCCCGAGGTCGGGGCTCGCCGCCCAGCCCTGCGCCCGATCATCGACCTTTTTCGGCCTCGGGTGAAGCGTACCCGGGCCGCCAGCCGGCGGCTCGCCGCCACCCCGCCAGGACTGCTAGCCTGCGCCCCATGCGGTTCAAGGCGCTCGCGGGGTTTCGCGACTTCTACCCGCCCGAGCTGGCGGCTCGACGTTGGATCGAGGCCGCCTGGCATCGGGCGTCGCGCCAGGCCGGGTTCGAGGAGTGGGATGGCCCGCCGCTCGAGTCCCTGGAGCTCTTTACCGCCAAGTCGGGCGACGAGATCGTCGACCAGCTCTACGTGTTCGACGACAAGGGGGGCCGGGCGGTCTCGCTCCGGCCCGAGATGACGCCGACGCTCGCGCGCATGGTGGCGGCGCGGGCGGGCGGCCTGCCGAAGCCCATCAAGTGGTACTGCGTTCCGCAGTTCTTCCGCTACGAGCGCCCGCAGCGGGGGCGGCTGCGCGAGTTCTACCAGTGGAACCTCGACGTGATCGGCTCGAGCGAGATCGCCGCGGACGCGGAGGCGGTCGCCGTCGCGGTGGAGGCGCTCCGCAGCCTCGGCCTCTCGGAAGAGGACCTGGTGGTCCGCGTCTCGGACCGCCGCCTGCTGGAACGGATGCTCGAGCCCTTCGAGCTGAACGCGCAGCGCCAGGGCGAGGTGCTGGCGTGCCTCGACAAGCTCGAGCGGGATCCGGAGGCGCAGGCGCGGCTCGAGAAGATTCTGGGGCGGCACCGCTGCGAGTCCCTGCTGGGCTGGTGCGCGAAGTTCCCCCTGCAGCAGGCGCCCGAGGTGGAGGCGCTGCTCGCTGCCTGCGAGGACTTCGGCATCGCCGGCTTCGTCGAGCCCGACTTCCGGATCGTGCGCGGGCTCGCCTACTACACGGGTCCGGTCTGGGAGATCTTCGACCGCAGACAGGAGCTCCGGGCGATCGCGGGCGGCGGGCGCTACGACAACCTGATCGAGCTGATGGGCGGGCCGTCGCTGCCGGCGCTCGGGTTCGGCATGGGCGACGTCGTGCTCGGCCGGCTGCTCGACGAGCGCGGGCTGATGCCCGACCCGCCGCCGCGGGTCGACGTCGTCGTGGTTCCGATCGGGGAGGAGATGCGCGCCCCCGCGCGGCGCGTGGTGCGCCTGCTGCGAGAGCGCGGCGTCCCGGCCGACACGCCCTACGCATCCCCGAAGCTACTGAAGGCGCTGCGCGCCGCCGAGACGGCGGGCGCCACGCGAGCGGTGATCGTGGGACCGGACGAGTGGGCGCGCGACTCCGTCGTCGTCCGCGACCTCTCCGCCCGCCAGGACCGCGAAGTCCGCCTCGAGGACCTCGAGTAAATCGTTTACTCCCGCCTCGCCCTGCTTCCTGGATCCAACACTTTGGTGCCGGGACCGGGCTTCCTGCGGTCCTCCGCCGGACACCCACTACTCCCCGATTTAGGAATCGGGATTCCGAACGAACCGTTCCGCGGGACGCGAGTGTCCGTCGGAGGACCGCAGGAACCCCTGACGCCGTGCATCGATCAGGGAATCTTGGACATAGTTAGGCGGTCTGCAGAGGGTGCGACGGGCGCTTAGTCCGCGCAGAACGGTCGTGTGCGCAACGGGGTGAATTTAGGCTTCTGAGTAGTGGGCGACCGGCGCACCCTCTGCAGACCGCCTCATCTGGGCTAGAAGCTACAGGCAGATCTTCTCGGCCTGATGGCGAGGTCGCTCGGCTCAGCTCTTGAGGTCTTCGAGGTCGGGGAAGGCGGCGGGGGCGATGCCCATGGCGTGGATGCCCTTGTCGACGTAGACGACGCTCCCCGTGATGCCCGTGGCGAGGGGGCTCGCCAGGAACG
>CAZLBF010000377.1:0-15594 GCA_964557495.1 uncultured Myxococcales bacterium | reverse complement strand
GAGTCTGACGGTCGAGCTCGATCTCAGATCAGCTCGCTGAGCGAGCGGATCGTGCGATCGGGGCGAACCGGCGCCTCGACAGGCAGACCCGCGCCCGACGGATCGATCCAGATCGCGTGGATCCCGAGCCGCTGCGCCCCCTCGATGTCGGCGTGCAGGTTGTCGCCCACCATCCAGGCGTCGGCCGGCTTCGCGGCGAGCGACTCGAGGGCGTGCCGGAACACGCGCTCGTCCGGCTTTCCGACTCCGAACTCCCCCTCGATCACGACGACATCCAGAAGACACCCGAGCTCGAAGCGTTCGATCTTGCGGCGCTGGAACTCGCCGCTCCCGTTCGTGAGCAGCGCCGTGCGCTGGCCCTTGGCACGCAGCGCCCGCAGCACGTCGAGCGTGTCGGGGAACAGCGTCGCCCGCTCCTCGCGAAGCTCGGTGTAGGTGTCCGCCAGAGCGTCGCCGATCTCGGCCGCGCCGACGCCGAGCCGCTCGAGAGTACGCCGGACGATCGTGCGACGAGCGCCGCGCAGATCGAGGCGGCCCAGTCGGCTCCGCTCGGCCACGGACCAGTACCAGCGGGCCGTGTAGCGGATCTCGTCGCACAGCTCGCTCGCACCGAGGCCGCCGAGGCGGGGGGCGAAGCGCTCACAGAGCTCGGCCCAGCACCGCCCGCCGTCGTCGGAGGAGTGAATCAGCGTGCCGTCGAGGTCGAGCAGGAGTGCGCGGGGGAGCGAGCTCATGAATCGGCGGGGGGCTCCTCCCCGCTGAAGATTCGGGGGATCTCGGCGCTCACCTCTTCTGCCGCCCTGGTCACCCCCTGCACGAGGCCCGCACCGACGTTCGAGAAGAACCAGGTGCCCGCCGGAGACTCGACGAACTCGACGTAGTGGGCCATCTCAACGATCGTCAGCGTGCGCGTTGCATAGAGCACCGAGGCCTCGATCTGGCCGGTGGTCTGCGCCGAGAGCATCGGTCGCAGGCGCTCGAACCGCTCCTCGAGCTCTTCGGAACTCACCCGCTCGTCCTCTGGTAGATAGGGCGCGAAGGCGTTTGAGACGCTGCGGGCCACGGCGATGTGGAGCGCGATCAGGTCCGTGGAGTAGCCGCTGGCGGCGTCGAATCGCCTGGTCAGCCTGAGCCGAATCGCCGTAGGCGGGTTCGAACGCAAGCTGGCCGCGTACTCCGACAGCGCATCACGCGACTCGGGGTCTCCCGCCTCGGCCTCTAGCTGCACGATCTTGCGGCCCAGCTCCGATTCGAACCACGTCTCGACGGATCGCGCCGCAGCGGGATCGAACTGCTCGGGGAACTGAGCGACGATCTCATCGCGGAGCCGGTCGGGATCGAACGCCGCGCTCAGCGCGGCGTCTAGAGCCGCCGACTGCTGGTCGTCGAGCAGATCGCGGCGCTTCGAGATGAAGATCTCTGCGAACGAGCGCCAATCGCTCAGGCTCTCGTCGATTCCGGAGATGCGCAGCAGCTCTCGGGCGCTGTCCGATTCCGAGGCGGGGGGCGGCACGCCTGCCGGCACGGCAGTGCAGGAACATAGAAGAGCCAGCAGCGGAACCCCGAGCTTCATGGACGATGCACCTTCCCTGGCCGCGCAGTATACGCAGCCCCCGCTCCCGGAGCCCAGCCTCGATCGCCGTGCGGCCCCGCGCGGTGCCTCCCGGAGGGATCGCGCGCGCCGTCAGTGGGTCAGCGTGGCGACCGTGACGCCGTTGCCCCCCTGCTCGGGGGCGCCCGGCCGGAGCTCGGCGACCTCAGGAAGGTGGCGCAGCCACTCGCGAATGGCGTTGCGCAGCGCACCCGTGCCGTGGCCGTGGATGAACGTGACGCGGGTCTCGCCGGTGCCGAGCAGGTGGTGCAGGTGGGCGTCGGCCCGGTCCAGCGCCTCGTCGACGCGGAGGCCACGCAGGTCACACTCCGACCCGGGACGCTCGGAGTCGGGCGCGCGAGAGACGTCGACGTTCCGACGCGGGGTCTCCGGGGGCTTCTGCGCGGGCGCTGCAAGACCCGAGACGCGGTCCCGCTCGATCGAGAGGCGCACTCCGCCGAGTCGCAGCTCGACGCGACCGTGCGCATCGGGTGGAGCGAGCAGGGTCGCCTCGCCGCTGAAGCCGCGCACGTGCAGGCGCGCACCTACCTCGACGCGGCTCCAGTCGAAGGGGGCCGGCCGCGGCACCGGCTGCGCGCGCTCGACCTCGCGCGTCGCCTCCTGGACGCGTCGGAGCCTCTGCTGGGCGCGGTTCGCGGTGCGTCCGGCCGAGCCGCCCCCGCGCTGCAGATCGCGCACCACCGAGGCGATCTCCTCCCGGGCGCTCCGGTAGGCCACCTCCAGCTCACCCTTCATCGCCGCGAGCGCCTGCTCGCGCGCGCCTCGCAGCGTCTCGAGCCGGATCTCGAGCTCGGCGCGCGTGCCCTCGCTCTCCTCGCGGGCGCGGGCCGCGAGCGTCCGCTCCGCCTCGAGCTCCTGGCGCAACTCCGAGAGGCTCCGCGTCAGGGCCTCGAGCTTCCGGTCCTCGCGGTCGAGTAGCTCGCGCGCCCGCTCGACCACGGAGGCGGCGAGCCCCATCCGCTCGGCGACCCAGGTGGCGCCGCTCGAGCCGGGGACACCGAGCTGAATGCGGTAGGTGGGGTGGAGCGTCTCGCGGTCGAACTCGGCGCTCGCGTTGACGAAGCGGGGATCCTGGCCCGCGAGCTCCTTCAGCCGGTTGAAGTGCGTCGTCGCGATGACGAGTGCTCCGCGATCGACGAGCGTCTCGAGCACGGATTGAGCGAGCGCGGCCCCCTCGCCCGGCTCGGTTCCGTCACCCAGCTCATCGAGAACGACCAGCGTGTCGGAATCGGCGCTGGCGAGAATGTCGGCCAGGTTCGACATGCGCGCCGAGAAGGTCGAGAGGCCGGATCGCAGGTCCTGCTCGTCTCCGATGTCGGCCGAGACCGCGTCGAAGACGGGGAGCGAGCTCCCGGGCGCACACGCGACGTGCAGCCCCGCGCGTACCGCGAGCGCGGCCAGCCCCACCGCCTTCGCGACCACCGTCTTGCCGCCCGCATTCGGCCCCGAGATGAGCAGCCCGCGTGCCTCGCTCGGGATCGCGACGTCGTTGGGCACCACCGAGTCGGGCGGGAGCGCGCCCTCGAGGAGCAGCAGTGGGTGGCGCAGCTGGAGCAGTCGAAGCGAGGCGCCGGCTCCGACCTCGGGTCGCGTCGCATCGACGCGCAGCGAGAGGCGCGCCTTGGCGAGTATGACGTCGAGCGCCTCCAGCGTCTCGCCTGTTGACTCGAGTGCGATCGACTCCGCGCGAATGCGGTCCGCGAGCTCGCGCAGAATTCGCTCGGCCTCCCGATCCCGCTCGTTCTCGGCCATGCGGAGCTGGTTTCCGGGCTCCACCACCGACTCGGGCTCAATGAAAAGGGTGGTTCCGCTCGATGAGACATCGTGGACCAATCCGCGTACCTGTCCGCGCGCGTCGGCGCGGATCGGGAGGACCGGGCGATTCTCTCTGAACGTGGCATAGCCGTCCTGCAGATAGGGCGCGATCGCAGGATCGCGCAGCGCGGCATTCATGCGTCGCTCGATCGCGGAGCGGTGCTCCCGAACCCTCCGGTGCGCTCGGGCGAGCGCGGGGCTCGCGTCGTTGCGAAGCTCCCCCTCCGGACTGATGCGCTGCTCGATCTCGCGCTCGAGCGGTCGCAGATCGGGAAGCGTCGCCCCCAGCGAAGCGAGCTCCGGCACCCGAGCTTCGCGGTCCGCCAGGAACGAGCGGATTCGCCGCGCGGCCTGGAGCGTCGTGAACACACGGAGCGCCTCGCCGGGAGCGACCGGGCCTCCCAGGCCCAGCCCCCGCGCGAGCTCTCTCAGATCGTGCACGCCCCCGAAGGGGATCTCCTCGCCCGCATCGAGCAGCCCTCGGGCCTCGGTCGTCTCGGCGAGCCGATCGGCGACACTGGCGCGGGTCGGCGCGAACAGATCTCCACGGCACGCGTCGGCACCCCGCTCGGTCGCCGCCAGGCCGGCCAGGCGGTCGGCCAGACGCGGCCATTCGAGACGTTCGAGCGTCGCTCGGTCGCAACGGAAGCCCATCGGAAGGGATTGTAGATGTCCGAAGCCAGGACGCCCGAGCCCCGACCGAGCGAGGCGATCACGGAGGCGATCAATCCTCGGACGACCGACCTCGACCGGCTGCCCACGGGCATCATCCTGGATCGCATCCTCGCCGAGGACGCTCTGGTTCCCGACGCGGTACGTGCGGCCCATCCGCAGCTCGAGCGGGCGGCCAACCTGCTGGTGGAGATCCTGTCTGCGGGGGGACGCTGGTTCAACGTCGGTGCCGGGACCAGCGGGCGGATCGGCGTCCTGGATGCCGCGGAGATCCCGCCGACCTTCGGCCTGTCGCCGGACCGGGTACACGCGATCCTGGCCGGGGAGCCGGAGGCGCTGCGGGGCTCGATCGAGGGGGCCGAGGACGACACCGACGCGGCGCGTGAGGCGCTGGCTGCGCGCGGCCTCGGGCCGAGCGACGCGGTCCTCGGGATCTCGGCGAGCGGACTCACACCCTTCGCGATCGCGGCGCTCGAGTACGCGCGGGAGGTCGGTGCGCACACCCTGGCCCTGACCTGCAACCCGAACTCCGCGGTCGAGGCGGTCGCCGAGCTTCCGATCGTCGTGGTCGTCGGGCCCGAGGCGATCGCCGGGTCGACCCGGATGAAGAGCGGCCTCGCCCAGAAGATGGTCCTGCACGCCCTGTCCACGACGGTGATGGTGCGCATGGGGCGCGTGCGCGGAAACCTGATGACCGAGGTGCGCGCCGTGAACGAGAAGCTCCGCATGCGGGGCGCCCAGATCGTTGCGCAGCTCGGAAAGATCCCCGTGGACGAGGCCGAACGCGCGCTTCGGGCCGCGAACGGCTCGGTCCCCGAGGCGCTGGAACGGCTAGCGGTGCCGCGCCGCGGCTACGCGACCCACTCGAACGGCTAGCCCCGATCAGGCCCGAGCGCTGCCCAGCTCTCCGGTGACGCCGCCGCTGGCGGCGAGCAGGGCCCGGATCTCGGCAGCGCGCTGCAGCCGCGCGCTGCGCTTCGCCTCGGTGTCGCAGAGGCGGTCGAGCACCTCGCTACCCCATGCGATGTGGCGCTCGGTCTTGCGGCTGATGTCGTCGAGCGCCTCGATGGTCGGCGCATCGCAGATCTGATCCGTCTCGCGCATCGTCTTCGCGTAGACCTCGACCAGATGCGGCTTCAGCACGTCGAAGATGGCGACCAGCTTCTCAATCGTGAGGTCGGGCGACTCGGGCCGGGCGATCTCCTGGATCACCTCCGCGAAGCTCTGGTTCGGCGCCTCCGACGACCCGGTCGACTTGCGACCACAGCGAAGCTCGGGGAGCCGCTTGCCGAGCGAGTCGGCCGCCTGCGCCGTCTCCCAGATGACCTTTCCGAGACCGGTCTTCACGGGCAGCTCCGGGATGGTCGCCACCCAGCCCCCCATCATCATCATCATCCACTCTTCGGCGTAGCGGAAATTCCGGACGCGCCGCGCGGTGGCCTCGACGTCGTAGCGACCGTGCAGCTCGCGCAGGTCCGCCGGGATGTCGAAGGCGGAGTACGGCTCGAAGGTCGTGCGCTCGTGCTGTCCCGTGCCGGGATAGAGTCGGGCCTCGCTCACAGCTGGACCTCGGCAAGGGGAGCCAGGCCCTTCCGCTCTCGATGACGCGCGACGAGAATATCGGCCGCCGCGCGCAGCGTCTTCCGGCTCGGCCCCTCGCCGCTGAGCTCGGCCAGCTCCGCGAGCTCCTCGTCGGTGAAGCCGGCCTCCTTTCGATCCTCCCAGGCGATCGGAATCGCGGCGTCCGGATCTGCCGAGCGGGCACCGCCGAAGTTGAAACGCCGATCCACCTCGCGGCGGAAGTCCTGGGCGGCCTTGAGCCGCTCGGGGTCGTTGCGGGTGAACTCCTTGACCCACTCGCTCCCGAAGCGCACGTGCGTGAGCTCGTCGGCGAGCACGTAGTCGACGGCCTGCTTCATGACCTCGTCGCCGGCCTCCTCGGCGTACACCAGCATGTCGCGGAAGACGTCGCACGCGAGACCCTCGAGACCGCGGTTCACACCCGCGACGCGCATGGCCGGGTCGTCGGGGCAGGCGCACTCGAACAGGAACGTGCTCTCGGAGAACATGCCGACGTCGCCGCCGACGTGGCGGAGTAGCTTCTCGTAGATCTGCACGTGGCGCGCCTCGTCCCAGCACTGTCTCGCCATGTTCATCTTGAACTCCCAGGGCGAATCGGGGAAATCCCAGAGCGATCGCCCGGCGCCCTCGAGCGCCTGCAGCTCACCGACGAAGATCCCATGCATGCGCATCCGCAGCCGCGTCTCCGCGCCCGGATCATCGGGGCGAAGCGGCTCGTTCAGGGTGATCAGCGTGAAGGCGACGCCGTACTCGTCGAGCAGCGGTTCGGCCGCGGTGCCGCGGGTCCCCGCGTCGATGACCGGCTCGAGCTTCTCAAAGGCCTCGACGATGGCGTCGACGTCGTCCGGAAGGCTCGCCAACACGCGGCCCGCCACGTTCTGCTGACGGATGAAGCGACTGTCGCGAGCGAGCTCTTCGTGCTGGATGAAGCGTTTCACGCTGATCCTCCTCCAAGGCGGTGGCCCAGGTTAACGTCGGATCGAACCGAGGGTCAACCGGCGGAGCAGTGCGTGAACGCACTTCTGTGGCGGCGTTGGCAGGCTGTTCGAAAATTACCTGTACGCCGGAAGACCGGTGAGCTCGTGCCCCAGAACCAGGGTGTGAATCTCGTGCGTGCCCTCGTAGGTGCGCACGGTCTCCAGGTTCAGCATGTGCCGCATGGGGCAGTAGTCGTCGACGATGCCATTCGCTCCGAGCAAGTCGCGCGCGAGTCGCGCGATATTGAGCGCGATGTCGACGTTGTTCATCTTGGCCATCGACACCATGGACGGCGTCGCCTGGCCCTGGTCCTTGAGTCGGCTCAGTCGCAGCGACAGCAGCTGGGCCTTGGTGATCTCGGTGGCCATGTACACGAGCTTCTGCTGCGAGAGCTGGAACGCGGCGAGGGGGCGATCGAAGATCTCGCGCTCCTGCGTGTAGCGCAGCGCCTCGTCGAAGCAGGCGAGCGCGGCTCCGATCACGCCCCAGGAGATCCCGGCGCGGGCCTGGGTGAGGCACGCGAGCGGGGCCTTCAGACCCTCGGCCTTGGGCAGGCGGTTCTCCTCGGAGACCGGCGTGTCGGAGAGGTAGAGCTCGCTCGTGACCGAGGCCCGGAGCGAGAGCTTGCCCTTGATGTCGCGGCTCTCGAAGCCGGGGGCGTCCTTCTCGACCAGGAATCCACGGATGCCGTCTTCCGTCCTGGCCCAGACCAGGGACAGGTCCGCGACCGTGCCGTTGGTGATCCAGCGCTTGGTGCCGTTCAGGACCCAGCCGGAGCCGGAGCGCTCGGCCTTGGTGCGCATCCCGGCCGGGTTGGAGCCGAAGTCCGGCTCCGTCAGACCGAAGCAGCCGATGACCTCGCCGCTCGCCATGCGCGGCAGCCACTTCTCCTTCTGCTCGTCGGACCCGAACGTGAGGATGGGGTACATGCAGAGCGCGCCCTGAACGGACGCGAAGCTGCGCAGGCCGGAGTCGCCGCGTTCCAGCTCCTGCATGACGAGCCCGTAGGCGACGTTGTTCATGCCCGCGCAGCCGTAGCCCTCGAGATTCGCGCCGAAGAGCCCCAGCTCCGCCATCTTGGGAACCAGCGTCATCGGGAACGAGCCGTCCTGCCGGAAGTGCTCGATCACGACGGGCATGAACTCTTTGTCGACGAACTCGCGCACCGTGTCACGGACGATCCGCTCTTCGGGCGCCAGCAGGTCATCGATCCGGTAGAAGTCCAGAGCTTCGAAGGGCACGGCGCGAATCCCTCTTGTGCGGGCTAGACGCTCGGGTGCGACTCCTTCGCCAGCTCGTTCAGCTTCTTGGAGATCGCGTTGAGCTTGCGGTTGAGCTTGTCGACCTCGGACTTCGAGGCGATGCCGAAGGCATCATAGAGCTGATCGCGGGTCGATTCGACCTGCTCTTCGACGTCCTTGCGAACCCGCTCGGCGCGGCGGTAGACGGGGCTCTTGCGGAGTTGGGTCTCCATGTCCTTGCGGAACTCCCGGACCCGCTTCTCGGTCTTCTTGCGCCGATCGTCGAAACGCTCGCGCAGCTCCTGGAGCTGGTCGTCGAGGTTCCGGAGTGCCTCGTTGAAACGATCAAACCCGTTGGTGTTGGTACTGGCTTCTGCCATCTTCGTCTCTCCTAGGGGGGCTACTCGAGCCCGAAGTTGGGCGGTTGATACGCCCCCGAATATAACGCGCTGCGTCGTAAAGTCAATACCGTCAGATTTTTCAGTATCTTCAGGTACTTATTTGCTGACGCGGCGAGTCGTCAGCGAGCCGCTACCAGCGAATGAGCGCCGATCCCCAGGTGAATCCGGAGCCGAAGCCGGCCATGCAGATCCGGTCTCCCTGGGCGATCCGCCCGGTGCGCGCGCACTCGTCGAGGAGCATGGGGATCGAGGCGGCGGAGCAGTTCCCGTAGACCTGGATGTTGTTGTAGCTCCGCTCCGGCCCGATCTCGAGCTGTCCGGCCACGTACTCGTTGATGCGCAGGTTGGCCTGGTGGAACAGGAAGAGGTCGACGTCTTCGATCGGAGTCTCGTTGACCTCGAGCACCTCGCGGATCGCCTCCGGCATGCGCGTGACCGCGTGCTTGAACACGAACCGCCCGTCCATATGAGGATAGTGGCGTCCCTCCTCCATCATCTCGGGGGTGATGCGCGGCGAGTAAACGCAGCCCGGAGCCTCGACCCAGAGCTTCTTGGCGAACCGCCCGTCCGCGTGCGTGTGAACCGAGGCGATGCCCCGCTCCGGGTCCTCGCTCGGCTCGAGGATCACGGCCCCCGCGCCGTCTCCGAAGATCACCGCCACGTCACGCCCGCGCGTGTTGAACTCCATCCCCGTCGAGTGGACCTCGGTGCCGCAGACCAGCACCCGATCGTACTGGCCCGAGCCCACGAAGAACTGGCCGACCTGGAGCGCGTACAGGAAGCCGGTGCACTGACAGCGGACGTCCATCACGGGAATCTCCGCGACTCCGAGCAGCGCCTGCAGGAAGGCGGAGTTTCCGGGGAAGTCGTGATGGGGGGAGAGCGACGGCACGATGATCGCGTCGAGGTCCCCCGCTTCGAGACCCGCCGCCTCCAGCGCGCGCTTCGAGGCCTCGTACGCCAGATCGGCCGGCCCGGTGCCGGGATCGACGTGGTGGCGCGTCATGATCCCCGTGCGCTGCTGGATCCACTCGTCGCTCGTGTCCATGAGATTGGCGAGCTCGTCGTTGGTCACGACCCGCGGGGGGACGTACATGCCGGTGCCCGTGATTCGAACCTTGCGAAGTGTCTGCATGGTCATCCCCCTCTACCCGCGACCACCGACGCGATCCTCGGCTCTTCTCCCTCCGGGTCCTCGGGAAAGGCAATCCGCTCGACCACCGCGAGTAGATCCTCGACGCCCCGGCCCTTGAGGGCGGAGATCGGCGTTCCCGCCACTCGCCGAGCCAGGCCCTGGATCTCCGAGGGCTCGAGTCGGTCGCACTTGTTCAGGATCAGGACCTCGGGCTTCTCGTCGAGTCCGAGCTCGGCCAGAATACTGCGCACGGCATCGATCTGCCCTTCGAAGTCGGGATTCGACGCGTCCACCACGTGCAGCAACACGTGGGCGTCGTGAATCTCCTCGAGCGTGGCCCGAAAGCCGGCGATCAGGTCGGGGGGCAGGTCGCGAATGAAGCCGACCGTGTCCGTGACGATCACGTCGCGCTCGCGCGGAAAACGCAGACGCCGGGACGACGGATCGAGTGTCGCGAAGAGCATGTCTTCGACGACGACCTGGCTCCGCGTCAGATGGTTGAGCAGCGTCGACTTGCCCGCGTTCGTGTAGCCGACGATCGAGAGGATCGGCAGCTCTTCGCGCTGGCGGCGCGAGCGGCGCGTCTGGCGCTGGCGGGAGAGCGCCTTGAGCTCGCCGTTGAGCTTCTGGATGCGATCGCGCACACGCCGCCGGTCGACCTCGAGCTTGGTCTCGCCCGGGCCGCGACCACCGATGAAGCCCTCGAGTCGGCTCATCGACTCGCCGTGACCGGTGAGTCGCGGCAGCCGGTAACGCAGCTGCGCGAGCTCGACCTGGAGCCGCCCCTCTCGCGTGGTCGCGTGTTGGGCGAAGATGTCGAGGATGAGCTGCGTGCGGTCGACGATGCGCTCCTCGACCAGGTCGGTAATGTGACGCATCTGCGCGGGCGTGAGGTCCCGATCGAAAATCACCAGACTCGCGCCCTGCTGCCAGGCGCGCACGACCAGATCCCGAAGCTTGCCCTGCCCGATCAGGTAGCGCGGGTCGGGCTTCGACCGCTGCTGGCGCACGGTGTCGACGATCGCCACGCCGGCCGTGCGCGCGAGCTCGCGCATCTCCTCGAGGCGCTCGTCGGCGCGCGAGTCCCGACTGAGAGACAACGAGACGAGCACTGCACGCTCCGCCCCCGGAGTCGCCTCGATGCCGCGCTGGCTCGCCGCGAACCGATCTTCGAGCTCCTCGATCCAGTCGAGGAAGTCGAAGTCGAGCTGGCTGGGCGGGAGCGGCTGGTGGCGCTCGACGGGAACGGTCCCGTCTTGCGCGGGTTGTAGCGAGGCGTACTCGGCGAGCCTCGGAAGCCCCGAGGCGTCGACCTGGATCGCCACCATCGCATCCAGTCGGAGCAGCGTCAGGTCGGTGAGATTGTCCTGGGTCAGCGACTCCCCGCGCAGGTGCGTGACGATGCAACGCAGACCGCGGAAGCGCCCTGCGCCGCCCCGCACGCGCTTGAAGTCGGGGAGCTCGACGTGGAAGGCGTCCCCCACCATCACGTACTCGACCCGACCGGAGCGGTCGACGAGCGCCCCCACCTGGCGCCCGATCTCGAACGAGATCTCGCTGAGGCGGCGCGCGAATTCCTGCGAGACCAGGCGATCTCGCGGGACCCGACGCTTGTAGAGGTTGCGCAGACGCCGGGCCTGGCTCGCCCTGAGCCCGTACGTCTGACCGTGTAGTTCCGAGATTCGACCACTCCTCGACGGGGTTCCCGTCTGCAAACAGCTTAGGAAGCGCCCGGCAGTCCGGTCAAGCTGCTCCCCTTGACCCTGGCCGCGGGCTCGGGCGACCTTGCCTCTGGCATGTCCGACCTCGAGGTGAGCGTCGTGCTCCCGGTTCGTGATGCGGTCGTCACAGTGGCGACGGCGGTGCACTCGGTCCTCGCGAGCCGCCGCGCACGGCTGGAGCTGATCTGCGTCGACGACGGCTCCCGGGACGGCACGGCGTCAGTCCTCGAGGACCTCGCGCACCGGGACGCGCGCGTGACGATCCTGCGAACTCCGCCGCGCGGAATCGTTCCCGCACTGAACACCGGGCTCGAGCGCGCGCGGGCGCCACTCGTCGCGCGTATGGACGCCGATGACGAGATGCACCCGGAGCGCCTCCAGGCCCAGATCGAGCACCTGGCCGGATCGCCGGAGACGGCGCTGGTGGGCTGCCAGGTCGAGTCCTTTCGCGAGGGGGGCCTGGCCGACGGGTACCGCATCTACACCGAGTGGGTAAACCGCCTGGTGTCGGACGAGGCGATACGGCGCGAGATGCTCGTCGAGTGCCCGATTCCCCACCCCACCTGGATGTTCCGGAGCCCGGTCGTGTCCGCCCTCGGCGGCTACCAGGATCGGGACTGGCCCGAAGATCTCGACCTGCTCTATCGCGTGCTCGAAGCCGGGCACCGCGTCGGCAAGGTACCGAGGCTGCTGCACCGGTGGCGCGATCATCCGCAGCGCCTCTCGCGGGTCGACCCGCGCTACGGGCGCGAGGCCTTTGCCCGGGTCAAGGCGCACTTCGTGGGTCGGCTGCGACCGATGCGGGCGGCGGTCGTGTGGGGAGCGGGACGGACCGGCCGGCGCTTCGTGCGACTGATCGCCGACGAGGGAATCTCGACCCGGGCGCTCGTCGACATCCGCCGGGATCGGATCGGCACCAGCTGGCGCGGGATTCCCATCCTGTCGCCCGAGAGCCTCGACGAACGGGTGTCGGCGTGGCGGCGCGAACGCGTTAGGATTCTGGGCGCGGTGGCGAGCCGAGGCGCGCGTGGCGAGATCCGCCGGCACCTCGCGGCGACCGGCCTCACCGAAGGCGAAGACTTCCTGATGGTGGCGTGACGTCGCTCAGGCCGCCTTCTGGCCTGCCGATCAGGGGAAGCAGAATGAACCAAGGCGAACTCGCATTCCTGGTACTCGCGGCGGGAAAGAGCACGCGAATGCGCTCGCGAGTGCCCAAGGTCCTGCACCCCGTGTGCGGACGGCCGATTCTCCAGCACCTCGTCCAGCTCGGCCGCGAGCTGGGTGCCGGGCGGACGCTGGTCGTCGTGGGAGCGGAGGACGACCGGGTTCGCGAGGCGCTCGAGGGAACCGGCGTCGAGCTGGTGGTGCAGCGCGAGATCCTCGGAACCGGACACGCCGTGCAGCAGGCGGCCGAGCAGCTTCGGGATCACCGCGGCCCCGTGCTGGTCATGTACGGCGATCACCCGATCTATCGCCCAGACACGTTCCGGCGGCTCGTCGACCTCCAGGCCAAGCAGGGCGCCGACCTGGCGCTCCTGGTCGGGGAGTTCCCCGATCCTTCGGGCTACGGACGCATCGTGCGCGGCTCGGATGGCCGCATCGAGCAGATCGTCGAGGAGGCCGACGCGAGTCCCGAGGTGCGCGACATTCACGAGATCAACCTCGGCGTCTACGTGGCCGCGGCGCCGCACCTGCTCGACTGGGTCAGCCGTCTATCGAACCAGAACGAGCAGGGCGAGTACTACCTGACCGACGGGGTCGATTTGGCCCTCGGCGAAGGGCGCAGGGTCGACACCTGCAGCGTCGAGGACTGGACGGAGGCGATCGGTGTCAACAACCGCGCCGACCTCGCGCAGGCCGAGAAGGTGCTGCGTCGCCGGCTCGCGGACCACTGGATGCGGCAGGGCGTCACGCTGATCGATCCCGATCACACCTACCTCGACGTGGACGTCGAGGTCGGCGCCGACACGGTGATCGAGCCGGGCTGTACGCTGCGCGCCGGGACCCGGATCGGAAGCGGATGCCATATCTCGTCGGGCTCGGTCATCGACGACTCGACGCTCGGAGACGACGTCTTCCTCAAGCCCCACTGCTGGATCGAGAGCTCCCGTATCGGAAACGGGTGCGAGCTCGGACCTTCGGCGCACTTGCGGCCGAACTGCACGCTCGCCGACGGCGTTCGCATCGGCAACTTCGTCGAGCTCAAGAACTCGCGAATCGGCCCGGGCACCAAGGCCGACCACCTGTCCTACATCGGAGATGCCGACGTCGGTTCGGGCGCGTCGTTCGGCTGCGGCTCGATCACGGTCAACTACGACGGCGAGAAGAAGCACCGCACCACGGTCGGAGACCGCGCGTTCATCGGCTGCAACGCGAATCTGATCGCGCCGGTCAGCGTCGAGGCAGACGCCTACGTCGCGGCCGGAACCACCGTGACTCAGCGCGTTCCCAGCGAGGCGCTCGGCATCGGACGGGTGAAGCAGCGCAACATCGAGGGCTGGCGCGCGCGGCGCTTCGGCAAGAGGGAGCAGGGGGACTGACGATGTGCGGGATCGTCGGGTACGTCGGAGTGAGTGAGCGCGCACAGGACGTGCTCCTCGACGGCTTGCGTCGGCTGGAGTACCGGGGCTACGACTCGGCCGGGATCGCGATCATCGAGGATGCCAAGATTCGCGTCGTCCGCGCGCAGGGCAAGCTGATCAACCTCGAATCCTCACTTCGTGACGTACCGATGCGCGGACGGATCGGAATCGGTCACACGCGGTGGGCCACACACGGCAAGCCATCCGAGAGAAACGCCCATCCGCATCGCGTCGGCAGCCTGGCGCTCATTCACAACGGGATCGTCGAGAACCACCGGGACCTGCGCATCCAACTCGCGGACCGCGGCGCGGAGTTCCAATCAGATACCGACACCGAGATTATCGCTCACCTGATCCACGGGGAGCGGGAAGCCGGGACGGGACTCCTCGAATCGGTGCGCTCCGCGGTTCAACTGATCGAGGGCTCCTACTCGATCGCGGTGATCGACGAGGACGAGCCGGACCGCATCGTCGCGGCGAAGAACGGCGGAAGCCCGGCGATCGTGAGCTACGGCGACGGCGAGGGCTTCGTGGCCAGCGACATCCCCGCCATCCTTCCCTATACGCGACGCATGATCCCGCTCGAAGACGGCGACGTGGCGTCGATTCGACCCGGCAGCGTGGAGATCTACGGCTCCGACGGCTCAGTCGTCGATCGCGAGGTGCGCGACATCCACTGGGACCCGATCCAGGCGGAGAAGGGCGGCTACGACCGGTTCATGCAGAAGGAGATCTTCGAGCAGCCGCGCGCGATCAGCGACACCATCGGAACCCGGGTGCTCGAAGAGGCGGGGGAGATCGACCTGGATGGAATCGAGCTGGATCCCGCCTGGATCGCCGGGCTCCAGAGCGTCCACCTCGTCGCGATGGGCACCGCGCGGCACGCGTGCCTGATCGGCGCGAGCATGATCGAACGGCTCGCGCGAGTGCCGGCCGCGGTGGACCTGGCGAGCGAGTACCGCTACCGCGAGCCGGTCGTCGGCCCGAATCACCTCGTGATACCGGTCTCGCAGTCGGGCGAGACGACCGACACGCTCATGGCACTGCGCGAGGCGAAGGAGCACGGCGCCGTTGCGCTGGCGGTCTGCAATACGCACGACAGTACGATCGTCCGCGACTCGGACCACGTCCTGTACACCCACGCCGGTCTCGAGATCGGAGTGGCTTCGACGAAGTGCTTCACGACCCAGGTCGTGGCGCTCTACCTGATCGCGCTGAAGCTGGGGCTCCTGCGCGGAACGCTCGACGCGGCGCAGATTCGCGAAGCGATCTTCGGACTGCGCCAAGTGCCGCGACTGGTGGAGCAGACCCTCTCCCTGTGGGACGAGATCGAGACGATCGCGCAGCGGTACTTCCACTGCACGAACTTCCTCTATCTCGGCCGCGGCGTCGGTCTCCCCGTCGCGCTCGAGGGCGCACTCAAGCTCAAGGAAATCTCGTACATCCACGCCGAAGGCTATGCCGCCGGCGAAATGAAGCACGGTCCGATCGCGCTCATCGACGAGGACATGCCTGTGGTGATCGTCGCGAACCGATCGGATACATATTCGAAGGTGCTCGCCAACGCGGCGGAGGTTCGCGCGCGACAGGGAGTCGTCATCGCGATCGCGGACGAAGGCGACGAAGAGATCTACAGCGTCGCCGACGAGGTGATCTACGTTCCGCACGCTCCCGACCCGCTGTGCGCGATCGTCTCGAGCATACCGCTACAGATCTTCGCCTACCACATCGCGACCCTGAAGGGCACCGACGTCGACATGCCCCGAAACCTAGCCAAGAGCGTCACCGTCGAGTAAAACCCTCGTAGCCGCCCGACTCCAGTCAGCGATGCGAAAGCAAGCGCCGCAGTAGCGGCG
>CAZLBF010000376.1:0-19530 GCA_964557495.1 uncultured Myxococcales bacterium | reverse complement strand
GAGCTGAAGATGTCGAGGTCGCTATCCGGCATCTGGCCCCGTTCCACGCGAGGTGGTGGAATCATCCGCGTCTCCGGACACTGGAGATCCTGCGCTATCCCGGAAGCCCTGCCCACGAAATCGAGTTGCGGTGGGCATGGGCAGCGCTCGAGGCCGCACTCCCGATAGCGAAGGAGCGATTCGGAGACTTGTTCCCCGACTCGATGGTCGTGCTGACGGAGCGACTCCTGTCTGGGTTCGACGCGATGCTGGAGAACCAGCAGCGGGACGCGGGCACAACGACACTCGTGCACGGCGACTACCACCCGGCGCAGATCTTCTTCGAGTCTGAGCGAGGAGGTCGGTTTGCCGTCTTCGACTGGCAGGCTCTCGGCGCTAGCAGCGGGGGGAACGACCTTGCGCGTATCCTCGTAAGGGGCCTGAACGCTGCCCAAGGAGGGGCGTCCGACAAGCGCCTGATCCACCTCTATCACTCCTTGCTTCTGGAACACGGCGTGAAGGAGTACAGCTATCAGCACTCCTATGACGACTTCCGTCGCGGTCTCATCAGCAGCGTTGTCCAGGATGTCATCGCGGCGGCGAATACCGATCCCGCGCTGATCGAGGCGGCGCTGGCCGACGCCGAGGCTAGCGAGGTCGAGTCGGAGTACCGACTCGGTGCCGCCATCGAAGCCCACAACGTGCAGGAGCTCTTTCTGATGTAAGGACCGCGAGCTCGGAGCCGCGTGCGACCTGGTTCCGAGTCGGTCTCCTAACGTCCGGTGAAGCGGGGCTTGCGCTTCTCCATGAACGCCCGCGGGCCCTCGATCGCGTCCTGGGAGCGGAACACGTCCCGCGCGCACTCGTTCTCGACCTCGAACCCCGCGTCGAGGGTCAGGCCGCTGCTCCGCAGCACGGCCTCCTTGCACTTGGCCACCGCGAGCGGTCCGTTCGCGGCGATCTTGCCCGCGATCTCCTCCGCCCGCGCCAGCAGGCGGTCCGCCGGTACGATCTCGTTCACGAGTCCGATCCGGTGCGCCTCCTCGGCCGGCATGAAGTCGCCGACCAGGAAGATCTCCATCGCCTTGCAGAAGGGGAGCTGACGCGGGAGTCGCACGAGCGATCCGCCCGCCGGGATCAGGCCCCGCTGTACCTCGGTCAAGCCGAGCCGCGCCTCCGGTACGGCGAGTCGAATGTCGGTGGCGCCGACGAGCTCCGTGCCGCCCGCCAGCGCGAAGCCGTTGATCGCCGAGATCACGGGCTTGTACAGCTGGAAGCCGCGCAGCAGGCCGATCTGGCCGACCGAGCGGTCCTCGACGACCCGCTTGTCCCAGTCGTCTTCGGGCGCCCGGGCACGCGACATCAAGGGAATCAGCAGGGCCAGGTCGGCACCGGCGCTGAAGGCCTTGTCGCCGGCGCCGGTCAGGATCGCGACGCGCGCGTCGGCGTCGTCGCGGAAATCCGTCCAGGCCTCTGCGAGCTGAACCAGCATCTGCGGGCTGATCGCGTTCCGCCGCTCCGGGCGGTTCATCGTCAGGTAGGCGATGCCGTCGCGCTTCTCGTAGATCAGGTGGGGCATGCGATCCTCCTTGCACCTGGCGCCGGTGCTGTCGCGCAGCCGGGCCTAGCTCGACTCGACCGGTCGGAACTTGACCAGCGTGATCTCGTCGCTCTCGCGCTCGAACGCCGCCTCGACGCGCATGTCGATTCGAACCGACTCCGGATCACATCCGACGATGTTCGTCGTCATGCGGGGTCCCTCGTCGAGCTCCACGATCGCGATCACGTAGGGAACCTCGTCCTGGAACCCGACCATCGTCGGGCGCCGCGCGACCGTGAAGCTGTAGACGGTTCCCCGTCCGCTCACCTCGGTCCACGTGAGCTCCGCGCTCCCGCAGTGCGAGCAGAGACCCCTGGGGTAGAAGACGTACTCCGCGCACTTGTCGCAGCGTTGGAGCGACAGCACGCGCTTGCGCGCCGCCTCCCAGAACGGCCGCGAGACGGGCGTCGGTTCGGGGAGCAGCTTGTGGGTCCGCCGCTGCGCGCTCATGAGCTTCTGCCCAGAATCAGGGAGACCTGCTCGCTCATGATGCCCCCGTTTCCGTTCACGAAGACCAGATCGCAGTCCGGGACCTGACGCTCGCCACAGGTTCCCATGGTCTGGCGCGCCCCCTCGGTGACGTGCGACATGCCCCCGGCCATCCCGGGCTGGCCGAAGGAGAGCTGACCCCCGTGCGTGTTGATCGGGAAGTCCCCCTTGAACGTGAGATCGTGCGACGCGACGAACTCCCCGGCCTCTCCCTTGCCGCAGAACCCGGCATCCTCCAGCGAGACCATCACGGTGATCGTGTAGCAGTCGTAGATCGACGCCATCTTGATGTCCGAGCGCGCGGCCCCGGCCTGCTCGAACGCGCGGTCGGCTGCGACCTTGATGGACGAGTTCGTCAGCGACGGCGCATACGTGATCGACTTGTGGGTGACGTTCTCCCCCGCGCCGAGCACGTAGGCCGGCTGCGGTCGGAGCTTTCTGGCCCGCTCGGCGCTCGTGATCACCAGCGCCGCGCCTCCGCCGGTCGGCATCACGATCTCGAGCATGTGGAGGGGGTCGAGGATCACCGGAGAGCTCAGGACATCCTCCACGGTGATGGGCTGGCCGTGGAAGTACGCGAGCGGGTTGGCACAGGCATTGGTGCGCTGGTCTACCGCGATCTTGGCGCGGTGCTCTTCCGCGAGGCCGTACTTGTGCTCGTACCGCTTCGCGATCATGGCGTAGCCGAAGTTCGCTCCGCCGGCTCCGAAGGGGAACTCGAACTGCATCTCGTACGACGTCGGGGAAGGTCGAAGGTGCCGGGCCCAGCCGAAGCCCCGTCCCTCCCGGGGCGCCGCGCAGACGCACAGGCATACCTCGCACTGGCCGGCGGCGATGGCGGCGGCGGCGCGCCAGACCATACCGGCGCCGGTCGCGCCACCCAGGTCCACGAGCTCGGCGAATGTGACATGGAGTCCCAAGTACTCGGCGACGCTCGACGGGACCAGCATCGGGGCCTCGTTGATCGGATCGACGAGCAGTCCGTCGATGGACGCGAAGCTCAGGCCCGCGTCCTCCAGTGCCCGACGACTCACGTCGGCGATCAGGTCGAGCGGGCCCTGGCCGTCGGTGTGACGGACCGGCTTCAGCTCGCCGACGCCGACGATCGCCGCCGCTCCGCGAAGGGTCATCGCGTGCCTCCTCGCTCTCGGGTCCCGAGCGGCTCGCTCACCGCCGAACCGGATCGAAGCCTATCACGATCGGATCGACGGGATGGCTCTCGCTGCTAGATCCAGCCGAGGATGCCCGCGAACAGGATGATGGCCGCGATGTCCACCGCGAAGATGACTCCGACCGTTCTCCGCTGGTCCTCGATCCGCTCCATGTCGTAGACCCAGAAGGAGACGACCATGAAGGTGCCGTAGCCGAAGATCACGATCAGCGGGATGAACGGGACGTTCCACCACCAGTACTCCCAGATCAACGCGTTGGCGCCATTGAGGAAGACCTCGATGAACACGCACAGCAGCGAATTGACCACGATGAAGAACCAGCGATTGGGAATCCCGAGGATCTTCTGCTCCTTGTCCTTCGGCAGCATCTTGATGAAGACGATCCCGAGGATCGCGAACATGAGCGAGATCTCGATGTTCAGACCGACGAAGATGACGTAGGCGCTTCCAGCCGGCGCGGTCCAGAGGGCCGAGATCCCGCTGAAGTGCAGGATCAGGCCGTTCACGATCTCGTTCGCCCAGTCCATGCCCCAGAAGGCGAGCCCGGCCAGCACCAGGCCCCAGTTTCGCTTCTCGATCTCGACTGCGTACACGTAGATGACGAGCACGAGCAGCGGTACGACGTGCCACTGGAAGTTCTCCACGCTGCGAAGAACCTCGAGCGCCTGACGGCTCGCTTCGGTCATTCCGATCCCCCCCTCGGCCACCCCTCTACGCGGGTTGGCCGGATGCTGGTGCCTACGAGTGTGTGGCGGAGCTCGCCTGCGCGAGTGAAGCCCGCAGTCGCGTGACGACCCTGCCCAGGCTGGCGCCCCAGCTGTCGAGCAAGGTGTAGAAGACGGGCACGACGATGAGCGTGAGGAGCATCGACGAGAGCAGCCCGCCGATCAGCAGGATGCCCATCGCGTTGCGGAATTCAGCGCCGTCGGTCCGCGAGAACGCCACGGGTAGCATTCCGCAGATCGTCGAGATGGTCGTCATGAGCACCGGGCGAAGCCGCACGGGGCCCGCTCGCAGCATCGCCTCGGCCGCACTGGCCCCTTCCGCGCGCTGACGGTTGGCGTAGTCGACGAGCAGGATCCCGTTCTTCATGACGAGGCCCATCAGGATCACCAGTCCGATCTGCGCCCAGAGGCCGAGCGGCTGATTCGAGATCGAGAGCGCCGCGAAGGCACCGAAGAAGGACAGCGGCGCGCAGAGCATGATGACGCTCGGCTGGATGAAGCTGTTGAACTGGCTCGCGAGGATCATGTAGAGCGCGATCATGGCGATCACGAAGGCGAAGCGGATCGCCTCCGCGGTCGATTTCATGCGGTCCGCCGGCCCGCGGTGTCTCCCCTCGTAGCCCGCGGGAAGCCCGACCTCGGAGATTATCTCGTCGACGCGGTCGGCGGCCGGACCCAGGCTCACGCCGGGGCGCGTGTTCGCGAACACCTTGATCTGACGACTGCGGTTCTCGCGGTCGATCTGGACCGGTCCGGACGAGACGCGGATCGCCGCGATGTTCTCCAGGTCCGCGAGTCGGCCGTCCGGTGCCCGGATCTGGATCAGCCCTAGCTCGGCGAGGTCGTCGCGCTGCTGCTCCTCCAGGCGCGCGCGCACGTCGTAACGCTCGCCGAACTCCTCGTAGGTGGCGATCTTCACCCCGCCGATGAGGGTCCGCAGCGTGGAGGCGAGCGCGCGCACGCTGATCCCGAGGTCGGCCGCGCGCTTGCGGTCGATCGTAGCCTGGACCTCGGGTTTCCCGGCGTCGAAGCTCGTCTTGGCGTCGACGAACATCTCCGACGCCGCCAGCCGCCTGACGATCTCGTCCGTGATGACCTCGAGCCGGCCGAGGTCCGGTCCCAGCACGCTGTAGTCGATGATGTACGACTTGAATCCGCCTCCCGAGACCCAGGAGAGCTCCGTGGCGCTGACCGACTTGCTCTCCGGAGCCGCCCGCCGCATGACGTCGCGGGAGGTGTCCATGATCTCGAGCTGGTGCGGCGAGCGCTCCAGCTTTGGCGTGAGCGTCAGGTAGATGTCCGCCTCGTTGACTCTGCCCTGCGACCCGGAGCCGATGGTCACGAACGTCGACTCGACGTGCTCGAGCTCGCGCAGGGAGTCGGCGACCCGGCGGGCCACCCGCTTGGTCTCCTCGATCCCGGTTCCGAGCGGCAGCTCTACGTTCGTGTCGAACTCGCTGCGGTCCGAGGTCGAGCTGAACTCGAGGGGGATCGTGCCGGCGATCTGGACCCCCGCGACCATGGCGACCAGGGCGATGGCCATGACGATCGCTCGATGCCGAAGCGCGCTTCCCAGGATGCGCCGGTAGAGTGCTTCGAGGCCCTCGAACCCCCGCTCCAGGGTCGCGAAGATCGCACCGTGACCTTCCTGGCGGCGCAGCGTCCGCGAGCAGAGCGCCGGGGTCAGCGTGAGTGCGGTGAGGAGCGACACGGAGACCGCGAACACGACGGCGAGACCGTAGGCGTGGAAGAAGCGTCCGATGATCTCGCCCATGAAGGCGATGGGAATGAAGACCGCGCAGATGGAGAGGCTGCCGACGATCACGGCCGGACCGATCTCCGCGGTCGCGTGGATCGACGCCTGCAGCGGTGGCTCGCCGGCCTCGATGTGTCGGTAGATGTTCTCGAGGACCACGATCGCGTCGTCGATGAGGAGCCCGATCGAGATCGAGAGCGCCATCAACGTGAGCATGTTGATCGTAAAGTCGAAGAGGTAGAAGAAGAAGAACGCCGATACGATCGAGGCCGGAATCGCGATCCCGACGATCAGGGTCGTACGAATGTTCCGCAGGAAGACCAGGGTCACGAGGACCGCGAGGAGCCCACCGAGGATCATGTTGGAGGTGACGTCGCGGATCGACGACTCGATGAAGCGGGACATGTCCTTGGCCACGGTGAGCCGCATTCCCCGGGGGGCGATCGCGCGGATTCCCTCGAGCTCCCGCTTGACCGCGCGCGCGACCGCGACCGTGTTCTTTCCCGACTGCCGCCGGACCAGGAGCGAGACCCCGGGCTGTCCGTCGAGCTCGGCATAGGTGCGCTCGTCCTCGACGCCGTCCTCCACGCGGGCCACGTCGCGGACGCGAATCGGCCCGCCCTCGCGGTATGCGACGACGACGTCATTGAACGCCTCGACGCTCTCCAGCTCTCCCTTGGTCTTGAAGGTGAACTCCGAGGTCCGCGAGCCAGCCTCGAGGCGGCCACCCGGCAGCTCCGCGTGCTCGGTCTGGATGCCGCGAATCACGTCGTCGGCCGTCAGGCCGTGGCCGCGCAGGCGGTAGGCGTCGAGCCAGATCCGCACCTCGCGGTCCTGCCCACCCACGAGAGTGACCGAGCCGACGCCCGGCAGCCGCTCCAGGCGCTCCTTCACGATGTCGTCCGCGAAGCGCGTGATCTCACGTCGAGAGAGCGGACCCGCCACCATCACCGAGACGATGGGCGCCGCGTCCGGGTCCATCTTCTCGATGATCGGGGGCTCCGCGTCCAGGGGCAGCTCGCGGCGGGCCAGCGCGACCTTCTCCCGGACGTCCTGCGCCTTGATGTCGATGTTCTCTTCGAGCTCGAAGCGGACGAAGATCTGAGAGAGCCCCTCGGAGCTCTCGGAGTTCAGGATGTCGATGCCCGCGATCGTGTTGATGTGGGCCTCGAGGACCTCGGTGACCTCGGTCTCGACCGTCGGCGGCGTCGCCCCCTCCAGCACCGTGGTCACCGTGACGACCGGGAACTCGACGCGCGGAAAGAGGTCCACGCCGAGGCGACCGATCGAGATGATGCCCAGGCTGACCAGCGCGCCGATCAGCATGGCGGCGAAGACGGGTCGCGAGATCGAGAGGTTAGAGAGCCACATCGGAGGCCTGGAGCAGCACCGGCGTTCCGTCGTCGAGTTGAGCCAGGTTCGGGCCTACCAGGACCCGCTCGCCGGCGGCCAGCCCGGAGAGGATCTCGACGCGTGTCGCGTCGAGGTCGCGAACGCGGATCGGACGCCGCACCGCCCGTTCCTCCTCGGCGGTGAAGACCCAGCGGCTCTCGCCGGATCCCAGGACGGCACGGCGGTCGACGACCACCGCCGAACGGGCCTCCGGCATGATCTCCGCCTTGGCAAAGAGACCGGGCTTGATCGTCAGGTCCTCGTTCGCGATCGGGAGGCGCAGCTCGATGGCGTGCGAGGTGTGCTCGACGCGGTCGTTCAGGATGTAGACGTGCGACTCGTACTCGCTGGAGAGGCCGTCGATGCTCACGATCGCGGGCGTGCCGACTTGGATCCGGGGCAGGTGGATCTCGGGCACGTGCACGATCGCCAGGACGACGTCGATCTTCATGATCTGAACGACCGGAGAGTTCGCCGCCATCATGCTGCGGATGAAGGCGCCCTCGTCGACGAAGCGGCGCGTGATCACGCCGGTGTAGGGCGCCGTTACGACGACGTCATCGAGGTCCTGCCTGGCCCGCGCGAGCGCCGCCTTCGCGGCCCGGAGCTTCGCGGCCCCGATCCGATCGCGCGTCTTGGCGTCGTCGAGGGCGTGGGCGGACAGGACGTTCCGTTCGCCCAGGTTCCGAGCGCGCTTCAGGTCCTGACGGGCGTTCTCCGCCTCGGCGGCGGCGAGCTGGACGGCCGCCTGTTGCTGCTCGAGCCGGATGCGGTAGTCGATGTTGCGCGTGCGGAAGAGCGGGGCGCCCGGCTCCACGCGGTCGCCCACCTTGACGAAGATCTCCTCGATGATGCCGTCGACCCGGGGGCTGATGTTCGTCGTCTTCTGGGCGGCGATGGTTCCCGTGCCCAGGATGGGCTCGACGAGCTTCTCCTCTACGGCCTCGGTCGCTCCGACCAGGACGGTGACCGGCGCGGCGGAGACGTCTGGCACGTCGCCGGAGCCGCCGCAGCCCAGCGCGAGTGCCAGCAGGGCGCCGCACGGGAGTGCTCGCCTCACGCCCGGCCCTCCGGGCGAAGCGCACGCGAGAAGATCGCCCGGATCCCGGGAGCGAGGCGCGTCAGTGGCTGCTCCGGGTCTTCGTCGATCGACCGTGCGGCCGCGTGCGACACCGCTCCGAGGAGCGAGGAGGCGAAGGCCTCCGGATCCAGACCCGCGAGCTGCCCGGCATCGCGCGCCTCGCGGCAGTAGCCAATCAGGCGATCGGTGAACTCCTCCACGACGTCCTGGCCCGTGTCGCCGGTCTGGGCGCGGATCCGCCAGGGCAGGCCCTGAGTCCCGGTCAGAGTCATGCGCAACAGGTCGTGGTTCTCCTCGAAGCACTCGAAGAGGGCGTCGATCACCGCGAGGGGCCGCTCTGCGGGGTCGTCGACCGGCTCGAGCCGCTCCAGCATCGCCTCGCGCATGTTCTCCATCGCGGAGCGGATGACCGCGAGATAGATCTCCTCCTTGCCCTTGAACATGGAGTAGAGCGAGGCGAGCGATAGCTCGGCCGCCGCAGCGATCTCCGTCATCTGTGCGTCGTGGAAGCCCTTGGCTCCGAACACGGCGAGCGCGCCGGCGATCGCGTCGGCGCGCCGTCCCGCGACCTCTCGCTGCCGGCGCGTCGCGCGGCGCGAGCGGGGCTCTGAAACACCCACTTCGTTCTCCAGAACGGAGATTCTGAACCGGAGAATAAACCGATCAGGGGGTGATCGCAAGCTCGCGGAGCGGGTGCGCCTCCGGCCTCGCTGGAGCGAGGGCCCCGCGGGGCAGCCCGGTCAGCCGGGGGCCACCGGAATGGCCCCCGGCCCGGATTCAGGAGCGGGCGTAGATGTGAACGCCGGCGGCGCCGCCGAAGCCCTGGCAGTGGGTCAGCGCGAGCTTCGCGCTCTCCACCTGCCTCTTGCCCGAGTCGCCGCGCAGCTGCTCCACGACCTCGACCGCCTGGGCGATTCCCGTCGCCCCGAGCGGATGCCCCTTGGAGAGCAGCCCGCCGCTGGTGCTGACGTGGACCCGCCCGGCTCCGCCGCCCGCCTCGGCGAACTTTCCGCCCTCGCCGCGTTCGCAGAAGCCGAGGTTCTCGTAGTGAATGATCTCGGCGATCGCGAAGCAGTCGTGGACCTCGGCGACGTCGATCTCGTCGGGCGACACTCCGGCCTGCTCGTAGGCCGTCCGGGCGACGGAGCTGTTGATCTGGACGATGCTGGAGAGCGGGTCCGACGGGTCCGCCGGAGGATCAGACTGGAGCGCCGACCCCACGATGCGCACCGGCTTCGCGCTCGCTCGCGCGACGTCTTCGCTTGCGACCACTGCGGCTGCGGCGCCCGATCCCGTCGGACAACACATGAGGAGCGTCAGCGGCGGCGCGACCTCGCGCGCGTTCAAGACGTCGTCCACCGTGACCGGGTCGCGATACTGCGCTCTCGGGTTGTTCACCGCGTAGCTCCGGTTCTTCTGGGCCACCATCGCCAACTGCTCGACGGTGGTTCCGTACTTGGCCGCATGGGCGCGGAACACGTTGGAGAAGAGGCCGGGGAGGGCGGGCACCTTCTTGCCGTCGCCACTGTCCGGCGCCTGGAGACGCGGATCGTTGCCCGTCGGGATCGCGCCTCTGCCCATCGCCTCGAAGCCGACGGCGAGCGCGACCTTGACCATGCCCGAAGCGACCGCCATCACCGCCGACCGCAAGGCGGAGGTGCCGCTCGCGCAGGCGTTCTCCACGTTGAAGATCGGAATGCCGGTCGAACCGAGGCTGTAGAGCACCCTCTGGCCGGCCGTCGAGCCCTGACGAACGTGCCCGCAGTACGCGATCTCGACGGCCGAGTAGTCGAGGCCCGCATCGGCCAGTGCCGTCCGGACGGCTTCGCCGCCCAGGTCTACGAAGCTCTTGCCTTCGTGTCGGCCGAACGGCGTCATGCCGACTCCGACGATGTGTACCTCGTTGCTCATTGCGCTAGCCATGCCATTCACCTCCTCGCTGAACGTGGGCCGATCATACGCTTCCACGCAGTCGCAACCAAGCGCTCAAATCGACGAAGGGTGCCGGTCTCTCACTCGGCGAGGGCCGCTGACAAGCGCTCCGAGACCTCGCGAAGTCGCTGCGGATCGCCTGGAACCCTCGTGTGGAGCGCCAGGGGCTCGCCCTCCTTACGGGGCAGCAGGTGCATGTGGTAGTGGAAGACCGATTGGCCGGCGGCGGCGCCATTGAGCTGGAACACCATCAGCCCGTCGGGGTCGAGCGTCGCCCGGATGGCGTGTGCAACCCTCAACGACGCGGCGGTCACCGCCTGGAGCGACTCCTCCGTCGTCTCGAAGACGTTCTCGAAGTGCTCCTTCGTGACGATCAGCGTGTGACCGTCGGTAACGGGGAAGATGTCCATGAAGACCAGCACCCGGTCGTCCTCGTGAACCTTGTAGGCGGGAGCCTCGCCCCGCACGATCTTGCAGAAGATGCAGTCGCTCATGGCCTCCGTGGGTCTACTCCCGCTCCTGTGGCTGTGGCCTGCGCTCGCAGGGGACTGCGTCGCCCTCGAAGGAGAGGATGCAGTTTCGCTTCAGGATCTCGCGCAGCGCCGCCCGCCCCCGGTGCAACAAGACCCTCGAGTTGCCGATCGAGATCCCGAGCACGCTCGCGATCTCGCAATGCGTCAACCCAGCCATGTCGTGGAGCGCCACCACGTCATGCTGGGACTGCGGTAGCTGAACGAGGTACTCACCGATGCATGCGCTCATCTCGGACTCGAGTAGGGCGCGCTCCCCATCCTCGTCGGCGACCAGCCGGTCCAGAGCTTCAGGAGCGGAGGTCGCCGGTGGGACGCGTCCCGCCGCGCGGAAGTGGTCGCGGATCAGGTTCAGAGCGATGGCGCAGAGCCAGCTGCGAACACTGGCCTCACCGCGGTGACGCGCACTCGAGCGCTGCACGCGCAAAAACGCCTCCTGGGTCAGGTCTTCGGCAAGCGGCTCGTCCCCGACATGGCGAAGCACGAAGCTGCGCACCGCTGGACGATGCACGACCATTGCGTCAGTGCTCGACTGCTTCACGCGTGCCTCCGACCGGTCGACGGAGAGCTCCTGCTCTCCAAGCAGAGCATGCCACGGCCTCTCCCGCGGGCGCAACGCGCTACGGCTTCCCGCTCCATCGACGAGGCGTCGCGGGACGCTCTCCGGTCTTGTGTCGAACGATCCTACATCCTGGTGGACGACAGGCTCTGAAGAAGCGTTACACGGCACCCGCTTCTGCATGGGCGGTCTGGATTCCGGCCCGGGACGTAACGCTCCGGAGGGGCGAGTCGTCGAAGAGGACAGGCGAGGCCCGAGCCGGCTCGAGGTCTCGCCCAGAGGAAAGGAGTCCAGCGATGGCTCTTACATCTAGAGAGAAGGAGTTGGTTGCGGTCGGCGCCTCGGTGGCGGCCGGCTGCAAACCTTGCACGAGCTATCACCTCAAGGAGGCGCGAAAGACCGGGGTGGCCGAGGATGAGATTCGCCAGGCCGTCGCAGATGCCATGTGTGTCCGCTCCAGTGCCACGGATATCGTGCGACGCCACGCGCTCGAGGCCAGCGCCGACGGCCGCGAGATCCCCGCGTGCGGCTGCTCGGATCCGACCACCCGGATCGGAGAGCTCGTCTCCATCGGCGCAGCTTTTGCCGTCAACTGTCCTTCCAACCTGGGAAAGCACCTGAAGGCGGGCGAACAGGCCGGGGTCACCGATGACGAGGTCAGGGCGGTCGCGGAGCTGGCGGCGTTCATCAAGAAGATGGCTGCATCCCACGTGGAGCGCCTCGTCGGTCTCAACAAGGACGCCGCAATGGAACTGCAGGCGACGGAGAAGGGCACGGCCAGCTGCTGCTGAGGGTCTGGGCACGAAGGCGTCGGCCAGGCAGCCCGCCCGCCTCCGCTACTTCGTGCTTGAGTGCGGTCAGATGGTGATGTAGCGGCTCGCGAAGGCGCGCTCCCACTTGGTCGAGTAGCTGTCGTCGAACAGGATTCCGCCACTCGGGGGCGCGACGACCCAATCGCCTCGCTTGAGCTCGCTCTCGAGCTGGCCCGGGGCCCAGCCGGCGTACCCCATGACCAGCACGGCGCGCTTCGGTCCGCTTCCACGCGCCATGGCTTCCAGGATCTCGACGCTCGCCGTCATGCCGTACTGCTCGTTCACCTGGATCGTACGCGGCGTCGAGTAGTCGGCCGAATGCAGCACGAAGCCGCGGTTCCCGTCGACCGGGCCGCCGTAGTGGAGCGCGACCTCGCCCTCGATCCCCTCCGCATCGCCGCCCATGCCCTCGATGAGGGCCGCGAAGCTGGTCGAGGCGACCTTCCTGTTGACGACCAGTCCCATGGCTCCGTCTCGATCGTGTCTCACCATGAAGACGACGGTCCGACTGAAGCGAGGATCGCCGAGCTCGGGGCCTGCGACGAGCAGCTTTCCGGTCAGGAACTCACGGCCCTGCCCGGTCGCCGCCGGTGGCCTCGCCTCCGTCGCATTCCACGGAGGGAGAGCGAGCGCCAGGAAGAGCACCCTGGCGATCAGGCGGCGCCGTCGGAAGATGGGTCTTCCCACGCCTTCCGAACCTTCGATGAACCGATCGGGCATCGATCTTACGGACGATAGCACAGCGCGTTCGGGGCTCGGCTCGCGCGCTCGTCGGCCTCCCGTGCGGGTCGGCGATTCACTCGACGGTGATGCGGGCTTCCTCGATCAACACGTCGAACTCGTAGCCGAAGCCGAGATCCACGTCGAGCTTCACGGTTCCCGTCGCCAGGATTGTGCTTCCGACCTCGGCTGCATCCATCGTCGTCACGACCAGGTCGTCTGCTCCGCTCGCGCTGGCCGTCCCGTCCTTCACGTGAATCCAGGTCTTGCCCATGATGTTGGGGGTCGACTTGACGACCTTGCCCCGGACCGTCACCGCCTGGCCGCTGAGCTCACTCTTCTCGTCGAAGATCTCGGCGACCGTCTTGCCGCCCTCGGCCTTCTCTATACCCGAGACCTCGATCTCGGCCGGTTGCTGCTTCTCGATCTGCTGCATGTGCTTCTTCGCCCAGTCGTCGTCGATTGTGCCGCCGTCGCCAGCACGCTCGACGGGCACGGCGCCCTCGACTGCGAGGTAGGGGACGAAGTAGATCAGCTCGAAGCTGCGGTCCAGAGTCGAGCTGTGGTAGTTGGTCATCGGGGCGCCGCGGGGCATGCTGACGTTGTCTCCGATCTTGACCGCAACCTCGGGCGCGGCAGCCCAGTGTTCCCCCTCGGCGGTGTCGACGCGCACGTACGTGTACCCGCCCGAATTCATGGTCTCGACCACCGTGCCGCTGGTCATCGAGACCTGGGCCAGGCGCACGCCCGGGGCGAGATCGGATGAGGAGACCGTCGGCTCGTCCGAGCGGGCTTCTGCCGCGTGGCTCGAGACGGGCGCGCCGGCCACCAGGGCTGCGAGCATCGCGATGTAGAGCTGCCCCTTGATCATGCTTCCTTCCTCTCGCGGAGCGCGTCGATCCATGAGGGTTGCAGCGCTGCCCGCCGGAAGGAAGGTTTCCAAAGCTCTGGTGCCTTCGCCAGCGCTGTAGGTCGCCCCGGGTGTGGCAGGATGTCGCTCGAGCTGACTTAGTCGCCCGTGTAGACGTGCGCGGGCGAGAGCTGGGAATGGCCGTTCTCGCGTGCATGCCTGCGCGCGAGGAAGCAGAGGTGGCAGGCATCGGCGTAGCCTGAACCGCCCGGGGCGAACCCGACGCTGCGCGCAAGCTCCGCGGGTCCGCCTCGCAGGAGCGGGCCGACGATCGCGTGGGAGGTCGGATCGTAGCGCTGCAGAATTTCGTCCAGCGGTGCCTCGAAGGCATTGCCGATGGTGATCCCCTGGCACACGTGAACGAGACCGAGCGGATCCAGGTGAACCCGGTCCGGCGCGTCGAGCCGCTCGTGCGGGCAGGCTCGAAAGTCGGAGGCCGGAGAGCGCGGGTGTCCCGCCGTCAGCGCATCCGCGGCGCGCCCCCGAAACATGACGTCGCCTCCGCCCGGCACCGGGTGCTCGACGCGGATCGTCGAGACGGGAATGCCCAGCCTGTCCGCCGCTGCGGTCGCGGCGTCGATGCGTTGCAGAGCGACGGCGTCCGCGCCGTGGTGAAGGTCATCCGACGAGACGCTCAGCTCCTGCACGCACCCGGGACCCAGCCCTTCCAGGCAGAGGAGCGCGTCGTCGAGCGAGGTTGCCCAGTAGGCGTTCGTCACGATGCCGACGCGAAAGCCCAGCTCGGCAGCCCGCCTCACGCCGCGCATCAACACCGGGTAGTACAGAAACGGCTCGCCCCCCTCGAAGAAGATCCACTCCACCGTCCCGACCGCGCGGCAGTGCTCGATCAGCTGCGCGAGCCGGTCTCCGCTGAAGACCGCCCGCGCCCGCGGAGAGCCGAACACGAAGCAGTGATCGCACTCCTGGGTGCATTGATAGGTCACGAGAAAGTGCACGCCGGTCACGGGCATCGGAGCCTTCAGCATCGCGGGGGGAGTAGCCCGTTCAGAGGATATCGCACCTCCCGGGGCGCGAGCGTGCGGTCGAAGGATCTGGATCGAGAGGGAGCACTCGGCCTCCGTCGCGCCGTTTCGCACGAATCGGCATGACCCGCGTCATATCCCGGCTTCGCGAAGCCGCGTAGGCTGGGCCTCGAGCGGGCGGCGAGCCGCATCGGGTGTCGCGGCGCTCGCTCCGGGAGGTCGTGGTGAGCGAGAAGGCGGACGTCATCGTGATCGGAGCGGGAATCGGAGGGGCCACCTGCGCGGCGCTGCTCGCGCGGCGCGGGCTGCGGACGCTGCTCCTGGACAAGAACTCGGTTCCGGGCGGCAAGGCCATGACCGTGGGCGGAGAGGGCTTCCGGTACGAGCTGTGGCCGATCGTCGGAGGCCCCAGCTTGAACTCGCACTTCGAGCGCGTCCTCGAAGAGCTCGACATGCGAGCCGAGGTCGAGTTCCTGACGCCGGGCGCGTCGAACGTCCTCATGTATCGAAACGCCGAGGGGAAGCTCAATTCGTTCGTGGGCTCGACGGTGCCCGACGCGGCGGGGGGCGTTGCCGCCCTCGAGCTTCTGGGGCTGCAAGGCGAGGATCTGCCGGAGGTGCTCCGCTTCTTCAACGACGTCGCCCAGGCGACGGGCGAGGAGCTGGAGAAGCTCGACGACGTCACGTTCACGGAGTTCCTGTCCCGCTATCGCCTCCCGCAGGCTCTGCTGAGCTACCTCGGCGTCCAGGCGAACATCATCTTCGTGGTACCGATCGACCTGCTGGCCGCCTCGGAGATGATCCGCGTCCTGCAGGACTTTGGTGAGGGGGGCGCCGGGCGCTACCACGCCGGTGGCTTCGGCCACGTGGCCGAGGTGTTCTGTCGCGGGGTCGAGCGCTATGGAGGGCGCGTGCTCCTCGACACGCGCGTCGAGGGCATCGCGGTCGACGCGGGGCGCGTGACCGGCGTGGAGACGAGCCAGGGTCGCTTCGAGGCGCCGATCGTGGTCAGCAACGCCGGCATCCAGCCGACGGTCCTGCGTCTGGTGGGAGAGGAGCACTTCGATCGGAGCTACGTGAGCCGAGTCCGGGGCCTCATCCCGTCCTGGGCCATCATGGGAACGCGCTACTTCCTGAACCGCCCCTACTTCGAGCAGGGTATGTACGTCTCCTTCTCGGACGACAACTACATGGACGCCGATCGTTTCGCACGCATGAAGTCGGGGTGGATACCCGACGAGCTGTCCGTCTTCAACGTGGTCCCCGCGGCGTACGACGCGAGCTTGGCGCCCGAGGGCAAGCAGTGCGCGTTGATCGGGACGTTCTGCTCTCCGGACCCGGAGCTTCCGAACGCCGACGCGCTCTGGGATCGACTCGAAGAGACCGTGTCGGGACTCTGGCCCGGGCTGGACGAGTGCGTCGAGTCGAAGGTGCGCTATGCGACGCGCCAGGTTTCGGGACTCTCGCGTGACGCGGTGCTGCCGGGGCAGGGTGGAGAGTGCATCGGCCTGGCACAGATCGTGGGGCAGTGCGGGCGGCACAAGCCCTCGGCGCGCGCGCCGCTGCACGGGCTCTTCTACGTCGGTTGCGACGCCGGAGGGTACGGCTGCGGCACCCACCAGGCGGCCGATTCGGGAGTCAACGTGGCGAATCTGGTGGGTCGTGAGCACCAGATTCTGCGCTCCGCGTTCTGAGCACTCTCCCGGCATCCGCTGGCGGCGGCTGAGCGGACGGTGACCGAGCGGGATCCGTCGCTGGTGGACGGGAACGTAGAGCAGCGACTCGGGCACGCGCAGAGCCGGAAGTCCCCGCCCCGGTGGGGAAACTGCGGATTCCTCCAGGGGCCGCCATTCCTCCCCTCGGTTGCTAGTATGTTCGTCGCGCCGGGCGTCCGAGGCTGGACGGCCTGCGCAATCGGGCCACCGGCCCGCGTTTCGGCACTGCTCTCTGATGAAGTACCACTCGACGGAGACCGAAGGTCAGGAATAGAACGATGACACAAGCGCGAAAGCACGATAAGGCCAGCGACGAGTCCCAAGGTCGAGCTCCGTCGGCAAAGTCGAGTGATCTGGAGGTCGTCGCGTCGATCGAGTCCGAGGCCGGCCCCAAATACCCCGGCATCCCGCAAGCCATGGACGGGAGCTCGGCAGTGGTGGCGGTCGAGACGGCGGGTTCGGAAGCCGCGGGGGCCTACCCGATCACTCCCTCCACGCAGATGGGAGAGGGCTGGGCGGAGGCGGTCGCCAAGGGCAAGACCAACGTCAACGGGCGCCGGCTGATCTTCTTCGAGCCCGAAGGGGAGCATGCCGCGGCCGCGGTCACGGCCGGGATGAGCCTGGTCGGGCTGCGCTCCGCCAACTTCTCCTCCGGGCAGGGCGTCGCGTACATGCACGAGTCGCTGTACGCCGCCGTGGGCAAGCGCCTTACCTACGTGCTGAACATGGCGGCCCGGGCGATCACCAAGCAGGCGCTCAACATCCACTGCGGTCACGACGACTACCACGCGGTCGATGACACGGGATTTTTCCAGCTTTTCGCGAAGAGCGTTCAGGAGGTCGCCGACCTGAACCTGATCGCACATCGCATCGCCGAGCTGTCGCTCAATCCCGGGATCTGCGCTCAGGACGGCTTTCTGACGAGCCACGTGCTGGAGTCCTTGCGGCTTCCGGAGCCCGCGCTGGTGAAGGAGTTCCTGGGCGATCCCGCCGACCTGATCGACTCGGCCACGCCCGCTCAGCGCCTCGTCTTCGGCGAGCAGCGTCGCCGGATTCCGGAGCTGTTCGATCTGGACAATCCCGCGATCCTCGGGCCGGTGCAGAACCAGGACAGCTACGCACAGGGGGTTGCCGCGCAGCGCCCCTTCTACTTCGATCACATCGTCGAGCTCACGGATCGGGCCTTCGCCGAGTTCGCGGCTCTCACCGGTCGGCAGTACGGGCGGGCGGCGGCCTATCGGACCGACGACGCGGACTACGTGATCGTCGGCCAGGGGTCGGTGGTCGAGAACGCCGAGGCGGTCTGTGACTACCTGCGCAGCTCCCGCGACATCAAGGCGGGCGTCCTCAACCTGACCATGTTCCGGCCGTTCCCCTCCGACCTCGTCAGCCGGTGGCTGAGCGGCAAGCGCGGTGTCCTCGTGCTGGAGCGCGTCGACCAGCCCCTCGCGGTCGACGCACCGCTGCTCCGCGAGATCCGGGCGGCCCTCTCGAAGGCGGCCGAGAACGGCCGCGCGAGCAACGGGGACCTGCCGTATCCGGGCCTGCCCGCGATTCGAGCCGAGGAGGTTCCCGACTTCTATTCGGGCTGCTACGGAATGGGAAGCCGCGACACGCAGCCGGGCGACCTCATCGCGGCGGTCGAGGAGATGCTCCCGGGAGGGCGGGGGCGGCGGCAGTTCTACCTGGGGATCGATTTCGTGCGAAAGCAGCCCGGCTCACCCGAGCTCCAGGGCTGGCAGCAGGAGATCTCCAAGGCCTACCCGCATCTGACCGACCTCGCACTCGAGAGGTCGGAGGCGGTCAACCTGCTTCCCGAGGGCGCCCTGGCCCTGCGCATCCATTCCGTCGGGGGATGGGGTGCGATCACCATGGGCAAGAGCATCAGTCTCACCCTGTTCGAGCTGCTCGGCCTCTACATCAAGTCCAACCCGAAGTACGGATCGGAGAAGAAGGGGCAGCCCACGACCTTCTTCGGCGTCTTCGCGCACGAGCCCGTGCGTCTGAACTGTGCGCTTCTCCAAGTCGACATCGTCCTCGCACCGGACCCCAACGTCTTCAAGCACTCCAATCCGCTCGCCGGCCTCTGCCAGGGCGGCGTGTTCATCATCCAGAGCAGTGAGGGCCCCGCGGCGCTCTGGCAGAGCTTCCCCGCATGGGCGCGGGAGAGGATTCGCAAGGACAAGCTCCAGGTCTTCTGCGTCGACGGCTTCAAAATCGCGAACGACGAAGCTTCGGATGCGGACCTGCGGTTCCGCATGCAGGGAGCCGCCTTTCAGGGAGCCTTTTTCAAGGCCTCTCCGGTTCTCGAACGTGAGAACCTGACCGGGGAGCAGCTCTTCGAGGGGATCCAGGGGCAGCTTCAGAAGGCCTTCGGTCATCGGGGTGTACGCGTCGTCGAGGACAATCTCCGGGTCATCCGCCGGGGCTTCGACGAGGTGCGTGAGGTCGACTGGTCGTCGCTCGAGGACGGTCCTTCGGATGAAGCCGAAGCCCACCAGATGCCCGTTTCGCTTCAGGACGTGCAGTCGGAGGGGGCGATCAGCGATCCGCACCGCTTCTTCGACCAGGTCTGCGCGTTGTACAGCGTCGGCAGCGACCCAGCAGCGGACCCCTTCGCCGCGCTGAGCGCGATTCCCGCGGCTACCGGCCTGTTCCGCGACATGACGGACATCCGCATGGAGGTACCCGACTTCATCGCGGAGAAGTGCACCGGCTGCGGACACTGCTGGGTCCAGTGCCCGGACGCAGCCATCCCGGGTCTGGTCAGCGAGATCGACGACATCCTCACGGCTGCGGTCGACTTTGCGTCGGCCGACGGCGACCTGGTGTACGTCCGCCGACTTCTGGGACCGCTCGCGAAGGAGGTCCGGGAGCGGATCGATACCGAGCCGTTCAGCACCTTCGCCGACCTGTTGCGCAAGGCGTACGCGCGAGTCGCGATGGAGTACCCACTGAGCGCGGAGCAGCGCAACCTGCTCGACGACGAGTTCGGTCAGCTGATCTCGGTGCTTGCAGACTTCCCGCTGGCGAAGACCTCGCCTTTCTACACCGTGCCGGAGTCCAAGGAGAAGGGCAGCGGCGGCCTGCTCTCGATCACGGTCAATCCGAACGCGTGCAAGGGATGCAATCTCTGCGTGGAGGTGTGTCCGGACGACGCGCTCGTGACGGTCAA
>CAZLBF010000375.1:0-3151 GCA_964557495.1 uncultured Myxococcales bacterium | reverse complement strand
CGCGTTCACCCCGGCCGAGCGGCGCGTGCTTCGGGAGATGCTGGACCGAGGTCTCAACTCGCCCAGCACGTCCAGCGCCGGGCGCCTGTTCGACGCGGTGGCCGCGCTGATCGGGCTGAGACAGCGGGCGAGCTTCGAGGGGCAGGCGGCTTCGGAGCTCGAATTCGCGGCGCTTCGCGGTGGCGTGCGCGCTCCGTATCGCTTCCGCCTGGCCGAGCCGGACGGCTCGAAGGAGCCCTCGGGGGCGGGCGAAGCTGCGTGCAGCGTCGACTGGGAGCCGCTGATCCGCGACGTGCTGACCGACCACGGGCGCGGTGTTCCGCGCGAGGAGATCGCGGCGAGATTCCACGAGTCGCTGGCCGCGATCGTCGCAGCCGTGGCCGAGCGCTGCGGCGAGCGACGCGTGGTGCTGAGCGGCGGGTGCTTCCAGAATGCGTTCCTGACCGAGCGCGCAGTCGCGCGCCTGGAGGCCGCGGGCCTGCGCGCCTTCTGGCATCAGCGCATTCCTCCCAACGACGGGGGGATCGCCGCCGGGCAGGCGGTCGTGGCGCTCGCCTCCGAGCCGAAGGAGTCCTGAGCATGTGTCTGGCGGTTCCGGGAAGAATCGAGAGCCTCGCCGGCGACGATCCACTCACGCGCACGGGGCGGGTCAGCTTCGATGGCATCGTCAAGAGCGTGTCTCTGGCGTGCGTACCCGATGCGGATGTCGGCGACTACGTGATCGTCCACGTGGGGATCGCGATCTCGAAGCTCGACGAGGAGGCGGCGCGACTGACGCTCGACTACCTGAGGCAGATCGGCGAGCTCGAAGAGCTCGAGGGCGACGGCGCGTGAAGCACATCGACGAGTATCGCAACGCCGCGGCAGCGCGGGCGTACTCCGAGGCCGTCCACCGCATCGCGAGCCGGCCCTGGACCCTGATGGAGGTCTGTGGCGGACAGACGCACGCGATTCTCCGCTTCGGCATCGACGAGCTCTTGCCGGACTCGATCGAGCTGACCCACGGGCCCGGCTGTCCGATCTGCGTGACTCCCATCGAGCTGGTCGACAAGGCGATCGAGATCGCCGGCCGCGGCGAGGTGACGTTCTGCTCCTTCGGCGACATGCTCCGCGTGCCCGGCACGCGCGGCGACCTGCTCTCCGCCAAGGCGTCGGGTGCGGACGTGCGCGTGGTCTACTCGCCGCTCGACGCGGTCGCTCTCGCGCGGGAGCGGCGCGACCGCGAGGTCGTGTTCTTCGCCGTCGGCTTCGAGACGACGGCGCCCGCCAACGCCATGGCGGTGCACCTCGCGCGCGAGCAGGGAATCACGAACTTCTCCGTCCTGGTCTCGCACGTCCTGGTTCCGCCAGCGATGGAGGCGATCCTCTCGAGCGAGCACAACCGCGTGCAGGGCTTCCTCGCCGCGGGTCACGTCTGCACGGTCATGGGGTACGAGGAGTACCGCCCGCTCGCGCGCAGGTACGCGGTCCCGATCGTCGTGACCGGATTCGAGCCCGTCGACATCCTGCAGGGCGTGTTCATGACGGTGAAGCAGCTGGAAGAGGGGAGGGCGGAGGTCGAGAACCAGTACACCCGCTCGGTTCGGCCTCGGGGCAACGAGTCGGCCCGCGCACTGATCGACGAGGTCTTCCGGGTCGTTCCGCGCAGGTGGCGCGGCCTCGGAGAGATCCCGCAGAGCGGACTGGGCCTGCGCGAGCCGTACGCGGACCTGGATGCCGAGCAGCGCTTCGGCCGGGCGCGCGCCGCTCCCGAGCGGGAGACGGAGTGCATCTCCGGCCTGATCCTGCAGGGAGCCCGCAAGCCGACCGACTGTCCGGCGTTCCTCGGGCGCTGCACGCCGGAGCATCCCCTGGGGGCGACGATGGTCTCCTCGGAGGGAGCCTGCGCGGCTTATGGTCGCTACCGTCGGCCCGTGCGGCGCCGGGAACCCGAGCAGACGGTCTAGCGGGCGATGAGCGAGCCCCCCGACGCCGGCCCCGCCTGCCCCATCCCGATCGGTAGCTACCCCCAGATCGTTCTGGCGCACGGGGGCGGCGGGCGCCTGATGAAGCAGCTCATCGAGACGATTCTGGTTCCGGCGTTTCGCAACGACCTGCTCGAGCGTCGCCACGACGGCGCCGTCGGCGAGCTTCCGCCCGGCAAGCTCGCGTTCACGACCGATTCCTATGTGGTGCGCCCCCTCGAGTTCCCCGGTGGCGACATCGGCTCGCTGGCCGTGAACGGCACCGTCAACGACCTCGCGATGTGCGGTGCGCGGCCTCTCTACCTGAGCTGCGGGCTGATCCTCGAAGAGGGCCTGCCCATCGAGCTGCTGGTGCGGATCGTCCAGTCCATGCGCGACGCCGCAGCTGCGGCCGGCGTGGAGATCGTCACGGGCGACACCAAGGTCGTGGACCGCGGCAAGGGGGACGGCATCTACATCAACACCGCGGGCGTCGGCGTCGTCGCCTCGGACCGCCGCATCGAGCCCTCCGAGGTCCATTCCGGCGACGCCGTGCTGGTTTCCGGCGACATCGGCCGCCACGGCATGGCGATCATGGCGGTGCGCGAAGGCCTGTCGTTCGAGACGCGCATCGAGAGCGACTGCGCTCCCCTGGCCGACCTCGTCGCGAAGCTCCTCGCCGAGGGGATCGAGGTGCACTGCCTGCGCGACCTCACGCGCGGCGGTCTCGGCGCGGCACTGATCGAGATCGCCGAGACCCGCGGCGTCGACCTCGAGGTCGAAGAGGCGGCGATCCCGCTCCCGAACGAGGTCCGGGGCGCGTGCGAGATCCTGGGTCTCGACCCGCTCTACGTCGCCTGCGAAGGTCGCTTCGTGGCCTTCGTCCCGGACGCCGACGCCGAGCGGGCGCTCGCGCTGATGCGCGCGCACCCCGAGGGCTCGCGCGCTGCGCGTGTCGGCAGCGTCAGCGGCGAGGGCGAGGGCCTGGTGAGCCTGCTCGGGAGCCTCGGGACGCGGCGTCTCGCCGACCTGCCGACCGGAGAGCAGCTTCCGCGTATCTGCTGAGGGGCGCCTCGAGGGCAGTGCTAGGGTAAGCTCCGGCCTCGCTAGCTCGAGCGCTGAGTGCATTCGCCCAGGGCGACGAAAGGAGTACGCGGAATGAGATCGTTCTTTGTGACGCTGCTTGCAGTGGCGATTGGGTCGTCCCT
>CAZLBF010000374.1:0-12589 GCA_964557495.1 uncultured Myxococcales bacterium | reverse complement strand
CGGGAGCGCGCGCGACGCGACTGGGTGAACGAACGCATGGCGCGCTACTACGCCGGGCTGGATCTCCCGGCGCTGCGCCATGCGATCGACCCGCGCAACGCGAGTCGGCCGGTATTGCTCTGCGGCGAGCCCGGCACCGGCCCCGGACTGGTCGCGCGCTACATCCACAGCCTGGCGGAGCCGGTGCGCGAGGAGCTGGTCATGATCCCCGCGTCCGAGCTCGCGGCGGGACAGGTCGAAGCGCAGGTACTCGCGCGGATCTCCGGCCGACGCGTCACCGCCTACCTCGAGAACGTCAGCTCCGCGGAGCGCGGCGTGCAAGAGGAGCTGGCCCACCTGCTCGGCCAGAGCGGGCTGCTCGGCGTCGAGCCGGTGCGGTGGATCGCCTCGTCGGATCGGCCGAGGCGGCTCTCCCGCTCGATCCGCGATCTGCCGTGGATGCAGGTCGAGCTGCCGCCGCTGCGCGCCAGGTCCGATCTCGCCACGCTGATCCAGGCGTGGGTCGACGCGTGGTGTGAGCGAACGGGTCGACGCATCGAGATCGAAGCGGGGGCCAGCGAGGTGCTGCTGAGCTACGGATGGCCAGGGAACCTGGCCGAGCTGGACAGCGTGCTGACGGCGAGTCTGACGCGACTGCGCGGCGATGCTCTCGGAGCCGACGCGCTCGCGATCGGATCGGCGCCGATCCCGGTCCCCGTAGACGCGGAGATCGAGCCGAGCGCGGCCGAGCCCCCTGAGGAGCCGGAGCCCAGCTCCGAGCCCGAGCTGCTCGCCGAGCCGGAGGTCCTGGAGGAGGCGGAGATACTCGAGGAGCCCGAGGTGCTCGACGAGCCCGGGGTACTCGAGGAGCCGGCGCAGGACGCGGAGCCGGATACGGGCGTGCGATTCGAGAGCGGAGAGCCGATCGAGCTGACCGAGGGCGACATCGAGGAGCTGCCCGCGGAGCCCGAGTCGGTCGAGCTCCCCGCCGGGGTACCTGCAGGGCCGGGGGTACCGGCGGGGCCGGGGGTACCGGCAGCGCCGAGCAGCCCGGACCTGCAGGAGATCCTGTCCCCGCTGACCCTCGAGGTGCGCGAGCCGCTGCTGGCGATCCGCACCTATGCCAACCTGCTCGAGCAGCGCCCGAACGACGAGAGCGTGCGGAACGAGCTCACCTCGCTCGTGGAGGGAGACCTCGGCCGGATCGAGGACACGCTGCACCGCCTCGAACGCTTCGCCGGCTTCGGCGAGCCCGAGGAGCAGACGGTCGATCTGAGACAGGTCGTGAGCTCGGAGATCGAGCACCGGCGCGCGCTGATGCGCCAGCGATCGCTCGTCATTCTCGAAGAGCTCGAGCGCGACGCCCCCCCCGCGCGCGCCGACGAGGAGCAGCTCCGCTTCGCGCTGGGTGCGTTGCTCGATCGGGCCCTGCGCATGGTTCCGACCGGCGGCGACCTCTACGTCGGGAGCCTCCACCGCGCCAACGAAGCGAACGGGCGCGGGCGCCACCGCGTGCTGATCCGCTTCCACAGCCCCGAGGACGTGCTCGTGACGCCCGAGGGAGTTCCCGGCCCCCCGATGCCACTCGAGGTCGTGCTCGCGAAGTCCCTGATCGCCCGCATGGGGGGTGCCTTCGCGGTCGATGCCTCGGGCGCACAGGACAACCTCATCCTCCTCGAGCTGCCCGCCTGAGGCGCGCGGCGTCCCGAACGGACGCGAGCCGCCCAGCAGCGCGGCACCGAACCAGGTCCAACATGGTCGATGCAGCCGGAACCAGAAAGGTCGAAGCCATCCTGGTCGGTGCCGAGCCCGACGCTGCGGGCGTCCGGATTCACTACGCCCCCCTGCGCGGCATGAGCGCCGAGCTCGAGGACCGCGTCTCCCTCGGCGACCGGGATCTGTCCTCGGTGCACGGAGTCGGACGCGTGCTTCGCGTCCTGCGCGCGGGACGCGTGAAGGTTCCGGCGGATCCGTACACGCTCGGAGATGACCCGGAGTCGACTGCCTCGCTCCTGCGTCAATGTCGAGGCACGCTCGTCACGCTTCACGTCGCGAGGCGCTTCGAGCGCAGGCTCACCGTCTGGACCGAGGAGGGCGTGAACCGGATCGACCACGTGATCGACGTCAGCGAGGATGCAGCGGGGCTCTCGGTACGTCGTCGAGGTGGAAGCAGCATGCTCCGCATTCCCAGGACGAGTCTGATCCGCTACTCCGTGAGCACTCGCGAGTACCCCGAGATCATTTCTGTCGAGGTTCCGACGAAAGCGAGCTTGCGTTGACCCGTCGCGTCTGATTTAAGGGTGCGTGCGGGTCGTTGCCGCCTCGCGCTCGGTCGTCTCGCCGGGGGGTCGGGGCGCCACGGGCAGCGGGGCGGCACCCCGTGTTTCTGGCGTCGAGATGCGCCGGCTGCTTTGCTCGTGACTCCGAATCGCGTACCTTCCGGCGAGAGGAGGTCCTCTCGTGTTCGGCATCGGTATGCCGGAGCTCCTGGTCATTCTCGTCGTGGCGCTTCTCGTGCTCGGCCCGAAGAAGCTCCCCGACGTGGCGCGCTCGCTCGGGCGCGGCATGGCGGAGTTCCGGCGCGCGTCGTCGGAGATTCGAAACACGCTGAACGAGCCGATCCAGGCTCCCCCGAGCGAGCCTCCGACGCCCGAGCCCGCGGCGACGGAGCCGAAGCCGCAACCGAAGCCGGAAGCTGCGGCGGCGGCCCCTTCCGACGAGCCCGAGGATGGATGACACGCCCCGACCGCTCACGGATCATCTGACCGAGCTGCGTCGTCGACTCTTCTGGGGGATCGGAACCTGGCTCGCGTTCGCGGGCATCGCCGGCTACTGGGCCAAGGACGTCTACCGGATCCTGATGGGACCGGCGGTCGACGCGGCGCTCGCCAAGGGCCATACGCTGATCTCCGTGAACCCGCCCGAGATCTTCTTCACCTACGTGAAGAGCGCGCTGCTCGCGGGCTTTCTCGTCTCGGTCCCGATGATCCTGTATCAGCTCTGGGCCTTCATCGCGCCCGGTCTCTACTCGAAGGAGAAGCGCTTCGCGCTGCCGTTCGTCCTGTCGACGACCCTGCTCTTCGCCGCGGGCGCCTCGTTCGGCTACTTCGTCGCGTTTCCGTTCGTCTTCGAGTACTTCCTCAGCCTCGAGGCCGAGTACGTCACGACGAGCTGGTCGATGCAGAACACCTTCGCCTTCATGTGGCGCCTCTACATCGCCTTCGGGGTCGCGTTCGAGCTGCCGGTCGCGATCTTCTTCCTGTCGCTGGCGGGGATCGTCTCTCCGCGGCGCCTCGCGCGTGGCCGGATCTATGCCATTCCGATCATGTTCGTCGTGGGCGCGATCCTGACTCCGCCGGACGTCGTGAGCCAGATCATGCTCGCGATCCCCATGATCGTGCTCTACGAGGTCGGAGTGGGCGTCTCGTTCCTGGTCACGCGGCGGCGGGAGCGCGCGTCGACGATGGCCGCGAGCGAGTGAGGGAGGATCCGCCGTGGGCGCGCTAGCGGCCGTCGTACTCGACATGGGCGGCGTCCTGATTCCCGAGATCCGCGACTTCGACGGCGCGGCTCGACAGCCCGATCTCTGCCGGGAGCTCGGCGCACTCGGGATCTCCGAGCCGGAGGCGTTCATCCAGGAGGCCGGCACTCGACTGCGCGGCGCGTACCGGGCGCTCGAGCCGGAGCGCACCCAGCCGGACCCGGAGGTGCTCTTCGCCGAGCTCGACCCCGAGGCCCGGCGCCTGCTCCTGGCCGGGTTCGCCCGCGAGGAGACGAAGCCCGTGTTCCCGTACGCGCGCGACGTGGTGCGCGAGCTGGCTCGGGACTATCGGCTCGGGATCGCCTCGAACACGATCGTTCCGGGCGACCACCATGCCCGGGCGCTCCGGGAGCAAGGCATCCTGGAGTTCATCGACGCACCGGTCTGGTCGGCGAACTTCGGCTCGCGCAAGCCGGCTCCTGCGATCATCGAGCACGTGCTCGAGAAGCTGGGGGTCGCGCCCCGGAACGCGATCTTCGTGGGCGACAAGATCCGCACCGACGTCGCCGGCGCCCACAGCGCAGGCGTCCGGGCCGTCTGGCTGCGGCGACCGGGAGGCATCGATTCGGACGAGGCGACCCCCGACTTCGTGATCGACCACCTGCGCGAGCTGCCCGCCCTGCTCCAGACGCTGGCATAGCCCGGCGCGCACAGCGTTCAGCGGGCGAGCGAGAGCACGCGCTCCATGAAGTGGTCGCGGAAGGCCTCCGCGTCGACTTCGACGGCGCAGCGCATCGGGAAGCTCTCGTCCGAGGGTCGGGGTCGCTCGAGGGTGCGCAGCACACCGTCTTCGATCCGCGTCTCGATCTCGAGGTCGGCGAAGCTGCAGAAGGACTCGTCGTACGCGCAGGCGTAGGTCAGGGGGTCGTGCAGGAACGAGGCGTTGTCGGCGGAGGTGTCGCAGCCGATCGCGCCGAACAGGCGGTTCATCACGGGGGTCCACAGACGCACCGCGCGGGCGACGGCGACCAGATAGGGGTGGCCGGTCCGCTCGAGCTCCAATACGTCCGCGTCGCGGATGCAGGTCCGGAGCGTGACGTCGGCCGTGACCAGGCGCGTGGGAATTCCGGAGCACAGCACCGCGTAGGAGGCGTGGGGATCCGAGCAGAGGTTGTAGTCGATGCCCGGCGCGAACCGGTGGCCTCCGTACTCGACGCGGCGCAGGTGGCCGCCCATGATCGTGAGGCGGCGGATCCGCCCGACGAGGCCCGGGTCCTTGGCGAGGGTGACCGCGAGGTTGGTCATCGGGCCCACCGCCACCACCTCGAGGTCGGCGTGGCGCCGCGAGAGCGTCTCGAGGGCGTCGACGGCGTGGAGTGCCTCGAACTCCGGCTCCTCCCCCGGCTCCAGGACGCCTCCACCCTCGTGCCCGAACCAGTTGAGCGCGCCGACCCCGACAATCGGGACGGAGCAGCCCGCGTAGACCGGGATCTCCTCGCGGCCGGCCAGCTCGAGCAGCCTGCGGGTGATCTGGGCGCGGCGGCGACTCTCTCGCCCCACGCAGGTGATGCCGACGATCTCGAGCTCGGGGCTCGCGAGCGCGAGGCTGAGACAGAGCGCGTCGTCGACGTCCGAGCCCAGATCGGTGTCGAGAATGACGGGGCGACTCACTGCGCGCCCGCCGCTCTCCGGGATCTCGCGGACCGCACGTGCCTATGCGAGCAGGGCGAGCAGCACTCCCGCCGCGACCGCCGAGCCAATCACGCCGGCGACGTTCGGACCCATGGCCTGAACCACGAGGATGTTCGACGGGTCCTCCTGCTGCGCCGTCCTCACGGCGACCCGGGCCGCCATGGGCACCGCCGAGACTCCCGCCGCTCCGATGATCGGGTTGATCGGCTCTCGAGTGAACAGGTTCATGAGCTTCGCGAAGAGGACGCCCGAGGCCGTGGCTACCGCGAAGGCCACGATGCCGAGCAGGACGATCCGCGGGGCGGCACTCGTCAGGAATCGCTCCGGCGTCGCTCCCGCTCCCACGCAGATGCCCAGGACGATGATGACCGAATCGAGAAACGGCCCCCGCGCCGTATTGGCCAGGCGTTCAGTCACGCCCGATTCCCGGAGCAGGTTTCCGAAGCAGAGCATGCCGACCAGGATGGTGGCCCGGGGCGCGAACAGGCTGCAGGCGACGAACGTCACGAGCGGGAACAGGATGCGCTCGGTGCGCGACACCTCCCGGGCCGGCTTCATGACGATCCGCCGCTCCTCGGGGGTCGTCAGCGCCCGCACGATCGGCGGCTGGATGACCGGCACGAGCGCCATGTAGGCGTAGGCGGCCACCGCGACGACCGACAGCAGCTCCGGGGCGAGCTCTGCCGCGACGAAGAGGGTCGTGGGTCCGTCGGCGCCGCCGATGATCGCGATGGCGCCCGCCTGTGCGGGCGCGAATCCCAGCTGGAGCGCCCCGGCGTAGGTCGCGAAGATCCCGACCTGGGCCGCGGCGCCGAGCAGGATCAGGCGCGGCTGCGCGAGCAGGGCCGAGAAGTCGGTCATCGCGCCCACGCCGAGAAAGATCAGAGCGGGATAGATCCCCTCCCTGACGCCTAAGTCGAGAAAGCGAATCACACCCTCGGTCTGCGTGGAGGCTCCGGAGTCCGGGATGTTGCCCATCAACATGCCGAAGCCGATCGGGATCAGGAGGAGCGGCTCCCAGCGCCGCGCAATTCCGAGCCCGATGAGGCCGAGCCCGATCGCGAGCATCACCCCGTTCTGGAGCAGCGACGGGTCTTCGAGCATGCGCCCGAAGCCGGTGATCGACAGGAAGTCGGCGATCCCGCTGAGCATTGGCTGGATTCCCCGCTACTCGATCACCACGAGCAGGTCTCCGTCGCCGACCTCGGAGCCCTCGCTGACCGCGATCTCCTTGACGACGCCGTCCGTGGGCGCATGAACGTTGTTCTCCATCTTCATCGCCTCGAGGATCAGGACCACCTGACCGGCGGAGACCTCGTCTCCCACCTTGACCTTGACCGCGAGGATCTTCCCCGAGATCGGCGCGAGGACCGAGCCACCCGCGGCGGGCGCGCTCCGCTTCGCCTGCGGCTGCGGGACGGGCGCACTCACGGCGGGCGCCGGCACGGGCCGCGGAGCCGGGGCGCTCCCGGGGTTGGAGGCGGGCTCGACTTCGAACGTCTGACCCTCGACCGTGACCGTGGCACCCCCGCCCGCATGGTCGACGACGCTGACGGTGTGCTCTCTCTGGTTCGACCTTACCTTGTAGGTAGCCATCGCTCTCCTGACTCCCGCCGCAGGAAGGGCGCAGTCTGCCTCATCCGGCCGGCGATCACCCACCGGGAGGCGGGTCCGGGCTCCGGGATGCGTACGCGTCGCGCGAGGTGAAGGGCGTAGGCCGCCAGAGCGACGAGCTCCAGATCTTCGCCGCTCTCCGGGACCCGCGACGCGGCGCCCGGAGCGGGTCCGCGGGCGAGCTGCGGCTCGGGGGCAGCCACGGCGCGCGAAGCCAGCCGGAGGGCCGCCACGAGCACCGTCAGCGCCGCGAAGACGGTGCCGATTCCGAGCAGGGCCATCTCGGAACCGCCTGTCAGTGACACGTCCACCGTTCGACTAGCTCCGTGCGGCGAGTTCCGGGCGAACGCGACCGATCACAGCGGGATGTTCCCGTGCTTCTTCGCCGGGTTCGAGTCTCGCTTGTTCTCCACCATGCTCAGCGCCTCGATGATGCGCGGGCGCGTCTTCTCCGGCGTGATCACGGCGTCGATGTAACCCAGCGCAGCCGCGCCATACGGGTTCGCAAAGGTCTCCCGGTAGTCGTCCACGAGCTTCTGCTTGGTGGCGTCCGGGTCGTCCGACTGAGCGATCTCGTCGCGGGCGATGATGTTCATGGCCTGATCTGGGCCCATGACCGCGATCTCCGCCTGGGGATACGCGTAGTTGATGTCTCCGCGCAGGTGCTTCGAGCTCATGACGTCGTAGGCTCCGCCGTAGGCCTTGCGCGTGATCAGGGTCACCTTCGGTACCGTCGCCTCGGCAAACGCGTACAGCAGCTTGGCCCCGTTCCGGATGATCCCGTCGAACTCCTGGTTCGTTCCCGGCAGGAAGCCGGGGACGTCCACGAACGTGACGATGGGAATGTTGAATGCGTCGCAGAACCGAACGAAGCGCGCGGCCTTGATCGACGCGTTGATGTCGAGGGAGCCGGCCAGATGCTCCGGCTCGTTGGCCACGATTCCGACGCTGCGGCCGCCGAAGCGCGCGAAGCCGACGACGATGTTCCGGGCCCAGAGCTCGTGCACCTCGAAGAAGACCCGGTCGTCTACGAGCATGTGAATGAGCGCCCGCATGCTGTAGGGCTTGTTCGGCTGGTCGGGTACGTGCGTGCGCAGGTCCGGATCCGCGCGATTCGGATCGTCCGTCGTGGGCACGAACGGCGGACTCTCCATGTTGTTCTGCGGCATGAACGACAGCAGCATCTTGATCTGCTGGATGCAGTGCTCGTCGTTCTCGGCCGCAAAGTGAGCGACTCCGCTCCGGGTGTTGTGCGTGAGCGCGCCGCCGAGCTCGTCCTTGGTGACGTCCTCGCGCGTGACCGACTTGATGACGTCGGGACCCGTGATGAACATGTTGCTCGAGCCCTTGACCATCAGGATGAAGTCGGTGATGGCGGGCGAGTAGACCGCGCCGCCCGCGCAGGGGCCCATGACCGCGGAGATCTGCGGGACGACTCCGGACGACAGGACGTTGCGCAGGAAGATGTCGGCATAGCCGGCGAGTGACTCCACTCCCTCCTGGATGCGCGCGCCGCCCGAGTCGTTGAGGCCGATCACCGGCGCCCCGGCCTTGGTCGCGTGATCCATGATCTTGCAGACCTTCTCGGCGAAGGCGCCCGAGAGCGAGCCGCCGAAGACCGTGAAGTCGTGGGAGAACACGAAGACGCGACGCCCGTCGACGAGCCCGGTACCGGTGACGACCCCGTCACCCAGGATCGGCTCGGTGTCCGGCTCCGGCCGGCGGGACAGCTTGAACTTGTCGAACTCGGTGAACGTCCCGGGATCGAGCAGCAGGTCGACCCGTTCTCGGGCGCTGAGCTTCCCGGCCGCGTGCTGCCGCTCGACGCGGGCCGCACCGCCACCCAGCTCGGCCTGCGCGTTCTTCTCCGCGAGGGTCTTGATCTTCCCCTCGGTCGACAAGGGTCAGTACTCCTTCTGCGCCTGGAGGACCGTGATCGCGGCGAGATTCACGATGTCCTCCACCGACGCGGTGGGCAGGACGTAGTTGGTCGGGCTGCGCATGCCCATCAGCACGGGACCCACGGTGGTCGCATTGCCGACCGAGGCCATCAGCCGGACCGCGATGTGCGCGGCGTGCAGGTTCGGGAAGATCAGCACGTTCGCATCGCGCTTGAGGGTCGAGAAGGGAAACCGGGCCTCCCGCTGATTCGCGTCGAGCGCGATGTCGGCCTGCATCTCGCCGTCGATCTCCAGGTCGGGCCAGCGCTCGCGGGCGATGCTCACCGCCTCCGCCAGGCGCTCCGTATCCTCGTCGCGGACGCTGCCAAAGTTCGAGAACGAGAGCATCGCAACCCGCGGCTCGAAGCCGAGCCAGCGCGCGGTGGCGGCGCCGAGACTGGCGATGTCGGCGAGGTCCTCGGCGGTCGGCGACTTGTTGACCGAGGCGTCCGCGAAGAACAGCACGCGGTCCTCCTGGATCATCAGGTTGACCCCCGCCGCGCGCGCGTTCCCCTCTGCGAGGCCGACGACCTCGAGGGCGGGACGAACCGACTCGGGGTAGGACTTGGTGAGCCCCGCGACCAACCCGTGCGCGTCCCCCATTCGGACCATCATCGTGGCGTAGTAGCTGCGCCGCCGGAGCAGGCGATCCGCGTCACTCTCGGTCACGCCCTTGCGGCGCCGCAGGTTCAGGAGCTCCTTGCGGTAGTACACGCGCCGATCGGATTCTTCGGGATCGATGAGCTGGACCCCGGACAGATCCACGCCGATCCGCTCGGCCTCGCTGCGAATCGAGTCGACGTTGCCGAGCAGGGTCGGCTCGCAGATCTCCTCCTCGCACAGGAGCTGAGCGGCGCGCAGCGTCCGATCCTCGACCCCCTCGGGGAAGACGATGCGCTTCGGCTCGCGCTTGGCCTGGTTCATCACGGAGCGCATCACCTCGCGCGCACCGCCCAGGTACCTCTCGAGGGTATCCCGGTACTCGTCCAGGTCGATCTGGATGCGCGAGACCCCGGTCTCCATCGCCGCCTTGGCCACCGCGGTGGACTCCCAGATCAGGACGCGCGGATCGAAGGGCTTCGGGATAATGTAGCTGGGGCCGAACTCGAAGCGCTCCCCCTCGTAGGCGCGGAGCACCTCCTCGGGAATCCCCTGCTCGCCCTGCTTGGCCAGGTCCGCCAGGGCGCGCACCGCGCCGAGCTTCATCTCGTCGTTGATCTTGCGGGCGCGCACGTCGAGCGCCCCGCGGAAGATGAAGGGGAACCCGAGCACGTTGTTCACCTGGTTGGGGAAGTCGGAGCGCCCCGTCGCCATGATCGCGTCGTCGCGCACCTCGGCCACCTCGGCGGGGGTGATCTCGGGATCGGGGTTCGCCATCGCGAAGATGAGCGGCTGGTCGGCCATCGCGCGGACCATGTCCTGCGTGACGGCACCGGCGACCGAGACCCCGACGAACGCGTCCGCGTCCCGGAGCGCGTCCTCGAGCGTGCGCCGCTCCGTCGGCCGGGCGAAGCGCGCCTTGTACGGGTTCATCCCGTCTTTGCGGCCCTCGTAGATCACGCCCCGGCTGTCGGTCATCAGGATGTTCTCGAGGCGCACGCCGAGCTTGACGTACAGGTCGGCGCAGGCGATGCCGGCCGCCCCCGCCCCCGAGAAGACGACGCGCGTATCCTCGATGCGGCGGTTGGTGAGCTCGAGGGCGTTCAGGAAGGCGGCGGCCGAGATGATCGCGGTGCCGTGCTGATCGTCGTGGAAGACGGGGATGTCCATCTCCCGGATCAGCGTCTCCTCGATGTAGAAGCAGGCGGGCGCGGCGATGTCCTCGAGGTTGATGCCGCCAAAGGTCGGCTCGATCAGCTTGCAGAACTTGATGATCTCGTCCGGGTCCTCGGTGTCGACCTCGATGTCAAAGACGTCGACGCCGGCGAAGCGCTTGAAGAGAACCCCCTTCCCCTCCATGACCGGCTTGCCGGCGAGCGCTCCGATATTTCCGAGCCCGAGCACGGCCGTCCCGTTGGAGATGACCGCGACCAGGTTCGCCCTTCCCGTGTAGAGAAAGGCGTCGTCGGGCCGCTTCGCGATCTCCCGACAGGGTTCCGCCACCCCCGGCGTGTACGCCAGCGACAGGTCGCGCTGCGTGGCGACCGGCTTCGTCGGAACGACCTCCGTCTTTCCAGGCCTGCCCAGCTTGTGGTAATTGAGCGCCTCTTCCTTCGAGATCAGCATCGGCGTCCCCTCTGTGATCCGCCCGAGGGCCCGGCCTCGGGCACCGCCTCCTCGGCGCGCCCCCGCGCACCCGGATCGAGCATGAAAAAAGCCCATCCCGACAAGGAGATGGGGACGCAATAGTAGCAGGTTGGAGCGCCGGGGCAGCGGCGGATCGACGCGAGCGGGAGTGGGCGAGCCACCCGGCGCCGGCGCCGGGAGCCGAGCAAGTCCTAGCGGTTCTTCACCTTTTCCCAGTCGGCCAGGAACTGCTCCAGCCCGATGTCGGTCAGCGGGTGCTTGGCGAGGCTCTCGAGGACGGAAATCGGCATGGTCGAGATGTCGGCGCCGATGCGCGCCGCCTCGGCCACGTGCATCGGGCTGCGGATGCTGGCCACGATCACCTCGGTGGAGAGGTCGTAGTTCGAGAAGATCTGGACGATGTCCGCGACCAGCTCCATGCCCGGGGACTGGATGTCGTCGAGCCGGCCCACGAAGGGAGAGAGCATCGAGGCACCCGCCTTCGCGGCGAGGAGTGCCTGGACCGGCGAGAAGATCAGGGTGCAGTTGGTGGCGACCCCCTGCTGAGAGAGCTCGCGGATCGCCTTCAGCCCCTCCATCGTCATCGGGATCTTGACCACGATGTTGGGGGCGACCTTGGTCCAGTCCAGCCCTTCGCGCACCATGCCCTCGGCGTCGAGGCTCACCACCTCGGCGCTGATCGGGCCCTCGACGATCTTGGCGATCTCGCGAACGACCTCGCGCGGATTGCCCTCCTCCTTGGAGAGAAGCGACGGGTTCGTGGTGACGCCGTCGACCAGTCCGAGCTTGGCGGTCTCGCGGATGCCTTCGACGCTGGCGGTATCCAGGAAGAACTTCATGGCGTGCAAAGCTTCTCGACCCGGAGCGGATCGTCAAGGGTCCGGAGCAGATCCTCGGCCGTGCGCCCGGAGCGGGGATCCAGGACGTCCGGAGCGAGCTCGGCGAGCGGCTCGAGCACGAACCGTCGGCTCGCCAGGCCGGGGTGTGGGATCTCCAGGTCGTCGGTCACGAGCATGCGATCGCCGTACAGGAGCAGGTCCAGGTCGAGGATGCGCGCGCTCCAGCGGTGCCGCGCTGCCGGGCGACCCGCGCGGCGCTCGAGCTCGCGCAGGTGCGCGTGGAGTGCGACCGGGCCGGTCTCGGTCCAGAGCTCCGCGACCGCGTTCACGTACCAGGGCTGACCCGGAGGCCCGAGCGGCTCGGTCCGATACAGCGAGGAGCCCCGGGCCGATCCGAGCTGCGCCAGGTCGGCCAGTGCCCGCCGCACCGTTTCGGCCGGATCTCCCAGGTTGGAGCCGAGCCCGATGAACGCGCGCTGATTCAAGTCTCGCGCTCCTCGGCGCGCTCGGCCGCCTCCGCGGGCACCCCCTCGGGCACTCCCGAGGACCGCTCGGAGTCGGTCGCCCCGATCTCGAGCAGGAGCAGCAGCACCCCGATCACGATCGCGCTGTCCGCCACGTTGAAGTCGGGAAAGATGAAGACCTGAAGGTCGAATTGCAGGAAGTCGACCACCGAGCCGCGCGCCACGCGATCGATCAGGTTTCCGATCGCGCCACCCACGATGAGTCCGAGCGAGACCCCCGCGTGGCGATCGGGGGTGGGAAACTGACGGTAGACCGAGACCACGGCAACGAGC
>CAZLBF010000373.1:0-30848 GCA_964557495.1 uncultured Myxococcales bacterium | reverse complement strand
CAGCGCCAACCTGGCCGCCTACCTCGGCACGCTCGAGCCGGGAGACTCGATTCTCGGTATGGAGCTGAGCCACGGCGGGCACCTGACCCACGGCAGCCCGGTCAACTTCTCTGGGCGCTTCTTCGAGTTCATCCGCTACGGGGTCTCCGAGGGCGACCAGCGCATCGACTACGACCAGGTGCGGGAGCTGGCCCGCCAGCACCGGCCGAAGATGATCCAGACGGGCTACAGCGCGTATCCGCGCACGATCGACTTCCAGGCCTTTGGCGAGATCGCGAAGGAGATCGGCGCGATCCTGTTCGCCGACATCGCCCACATCGCCGGCCTGGTGGCTGCGGGCATCCACCCTTCTCCCGTCGGCTCTGCGGGGCTGATCACGAGCACGACGCACAAGACGCTGCGCGGACCGCGCGGCGGCCTGATCCTGTGCGACGAGGAGCACGCCGAGGCGATCGACCGCGCCGTGTTCCCGCACACGCAGGGGGGCCCGCTCGAGCACGTGATCGCCGCCAAGGCGGTGGCGTTCGAGGAGGCGTCGCGCCCCGACTTCAAGGCCTACGCCGAGCAGATCGTGCGGAACGCTCGGGCCATGGCGGAGCGGGTGGCCGAGCGCGGCTTCCGGCTCGTGTCGGGCGGGACCGACAACCACCTGTTCGTGATCGACTTCTCCGACCGCGAGATCTCGGGCCTCAAGGCGCAGCGGCGCCTGGACCGCGCCGGCATCACCACGTCGAAGAGCACCGTGCCGGGCGAGACCCGCTCGCCCTGGGTCACGAGCGGCCTGCGCGTCGGGACGCCCGCGGTCACGACGCGGGGCATGCGCGAGAGCGAGATGCGCCAGGTCGGCGACTGGATCGCCGACGTTCTCGAGGCGCCCGAAGACGAGGCGCTCCAGGATCGGATCCGCGCCGAGGTGGCCGAGCTCTGCGGCCGCTATCCGCTGCCCTACGCGACACTGGACTGATCGGGTGCAGTGCCCCGTCTGCGATCACCCCGACACCAAGGTGGTCGACGCGCGCAACCTGCGCGACGAGCCGGTCAAGCGGCGCCGCCGCGAGTGCACGGAGTGCGGGCGCCGCTTCACCACCTACGAGCGGATCGAGGACCTGATGCCGGTCGTGGTCAAGCAGGACGGCCGCCGCGAGGTCTTCGATCCCGTCAAGGTCCTCGCCGGGCTCCAGAAGGCCTGTCAGAAGCGCCCGGTGAGCGCCGATGCGATCGCGGCAGCCGTGCGGCGCATCGAGCAGCGCGTAGTGGACTCGGGCGAGCGCGAGTTTCCGAGCGAGCGCATCGGCGCGGCGTGTGTCGACGAGCTGCGGGCGCTCGACCCGGTCGCCTGGCTGCGCTTCACGTCGGTCTACCTCAAGTTCGACACGATCGAGCAGTTCCGGACTGCACTGGACGAGATCGATGACAAGGCGGCGGAAGACAGCTGACGCGTCGACCGCTGCGGACCGCCGCTGGATGCGCGAAGCGCTGCGTCTCGCGGCTCGCGCGCGCGGCCGAACCGCGCCCAACCCCCTGGTCGGGGCCCTGGTGGTGCGGAGTGGAGAGCGGGTCGCTGCGGGCCACCACCTGCGCCTCGGCGCTCCGCACGCCGAGGCGGTCGCGATCGCGCGCGCGGGCGGGCGGACCCGGGGGGCGACGCTCTACGTGACGCTCGAGCCCTGCGCGCACACCGGACGCACGCCCCCCTGCATCGAGGCAGTCCTCGAGGCGGGCTTCCGGCGCGTGGTCGTCGGGACCCGCGACCCCGACGCGCGCACTGCGGGACGGAGCCTCGCGCGGCTGAGCCGCGCCGGCTGTGCGGTCGCGGTCGACGTCGAGAGCGAGGCGTGTCGCGAGCTGAACCCGGGCTACTTCTCGCGGGTCGAGCGGGGCCGACCCCACACGACCCTCAAGCTGGCCGCCACGCTCGACGGCCGCATCGCGACTGCGGCGGGGGAGTCGCGCTGGATCACGGGCCCCGAAGCCCGGGCCTGGGTCCACCGGCTGCGAGGCCGAGTGGACGCGGTCGCCGTCGGCTCGGGGACCGCGCTCGCCGACGATCCCCTGCTCACGGCGCGTCGCGGACGCCGCATCGTCCACCGCCCGACGCGGGTGGTGATCGATTCCAAGCTTCGCACGCCCCCGGACGCCCGGCTGATCCGGGCGGGCGAGCCCGGCAGCGCCTGGATCCTCACGACCCGCGACGCCGCAGCGGTCCGGGCGGCCCGCCTGGAAGGGGCGGGTGCGCGGGTCGAGCGGGTCGGCGGGCGTGCGTCGAGGGTCGACCTGCGCGCGGCCTGGCGGCGCCTCGGAGCGCTCGGTGTGAACGACCTCCTGGTGGAGGGGGGCGGGGAGCTCGCGGCGTCGCTGCTGCGCGCCGGGCTCGTGGACCGCCTGTGCCTGCTGCTCTCCCCGAAGCTGATCGGCGCGGACGGCCGGCCCGTGCTCGGCCCGCTCGGGCTCGGGCGCCTCGCCGATGCACCCGAGCTGCGCGACCCGCAGGTCCGCAAGCTGGGGCGAGACCTGCTCCTCGTCGCCGAGCTCTAGCCCCATGAGCTAGAGTTCCGCCCGTGCCGGACATCGAGACTTCGCTGGACGGGGCGGGGCTTCGGGTCGCCGTCATCGTCGCGCGCTTCAACCACCTGATCACTCGCCGCCTGCTCGACGGCTGCCAGGCGCGCCTCGCCGAGCTCGGCTGCGAGTCGGTCGACGTGGCCTGGGTTCCGGGCGTCTTCGAGATCCCGATCGCCGCGCGCGTCGCCGCCGAGAGCGGGCGCTACGACGCCATCGTCGCGCTGGGGGTGGTCATTCGCGGGGGAACGCCCCACTTTGACTACGTGTGCCGGGGGGTGACAGACGGCGTGGGTGCGGTCGCGCAGTCCACTCGGGTGCCGGTCGCGTTCGGCGTCCTGACCACCGAAGACGCCGAGCAGGCGCTGGACCGCGCGGCACTGCCGGGCGAGCCGGGCTGCAACAAGGGCGCCGAGGCGGCGGAAGCCGCCGTGGAGATGGCCAGGCTGCTCGGGCAGCTAGAGAAGGGGAGCTGAGCGTGTCCACTGCCGGTCCGCGCCGACGCGCCCGCGAAGCCGCGCTCCAGGTGCTCTACGCGGCCGACGCCGCGCACGGACTCGAGCCGGAGGCGGTCGCGCGGGTCCACGCGGAGCTCATCGTGGAGTTCCAGCTGGCCAAGCGCACGCGCGAGCGCTCCCTCGAGATCACCGCGGGCGTGGCCTGCAACCTGAAGCGGATCGACGAGGCGATCACCTCGGCGTCGGAGCGCTGGAAGCTCTCCCGCATCGCGGCGGTCGAGCGGAACATCCTGCGCATCGGGACCTTCGAGCTGCTGTTCGAGCCCGAGACGCCCACCGAGGTGATCCTCGACGAGGCCGTGGAGATCGCGCGCCGCTTCGGTGGCGATGCCGCCCCGAGCTTCGTGAATGGCGTCCTCGACGAGATCGCGAAGCTGCGCACTCGCGGGAGCGACCGAGCTCTCGAGGAGCCCGCGCGATGAAGCGCCTCGACGCGGTTCTGTGTCCCGGACCGGCGGTTCGCGCGCCGGCCGACACGGCGCTGGTGCTGGTGCCCAAGGACGAGCGCCCGCTGCGCGGCGAGGCGGGTCGGATCGACTGGCGGCTCTGCGGCGAGATCTCAGCGCTGCTGGAGTCGGGCTTCGCGAGCGGGGTGTCCGGGGAATCGACCCTCATCCCGGCGGGCGGACCGATCTCCGCGAGCCGGCTGCTGCTCTTCGGCCTCGGCCTCACCAAGCACCTCGGAAGGCGGCGCATCGAGCAGGCGTTCCGCCGCGCCGGCCTGAAGGCGGTCGAGCTTGCCGCCGGGAGCGTGGCGCTCGCGCTCCCCGACGCCCTCGACCTGGAGTTCGACTCGGAGGCGATCCTCTCGGGTCTCCTGCTGGCGCTCGAGGAGTGCGAAGACGAGGTTCGCCTCTGCGTGGTGATTCCGGAGGCCGACGGCCAGCAGAGCGCCATTCAGGAGGCGGCTGCTCAGCTCGAGGCGGACGCGGCGGCGCGCGACATCAAGATCCACGTCGAGCGATTCGCGTCCCGGGAGCCGTAGCGAGCGACTCGGGCGGGGCGGGTCGCTCGATGACAGGGGCGGACAGCCGCGTCTCCTCGCGCACCGGCGTGGGCGGTACGTAAAGGGGACTCGCTCACGGGCCGATAGCTACGGGGCATCAGACTGTCGTCTAGGGACCTTCCCTCGGGAGTTGCCGGTGACCGCCCGCTGTCCTCAGTGCCAGACGCTGTATCGCATTTCGCGCGAGAAGATCGCGCCGACCGGATCTCGCCTACGCTGCACGCGTTGCAAGACCGTGTTCCGAGTGGAGCCGCCCGCGGAGCCCGAGAGCGCGAAGCCGGACATCGAGAGCCTCGAGCGGGTCGCGCCCAAGGCCCCCGCGCCGCCGACGCCCACACCCGCACAGCGGGTCCGGGCGCTGGTCGCCGACTCCGATCCCGCCCGCGCGAAGGAAGTCGCGGACTACCTGGGCAGCTGGCAGATCGAGCCCGACGTCGTGCTCGGCGGAAGCGAGGCGCTGCTCGGGATCTTCCGTTCGACGCCTGCCCTGGCAATCCTCGGCGGACACCTGCCGGGAGTGGCTGCGCCGGCAATCGTGGAGGTCGTGCGCCGCAGCGGTGGACTCGCGGATGTGCGTCTGGTGCGGATCGCTCCCGCGGACGAGCCGGCCGGGTCGCCCGAGTTCGAGGCCGACCAGATGCTGGAGCCGGCCGACCTCCCCGAGGGGCTCGGCCCGATCCTCGAGTCGCTCGGCATCGGCAGCAGGCCGGCACCGGAACCTGAGCCGCACCCGGCAGCTCCGCCGCCAGCAGCGCCCGCCCCGGAACGCCCGGCCCCGGCGCCGCCCGTGGCGCCCAGTTCGCTCGACCCCGAGCCCCTCACCCAGCCCCACTTCGAGTTCGAGTCCACGCCGCCTCCGGCGCCCCCCGCCCCGGCCCAGCCGGAGCCTCGCGCGGCGCCCGTACCGAGCAGCCCGCAGGCGCCGGCCTCGCCCGAGGAGACCGACCCCGAGATCGCCGCCGCCGAGCGACTCGCCCGCATCGCCGTCTCGGACATCATCCTCTACAACGAGGAGAAGTTCCGCATCGCGGCCGCCGCCGGAACGCTCCCCGACGCTCTCTCGGGCGAGCTCGAGGAGGCGCGCTCCCTGTTCCGCAACCGCGTCTCGGACGAGCTGCGCGGCAAGCGGGACTTCCTCGTAGAGGAGCTGATGGCGCGAGCGGCCCGGCTCTGAGCGCCCGCGCGATCTGCAGAGTCCGCTCCTAGCGCCGGCATTGCCCCTGCCGCGCCCCCGGGCCGCGCCTATACTCCCCGGCCGTGAGCATCCTGATCATCGGGGGTGGAGACATCGGGTCCATTCTCGCCAGGCGCCTGGCCGGTGAGGGCCGGGACGTGGTCGTGGTGGAGCAGAGCGAGGAGCGCACCCGCGAGCTCGGCGGGAGCGTCGACGTTCAGGTCGTCCACGGCAGCGGCTCGAACCCCGAGGTGTTGCGCAGCGCGGGGGTCGAGGACGCCGACATGCTCATTGCGGTCACCGACTCGGACGAGGTGAATCTCGTCTCCTGCATGCTGGCCGCGAAGCAGGCCGTCATCCCGACCAAGATCGTGCGCGTGCGCGACCCCGCACTGGCCGAGGTCGCGCCGACTCTGTTCGACGCCGAGAACGGCCTCGACCTGAACATCAACCCGGAGGAGGAGGCGGCGAACGCCATCCTCAAGATCCTGCGCGTCCCCGGCGCGGTCGACGTGTTCGAGTTCGCCGGAGGCCAGGTCCGAGTCGTCGGCTTCACGCTCGACGCCCCGTGCGAGGCAGAGGGGCTGCGCCTCGCCGACCTGCGGATGAAGCTCTCGATCGACTGCAACATCGTCGCGATTCGTCGCGGCGGAGAGATCCAGATTCCGGACGGGCAGGCTCGGCTCCTGCGCGACGACCTCGTGTACGCGGCCGGGCGGCCCGACTCGCTCGCGGCCTTCGCCGAGCTGCTGGGCAAGCGCGGTGAGGAGGCTCGGCGCATCGTCATCCACGGCGGGGGCAGCGTCGCGCTCTATCTGGCGAGGCGGCTCGAGGAGGACGGCCTGGCTCCGAAGCTCATCGAGCCGGACGCGCAGCGTTGCCGCTACCTCGTGGAGCAGCTGGAGAAGAGCACCATTCTTCAGGGCCGCGGCACCGACCAGGAGCTGCTGCGCGAGGAGAACGTGGGGAGCGCCGACGCGTTCTGTGCACTCACGCGAGACGAGGAGGACAACATCCTCTCCGCGCTGCTGGCCAAGCGATCGGGTGCGGGGCGAACCATCGCCCTCGTGAACCAGGACCCCTACCGGTCGCTGGTCGCGGCACTCGGGGTCGACGCGGTGGTGAGCCCGAACCTGGCAGCGGTCTCGGCGATTCTCCAGTTCATCCGGCGCGGCAAGGTCGTCTCGGCCACGGCGGTCGCCGAGGAGGGAGCCGAGGCGCTCGAGATCGTGGCGCTCGAGACGTCGGAGCTGGTCGGAAAGCCGCTGCGCGAGATCAAGCTCGACCGCGCGATCGTCGGCGCGATCGTGCGCGGTGAAGAGGTCATCATTCCGGCGGGCGACGACGTCATCGAGGTCGGCGACCACGTGGTCATCTTCGCGAAGCGCGAGGCGATCCGGAAGCTCGAGCAGCAGATGATGGTGAAGCTCCAGTACTTTTAGGCCGGCTCACGGCTCGGGGAAGCATGGGAATTCGATCGGCAGCTTGGAGTGTCGCCCTGCTCGTCGCGGTCGGCGCGTGCGGATATCGGGTGCCGCGGCCGCTGCAGGGACCGGGGGGCGAGCCGCTCCGCGTCGAGGTCCGGATGTTCGAGAACCGCAGCGCCGAGCCGGGCTTCGAGGAGCTGCTGGCGGCTGCACTCGCCGAGGAGCTGATGCGCCGCGGACATCTCGAGCCCCACTACGGCGGTGCGGCCGGACCGGAAGTCCGGGTCATCGACGGCACGATCCGCAGCGCGGAGATCCGGCCCACCTCGTTCTCGTCGGTGGGGCTCGCTCTGGAGTACATCATCCTGGTCGCGATCGAGGTAGAAGTCCGGCAGGGCGGCGGGGGCGAGCTGGTCTGGAAGCAGCCCCACCTGAGCGAGCGCGAGCGCTACCTTGCCAGCTCGGACCCCGGAGTCGAGCGCAGCAACCGCGAGCAGGCGCTGCGCCGCATCGCGGCCGAGGTCGCCGGGAGGATTCACGATGAGCTCGCCCAGACACCCTGACCCGGGGCCGCCTCCGGTGGTGCTCCTGGTCGGCGCGGAGGCGACCCTGCGCGACGCGGCCCTCGCCGAGTTGCGCGACAGCGCCCTCGCCAACGCGCCCCCCGAGTTCAACGAGGACCGCTTCGACTTCGCCACCAGCGGCACCGATCCGAAGGCCATCGTCGCGGCCGCGCGGACGCTGCCCGCCATGGCGCCGAGGCGCCTCGTGCTCGTGCGAGGTCTGGACGATCGTCGCGCCAAGTCCTTCCTGGAGAAGACCCTGCCCGACTACCTCGGCGACCCCTCGCCGAGCACCTGCCTCGTCCTCCAGACGCCCAAGGCGGACCGCCGCTCTCGCTGGGTCAAGGCGGTCGCCAAGGTCGGAGAGCTCCGGGACCTGTCGCCGCCCCGGCGCCCCGCCGAGGTGAAGAGCTGGATCGAGGAGCGACTCCGCGCCGAGGGCAAGCAGGCGGAGCGCGGTGCGGCGGCGGCCCTCTTCGAGGCGGTCGGCGCGGACCTGGACCTCCTGGCGGGCGAGCTGGCGAAGCTCTCGCTCTTCGTGGGCGAGCGCGGCGAGGTGACGCCCGACGACGTGGCGGAGGTCACCGCGGACCTGCGGCCGCGCGCACTCTACGAGCTCTCCGATGCGATCGGGCAGCGACGCCTGGCCGAGGCTCTGCGCATTCTCGCGAGCCTGCTCGACCGAGGTGAGGCGCCCCTGCGGGTCGTGGCCGCCCTCGCGAACCACTTCCGACGTCTGATCCGGGCGAGTGAGTGCCGGCCGCTCGAGGCGCGCGAGGTTCAGCGGCGGCTCGGCATCCACCCGTACGCGGCCCAGAAGCTGGCCGAGCAGGCGCGCGACTTCGGGCCGACGCGACTGCGCCGCTGCCTCGACGTGATCCGCCGCACCGACGAGGCGCTCAAGGGGGCGATTCCGTTGGCCCCCCGCCTCGCGATCGAGAGACTCGTTCTAGCGGTATGCACCTGAGCTCCACGCCGGCCGCAGCAGCCCACCGGGTGGGAAGTGCGAGCTAGCCGCGCTGAACCAGACGCTGCAGGCGGGAGACGGTGCGGTCCACCGTCTTGTGGTGGAACACGCCCTTCGACCCCGCCCGGCGGAGCAGCCGCTCGGCCGAGCGGAAGAGCTCCTGGGCGTCCCCCTCTCCTCCGGCCTGGGCGGCGCGCACCTTCCGCACGGCGTTGCGGACCATCGAGAGATGTCGCTTGTTGCTATCCCGCTGCTTCAGGGACTGGCGGTAGCGCTTCTTGGCCGAGGGGTTGTTCGCCATGAGCTCCGGTGGATACCCCGCGGGCGATTCCGTGTCAACGGACTCGGTCGAAAGCTTCGCGCGCTCGGCCGGAACCGTGGCCGGGGCCACGCTGGTGAGCCGGGTCCTCGGGCTGGTCCGGGACGTGGTCCTGGCCAATCTGTTCGCCGCCGGACGGACCGACGCCTTCTTCGTGGCGTTCATGATCCCGAACCTGTTCCGCCGCCTGGTGGCGGAGGGCTCCCTCACGGTCTCGCTGGTGCCGGTCTTCACGGGAGAGCTACGCAGGTCCCGCCCCGCGGCCGCTCACCTGTTCAACGCGACCTGGACGCTCGGCGCGGGGCTCGGCCTGGTGATCGTGATCGGCGGCATTCTGCTCGCCGACCCCCTGGTGCGGCTCTTTGCCCCCGGCTTCGCGCTCGATCCGGGCAAGCAGGAGCTCACCGCCCAGCTGCTCCGGCTCTGCTTCCCCTACATCCTGCTGCTGATTCTCGTGGCGACCGCCATGGGCGCCCTCAATGCCATGGGCCACTTCTTCGCGCCCGCCATCGCGCCCGTCCTGCTCAACCTCAGCCTGATCGCCGGGGCGGTGCTGGGAGCCGCGTGGCTGGATCCGCCGATCCTGGCGCTCGGCGTCGCCGTGGTGGTGGCCGGGATCCTTCAGGTCCTGCTCCAGCTTCCTCCACTGGTGAAGCGCGAGATCCGGCCGCGACCGGTCTTCGCGCTGCGCGACCCGGCGCTTCGCCGGCTGCTGCTGCTCATGGCTCCCGCCGTCCTGGGGGCGTCCATCTATCAGGTGAACGTGCTGGTTTCGCGCTTCCTGGCATCGTTCTTCGGCGACGGGGCCGTCTCCTACCTGTACTACGCGGGACGCCTGATCGAGTTCCCGCTCGGTGTCTTCGTGTTCGCGGTCGGAACCGCGAGCCTCCCGTCGCTGTCGAGGCTCGTGGCGAGCGGAGATCGAGGCGCCCTGCGCGAGGCGTTCAGCGGCGCGCTCGGCCTCGCGCTGGTGCTTGTCGTCCCCTCGAGCGTGGGCCTGATCCTGCTGAGCGAGCCGATCTTCGCGGTGCTGTTCGGCTGGAATCCCGACGTCTTCGGGCCTGCGGCGGTCGAGATCTGCGCGCGGGCGCTCGTCCTGTACGCGCTCGGGCTGATTCCCGTCGGGATCGCGCGCATCGCGGTGGGGCTCTGCATCGCACATCAGAACACGCGCACGCCGGCCCGCGCCGCGGTGGTGGGTCTCGTCACGAACGTCGTCGCCTCGCTCGCGCTGATCGGCCCGCTTCCTTCCGGGAGCCTGCCCGGGCCGCTGATCGAGGCGCAGCGCGCTCTCGTGGTGGCCGACCTCGGCTTCGTCGGTCTGGCGCTGGCCACCTCGATCGCGTCGCTCGCCAATGCGGTCTACATGCTCGCCGCCGCGAGGCGCCACTACGGCCGCCTCGCCTCGGGACTCGGGGGCCGGATCGCGCCGCTGACGGCTGCGGCGGGGACGCTCGCGGGGGCGCTGGTCGCTCTGGACCTGGTGTGGCCGGTGCCGCGCTCCGCATCGGTCTCGGGCGCGGCGGTCCTGTTCGCACACGTCGCACTCGGGGCAGGGGTCTACCTGACCTGCCTCAAGCTGCTCCGCAGCCCCGACCTGGCCTCCCTCCTCGCCACCCTCCGCCGCTAAGTCTGGCCGGATATCGGCGGGCTTCGCCCGCCGATATCCGGCAAGGAGAGACCTTCAGGGGGCTCCGCTCCGCGCCGAAACGCAACACGGAGCCCTGTGTCAGTAGGAGGGGACGGGTGCACCCGACCCGATCGTCAGTTTCCATCGCCGTCGCCGTGTGGCTGCTCGTGCTGGGGCTGCCCTCCGTCGTGCGCCCGGCAATCGACGAGGCGGACCCGCTCGAGGTCCCGCGGGGCGCGGAGCCCGTGCCATCCGCCGAGGCGGTCACGGCGGAAGCGCGTCTCGACCACGCGATCGAGGGCTTCCAGGCGCGGGGCTATGCCCAGCTTCCGGTGCTGGCCACGGCGCTGCTGGAGGTCGGCGGCCCGCAGGCTTCGGAGCGTGCGATCTACCTGGCACCGGAGATTCCGGCCGTCCACTACGCGATCGGGGAGAGTCAGCGGAGCCCCCTGGCGGTCGCGCGCTCGGTGCGACTGCTGGCCTCGAACCTCCCCAGCCTGGTGTGGCTGGCGACCTGGGTCGGTGCCGCGCTCGGTCTGGCGATGCTGGCGTCGCTCGCGGTCCTGGTCGGGGTCGGCTTCGCCCGCACCGTGCCGATCCACGGTCACCAGATCGGGCACGCGAGCTACGAGCGCGATCCTCCCGGCTGGCCGGGTGCGCTGCTGGTCGCGAGCGGCCTGGCGCTGCTGCCACTGACCGGGGCGGGCCCCGCCCTGATCCTGGCACTCGCGGGAGTCCTGAGCGCGCTGCGGCTGCCGCGCGTGCAGGGGATCCAGATCGGCCTGGGACTGCTCCTAGCGTGTGCTGTGCTCGGGCCGGGAGTCGAGCTCTGGTCGCGAGTCGCCACCCTGCAGGGTCGGGATCCGGCCGCCCTCGCCGCCTGGAGGATCGAGCGACAGCAGCCGCTGCCGGGCGATCGCGCGCGCCTGGAGGCGGCGCTCGCCGCGAACCCGGGCGACCCGGAGCTTCAGCTCGTGCGCGCCGTCGCGTGGAAGCGGGAGGGCGACCTGGAGCGCACCGAACAGGTGCTCTCCGAGATGCCGGCGCGGATCTCGGCCGGGCTGCTGGCGCGCCAGGCGAACCTGAGCGGGATCCTGTTGCTCGCGCACGGCAAGGTCCGCGAGGCGACCGCGGCCTTCGAGAGGGCAGCGGCCGCCGAGGAGTCGGCTGCGGTCTACTACAACCTCTCCCAGGCGCACGGCCGCGCGCTTCGACTGATCGAGCAGGGCAACTTCTTTGCGGCTGCTCGAGGGCTCGAGCCACAGCTGGTCAGCCGCTACACCGCGATCCAGAGTGCCAACCTCCACCACTACTTGATCCAGGACCCGCTTCCCCTCACCGCCTACCTGGTGCGGGCCTTTGCGCCGAGCCGCGAGGCCGCAGCCCTGGCGCGTGCGATCCGGGACCGGGCGCTGGGTCCCTCGCTCCCCGGCCCCGCCTGGCTGCTGGTCGGTGCCTTCGGGCTGGCCTGCTTTCTCTGCCGGCGCGCCGGAATCCGACGCTGCAACCGCTGCGTGCGCGTGATCTGCGACCGCTGCTCGCCCGATCTCTCGCGGAAGGTGAATACCTGCTCGCGCTGCGCGAGCCTCTTCTCCCAGAGCGAGACGCTCGACGCGCGCATGCGCCGACAGCAGATCCTGCGCGATCGCCGCCGCCTGCGTCAGACCAGCCTCGGCCTCGCGGCAAGCGGCCTCGCGCTGCCCGGGACGGCTCGCATGTTCGAGGGGCGGCTCGCCTCCGGCTGGCTCCAGCTCTTCCTCGGGGCCCTCGGCGTGGCCCTGTTCCTGACCCGGAGCGTCGCCGCCGTGCCGGCCGAGGTCGGGGCTCTCGGCAGCGTGCTTCCGATGGTCGCCGCGGCCGCGCTCGTCGTGCCGGTCTACCTGGTCACGCTGAGCGGGTCGCTTCGCCGCCTCCGCGCCGCGGGGCGAGCCTCGTGAGTCTCCAGGGACAGCTGAGCGACTTCGGGGTCGCGGACGTCTTCCAGCTCATCGCCCAGCAGCGCAAGACCGGCGTGCTCGAGGTCGAGGCGACGGGGCGCATATTCCAGATCTACTTCGACGCCGGCGGCGTCGTGCGCGGTCGGCCGCACGAGAAGCGAACCCACGCCGCCTTCGCGGAGTTCCTGGTTCGGGCCGGCGCCGTGTCGGAAACGGCCCTCGCCGAGGCCCTCCGGCTCCAGGAGGAGACCTTCGAGCCTCTGGCCAACCTGCTGCTGGAGGCGGGCGCGGTGACGCTCGACGGACTCGCGAGCATCGGGAAGCTGATCACGAACGAGGTCATCTTCGAGCTTTTCCTGCTCGACGACGGCCGCTTCTGCTTCCGCCCCGAGTCGCTGGAGGCGGAGCCGGGCGACCAGGCGATCGGGGCAGAGCAGGTGCTGCTCGACGCGCTCCGGATGCGCGACGAGTGGGAGCAGGTCTGCAGCCGGATCCCGGACTTCGAGCAGGTCCCTACTCCCTCACTCGACATCGAGGAGTTCCGGCAGCGGCGGGACGAGGTCGCTGCGAGCTCCGGCGTCTCGGCGGACGGGCTCGAGCGCCTCTTCCGACTGTCGAACGGGCGGCTCTCGGCGCGTCGCGTGATCGATCTGTCGCGCCTCGGCAGCTTCGCCGGGGGGAGGGGCCTGGTGGGCCTGCAGGAGCGGGGCCTGATCGAGCTGGCGAGGCCGCAGCCCAGATCCCAGGAGCTGGCCACCGCGGAGGTCCGCACGGCGAGTCACTGGCTGCTGCTGGTGGCGGTCGGGGTCGCGGCGCTCAGCGCCCTGCTCCTGTTCGCGGTGCCTCAGGGGGCTTCCGACCCCCGGATCCCCGCCGACGGGCTCGATGCGACCCGCCGGGCGGTGAGCGAGGAGCGAATCCGGCAGGATCTGGAGGTCCGCCGCTGGCTGGATGGCGGCTACCCGGAGGCCTTGGCGGCCGGATCGGCGGGCCGGTACCTTTATCGCCGTTCGGGGAGGGGGTACGCGCTGTATCCCGAGCTCCCCTGAGGCGCTCGGGCCGAAGCTTGCCCGGGGGCCGCGACCCGTCCCCAAGCGAGGTTTGATTGGCAAAAGACGACGCCCTCATCTTCGAGGACAACGCGGTCGCCCAGCTCGTCTTCGGTCAGAACGACCGGAACCTACGCATCCTCGAGGACGAGGTCGGGGTCGAGATCCATGCCCGGGGCAACCGGCTGCGGATCCTGGGCCACGATCTCGAGACGAAGGTCGCCGAGCGCGCCCTCCGGGACCTGTACGATCTGGCAGCCGCCGGCCTGGAAATCGAGCGCAAGGAGGTTCTCGAGGCCGTCCGGATGACCCACGGCGACGAATCCCCGGCCGCCCGGGCCCTCCGGGAGGGCGACGCCGTGGAGGTGGGCCGCCGCAAGCGCATCCTGCCGCGGAGCGAGAACCAGCGGCGCTACGTTCAGGTGATCCGCTCGACCGACCTCGTGTTCGGGTTCGGCCCGGCCGGGACGGGCAAGACCTACCTGGCCATGGCGGCGGCGGTCGAGGCGCTGCACGCCCGCGAAGTCGGGCGCATCATCCTGACCCGGCCGGCGGTCGAGGCCGGCGAGAGCCTCGGCTACCTGCCCGGGACGCTCACCGAGAAGATCGATCCCTACCTGCGGCCGCTCTACGACGCCCTCTACGCCATGATGGACGCGGGCGAGATCGCCCGCCGCCTGGAGCGCGGCTCGATCGAGGTCGCACCGCTCGCGTACATGCGAGGCCGGACCCTGAACGACGCGTTCGTGATCCTCGACGAGGCACAGAACACGACCTCCGAGCAGATGCGCATGTTCCTCACCCGGCTCGGGTTCGACTCAAAGGCGGTGGTCAACGGCGACCCGACTCAGATCGACCTTCCGTCGTCGGCCTCCTCGGGGCTCATCGAGGCCGTGCGGATCCTCGAGGGGATCCCCGGCATCGAGTTCGTCCAGTTCGACGAGAAGGACGTGGTCCGGCATCCGCTGGTCCAGGAGATCATCCGTGCCTACGAGCGGCAGCAGGCCGACTCGTAGCCGGGTATCGGAGCGAGGGGTGGCGAAGCAGGAGTCCAAGCCGCGACCGGCCGGAAAGGCGGTCGTCCCGGACACCAGCCGGCAGGATCGATCCCGCCGCCGCGGAGTGCTGATCGCGATCGCGGTCGGTGCGAGCCTCGTACTCTCGGCGCTCCTGACGCTCGAGCCCTTCCAGATGGGACCGGTCGGACTGCGCGGGCGACTGCCTCAGCCGGGGGAGATCGCGGACCGCAGCTACAAGGCCCCGGCCGACATCACCATCGTGGACCGCGTGGCGACCGAGGAGCTGCGGCGCGCCGAGACCGACAAGGCCCCGACGGTCTACGACTTCGACGAGCGCCGCGCGTCAGCCGTGGCGGAGCGGACCCGGGCCGCCTTCGAGGCGGCCCGGCAGCTGCTGGCGACCCAGCCGGCGAAGGAGGGGGCGAAGCCAGACGTCGCAGCGACCTTCCTCGAGGCGCTCAAGATCGGCGCGGAGCTGCCGGATTCCGTGCTCGAGGTGCTCGTCGAGCGCCGCTTCGACCGCCGCGACGAGGCGGCCCTGATCGCGATCGTGAGCCCGGTGATCGCGCGCATGATCGTCGGGGACGAGGCGGACTTCCGTCGCCGCCTGGAGCGGCGCGCCGTCGTGGTCCGCGAGATCGGCTCCGGTGAGGAGCGCCGCCCCACGCCCAACATCGCGGTCCTCTCCCAGGAGTCGGCCGGGGAGCTGATGCGGGCCGGTGCGGACCGCGTGCTCGCCGAGTACGGGCGCGGGGAGCGAAAGGCGCTGATCGCGCTCGCCGAGCTCTGGGTGCGCCCGAACGCGGAGCTCAATCTGCGCGCCACGGAGGAGCGCCGCCAGGAGGTCGAGGCGGGGGTCAAGGAGGTCACCGTGACCCTCCGCAAGGGCGAGATCGTCGTGCGCGACGGGAACAAGATCACCGAGCGGGACCTGCGCATCCTGGAGGGCATCCGGGAGCAGGTCCGCACCACCCGCAAGCTCAAGGTGTTCGTGGGCGTCTCGAGCGTCCTCTTGCTGCTGCTCGTGGTCCTGTGGCGCTTCGGGACGCGCGCGGTGCAGCGCTTCCCGCACGCACCGCAGGACGCGCTGTTCCTCGTCTCGGTGCTGGTCGCCACCGTGCTCGGCACCCGCATCGGCCTGTTCCTGTGCGATGCGATCGTCGAGCGACCCGAGCTCGCTCCACTGCTCCCGCAAGGTCCCGAGCCGCTCTACTTCGTGATGCCAGTCGCGGCGGCGGCCATGCTGGTCCGCCTGGTCCACAGCGGGGAGACGGCGGCACTCTTCTCGGCGGTGGTTGCGCTGGTCGTCGGTATGCAGGTCGGGGGCCTGCCCTTCGCGGTGTTCGCGCTCGTCGCATCCCTGATCGGCGTGCTCGGCGCGGCTCGGGTGACGCAGCGCGGAACGCTGCTCCGCGCCGGACTGCGCGTCGGAGCGGCCAGTGCACTCGTCGTGGCCGCACTCGGTCTGCTCGAGGGGGATACGCTTCTCATACCGTCGGCGATCGCGATCGCGGTAGCGTTCGTCGGGGGCAGCCTGTCGGGTGTCCTGGTGTCGGGCCTGGCGCCCCTGGTGGAGAGCGTCTTCGGCTATACGACCGACGTGAAGCTCCTCGAGCTCGCCAACCGGGAGCAGTCGCTGCTCCGCGAGCTCGAGCTTCGCGCGCCAGGGACCTACCACCACAGCATGATGGTCGGTCACCTCGCCGAGAAGGCGGCGGAGGCGATCGGTGCGAACTCGCTGCTCGCCAAGGTCGCGGGCTACTACCACGACATTGGCAAGATGCGCCGCCCGCACTTCTTCGTGGAGAACGTGAGCATCCACGGCGGCGAGAACCGCCACGAGAGGCTGACGCCGTCGATGTCGGCGCGCATCATCCAGGCCCACGTGAAGGACGGCCTCGAGTACGGCAAGGGCCACAGTCTCGCCGATCCGATCATGAGCGGGATCGCGCAGCACCACGGCACGAGCATCATCCGCTACTTCTACGAGAAGGCGAAGGAGCAGTGGGATCCGGAGAAGGACACGCCGGTCGAGGAGCACGACTACCGCTACCCGGGACCGCGGCCGCAGACCCGCGAGGCGGGCATCCTGATGCTCTCGGACTCGGTCGAGGCGGCGTCGCGAACGCTGCTCGACACGTCGCCAGCGCGCGTGCAGCAGCTTGTGCAGCGAATCATCAATACCTATTTTCGCGACGGTCAGCTCAACGAGTGCAGCCTCACGCTGCGCGACCTGAATGCGATCGCGCGAAGCTTCATCGACACGCTCACCGCGATCCGACACGAGCGCATCGACTACCCGGAGGCCACGGATGCCGCCGGCCGGAAGCTCTACGAGGAAGTGGATGAGGGTGTGGTTGAACGGCTCGAGCCGCGGACGAAAGATCGACCGGAGAGCCCTCACCAGGACCGGGACGACGACCTTAGGCGTCTTGGGCTTCCTTGATTCCGAGCTCGGGATCACCCTCGTAGACGACGCTCGTATGGCAGAGCTCGCGGGCGCGTACGGCCGCGACCCCGAGCCGACCGACGTGCTGGCGTTCTCGATGCTCGACGGCGAGGCGAGCGAGCACCGCGGCGAGCTGCTCGGAGACGTGGTGATCTCGCTCGACACGGCCGAGCGGCAGGCTCGCGCGAGGCGCGTCGGGCTCGATGCGGAGCTTCGCGATCTCGCGATCCACGGGATCCTGCACCTGGTCGGGCTGGACCACGAGCGCGCCGTCGACGCACGAGCGATGCGCCAGCTCGAGGTCCACCTGCGCTGGGAGCTCGGGCGAGACGCGTGACGCGAGCGCTCTACGCGGCGGCGTTTGCAGCTCTCTTCGCGCTGTCCTTTCCGGTGCGCGCGGGCGACGTCCACTTCGACCTCGGGCTGGTGGCGGGCTGGGTCGCACTGATCCCGTTCGCGCTGATGCTGCGGGGGCTCTCTCCGGTTCGAGCCTTCGCGTGGGCGTGGGGCTCGGGCGGGGTCGCGCTCTGCGCCGTCATTCCCTGGCTCTACGTCGTCGTGCACGTCCACGGCCACGCGCCCACCGCGATTGCGGTGCTCGCGGTCGTGGGTCTCTCGCTCTACGTCGGCCTGCATGTCGGGATTGCCGGGTGGCTCACCGCCCTCGCGGAGCCCGCGGCGGGTCGGCTCGGCCTGCTGGCGCTTCCCGCCGCCTGGGTGGTGAGCGAGCACCTGCGCACCTTCAGCGCGAGCAACGGGTTTCCGTGGGCGTTCCTCGGGTACTCGGTGCACCGGAACGGTCCGCTGCTCGAGCTTGCCTCACTCGCCGGTGTCTACGGCCTGACGTTCCTGCTGGCGCTCTTTGCCGCGCTCGCGGTGCGGAGGAGGGTGGTTGCAGCGGCTGTGCTGGTGGTGGTCGCGCACGTCGCGGGGTTCGGGCTGCGACTCGCCGCCGAGCCCGAGCCGGTGGCGGGTCTGCGCTGGGCGGGACTGGTCCAGGCGAACATCCCGCAGGGCGAGAAGTGGGACCCGGCGAAGGCTCAGGGGGCGTTCGACGCTCACGTCGAGCTGTCGCGGCTCGTCGCCGCGAGCGGGGAGGTCGACTTGATCGTCTGGCCCGAGGCCTCCGCCCCGGTCTTCCTCCAGATGCAGGAGGACTACCAGAGCACCCTGCTCGAGCTGGCCCGCGAGACCGACGCCGTCCTGCTGGTGGGCGGCGTTGGAATCGAGCCGATCGACGGCGGCCGGGACTTCAGCTACTCCAACAGCCTCTTCCAGATCTCGCCCGACGGCGAGGTCGTCGACCGCTACGACAAGTCCGTTCTGGTTCCCTTCGGTGAGTTCGTGCCCTACCGCAGCGTGCTCGGCTTCCTGTCCGGCGTCGCGACCGGGATCGCATCGGGCGACCTGACACCGGGTCCCGGCGCGGGCACGCTCGCGGTCGGGCCGTCCTTGCTGGCTCCCCTCATCTGCTACGAGGTGCTCTACCCGAGCGCCGTACGGGAAGCCGTTCTGCGCGGACCGCGCGTGCTCGTCAACGTGACGAACGACGCCTGGTACGGGCGCTCCAGCGCGCCACACCAGTTCGTGGCGATGGCCGCCATGCGCTCGGCGGAGCACGGCCTTCCCATGCTGCGCGCGGCGAATACGGGGGTCAGCGCGGTCGTCGACTCCGGGGGCGTCATTCTCCGCGATTCCCCGATCTTCGAGCGGACCGCGCTCCGCGTTCCGCTGCCGGGCGCGCGGCGAGGTCCGACGCTATACACACTGCTCGGGGACTGGATCGTATGGCTGAGCTGGGGGCTCCTGCTCGCCACGGGAGGGAGGCGCGTTGTCGGAAGAAGCTGGCGTTCAGGCGCGAGACACGCTGGAGCGGATTCGCGCCCTGAGTGAGCGGATCGTCGAGCTTCGGAGGCATCTTTGACTTAGCCTCGAAACGGGATCGAGTGGACGCGCTCGAGGAGCAGTCCGCCGACCCGGCGCTCTGGAGCGACCGCGAGCGCGCCGAGACTCTGATGCGCGAGAAGCGCCGCCTCGAACGCGAGATCGACACGTTCGATGTGCTCGAGCGGGCCCAGTCCGACGCCGAGGTCCTGCTCGAGCTGGCCGAGTCGGAGCAGGACGCCGAGACGCTCCGCGAGGCGGTGGAACGCGTCGACGCGCTGGAGGCGAAGCTCGTGGAGGCCGAGCTGCGGCGCCTGCTCTCCGGCGAGCACGATGCCTGCGACGCGATCGTCTCGGTGAACGCCGGGGCGGGCGGCACCGAGGCGTGCGACTGGGCCGAGATGCTGCTCCGCATGTACCTGCGCTGGTGCGAGGCGCACGACTACCAGGCCGAGATTCTCGACGCTCAGGCGGGTGACGAGGCGGGTATCAAGAGCGCCACGGTCACGGTGTCGGGCGACCACGCCTACGGGTACCTGCGGAGCGAGATCGGGATTCACCGCCTGGTGCGGATCTCCCCCTTCGACGCGCAGAGCCGGCGGCACACCAGCTTCGCCTCGGTGAGCATGGTGCCCGACATCGGCGACGAGGTCGAAGTCGAGATCGACGAGAAGGATCTCCGCATCGACACCTATCGCGCCGGGGGCGCGGGCGGACAGCACGTGAATCGCACCGACTCCGCCGTGCGCATCACGCACCTGCCTACGGGCATCGTCGTGCAGTGTCAGAACGAGCGCAGCCAGCACAAGAACAAGGCGTCGGCGCTCAAGGTGCTCAAGGCGCGGCTCTTCGAGCGCGCCGACCGCGAGCGCCTCGAGGAGGTCGCGCGCCTCACGGGCGAGAAGGCCAAGATCGACTTCGGCAGCCAGATCCGCTCCTATACGTTGCACCCCTCGCAACGCGTGAAGGATCACCGTACGAGTCAAGAGTCGGGCAACGCGCAAGGCGTCCTGGACGGAAATCTGGATCCGTTCATCCGCGCCTGGCTGCTCGAGTCGGCGGAGGGCTAGAGTTGGCGACCGAGTCCGAGATCCTGGCGGCGCGGCGCGAGCGTGCGAACGCGCTCGAGGCCCGGGGGGTGAATCTCTTTCCGGCGCGCGTGCCAAGCCCCCTCGACCCGATTCAAGAGGTCCGCGAGCGCTGGGGTGAGGCGGACGCCGACGCGCTGGCGAGCGACGCGCCGAGTGCGAAGATCGCGGGCCGCCTCGTCGGAATCCGCTCATTCGGCAAGGCGGCCTTCGCCGTGCTGCAGGCGGACGGCGCGCGTCTCCAGGTCTGGATGCGGCGCGACGCGCTCGGCGAGGAGGCCTACGAGACCTTCAAGCTCTACGAGGTGGGCGACTTCATGTGGGCCGCGGGGCCGCTGATCCGGACGCGAACCGACGAGCTGACGGTCGAGGTGAGCGAGTTCGGCTTTCTCGCCAAGAGCTACCGCCCGCTTCCGGAGAAGTTCCACGGGCTCCAGGACGTGGAGGCTCGCTACCGTCAGCGCTACCTGGATCTCCTCGTGAATCCTGGGGCGCGGGAGGTCGCGATCGCGCGCAGCCGCACGCTCTCCGCGCTGCGCGACGCGCTCGACGAGCGCGGCTTTCTCGAGGTCGAGACGCCGATCCTCCAGCCGATCTACGGCGGTGCCGCCGCGCGGCCGTTCACGACGCACTACAACGCCTACGACGAGCGCCAGTTCCTGCGGATCTCTTTCGAGCTCTACCTGAAGCGGCTCGTGATCGGCGGTCTCGACCGCGTGTACGAGATCGGCCGCGACTTCCGCAACGAGGGAGTGGACCGGAACCGCAATCCCGAGTTCACGATGCTCGAGGCGTACCAGGCCTATGCCGACTACTCCGACATGATGGAGTTGATGGAGGCGCTTGCCACGGTGGCGGCGGAACGCGTCAACGGGACCACGCGGCTCGAGCGGGACGGCCACACGATCGATCTCGCACCCCCCTGGCCGCGACGCGGCATGACGCAGCTCATCTTCGACGCGTGTGGCATCGACATCGAGAAGGCGACCACGCTCGAGGCGCTCCGCTCGGCGGTGAAGGGCTCGGACATCCCGGACCTCGACCTCGAGTCGGCCAGCACCTGGGCGCGGCTGGTCGACGAGGTCTTCTCGGCGACGGTCGAGCCCGCGCTGATCGAGCCGACCTTCGTGGTCGACTACCCGGCCGAGCTCTCGCCGCTGGCAAAAAGGTCCGACGCGAGTCCGCGCTTCGTGGAGCGCTTCGAGGCCTTCATCGGCGGGGTCGAGATCTGCAACGCCTTCTCGGAGCTCAACGACCCGGACGACCAGCGCGTGCGCTTCGAGGAGCAGGCGGCCATGAAGCGCGCCGGCGACGACGAGGCGCATCCGATCGACGAGGATTTCCTGCTCGCGCTCGAGCACGGAATGCCGCCCGCCGGTGGCATCGGGGTCGGCGTGGGACGGCTCGTCATGATGCTGACGGGGAGCTCGCACCTGCGCGAGGTCAAGCTCTTTCCGCACATGCGGCGGCGCGATGCTTGAGGGGCTCGAGGGGGCGCTCGGGATCGTGTCCGCCGGGCTGGTGGCGCTGATCGCGCTCGGCTTCGGCGCCATGTTCCTGTTCTTCTCCGGCTCCGCGGTCCTCGTGCTCGGGCAGTTCCTGCCCTTCGCGCGTCGCCCGGTGGTGGCGTTCTCGGCCATCGCCGTCTGGTCGGGCCTCGCGCTCTTTGCGGCTCTGGTGCTCGACCTCGGTCCCTACCCGGTGTGGCTGTTTCCGCTCTTCTTGCTCTGCGTGGGCGGCGTCGCCTACCTGCTGATCCGCCTCCCGGCGCTGGGCCGGGTCGTGCGCTGGATCGTGGGGGCGGTTCTCCTCGGCTCGAGCCTGCTGTTCGTGGCCTCGCTCGCATTCCCGTCGCTCGAGACGACGGCGCAGCCGGCTCTCCTCGTCTCGCTCGGGCTCGTGAATGTGGGGATCTCCGGCTTCCTCCCGCTCGTCGTCGCCGGGCTGATCGAGCATCGCCGCGAGCGGCCGGTCGAGTGGTTCCTCTCGCTCCGCTACCTGGTGGCCAAGCGCCGCCAGACCTTCATCTCGGTCATTACCGTCATCTGCGTGGTCGGGGTCGCACTCGGTGTCGCGGTCATCACCGTCGTGCTCTCGGTCATGAACGGCTTCGAGAGCATCTGGCACGAGAAGATCTTCGGGAACCGCGCCCACTTCGTGATCCAGTCCGGGCTGGGGCCGTTCGGAGACTACGGCGACGTGCGCGAGGGCGCGCTCGAGGTCGACGGGGTCATCGGCGCGACGCCCTTCATCGTGACCGAGGCGGTGCTCCGCAGCGCGACGGGAGACATCCAGGCCGTCCTGCTCAAGGGGATCGACCCGCAGACGGTCGCGACCACGACCCGCCTCGCCGAGGACCTGGTGCTGGGCTCCCTCGACACCCTCGATGCGCGCCCCGAGCGCGACGGGGTCGAGGCACTCCCGGGCGTGGTCCTCGGGACCGAGCTGGCGGACCGCTTCCTGCTCGTCGTGGGCGACCCCGTGATCCTGATCTCGCCGCTCGGCGGGGCGCCGACGCCGCTTGGCCCCGCGCCTCGCCTGGAGCGCTTCCGCGTCGCGGGCGTCTTTCGCGCCGACTTCTTCCAGTTCGACGAGTCGTTCGTGTACACGAGCCTCGGCGCGGCGCAGGCCTTCATGAAGCTGGACGACGTCGTGACCGGCGTCGAGGTGCGCACGGTCGATCCCTATCGCTCCCAGGTCTACGCCCTGGCCGTGTCGGAGCGGCTGGGCCGCTTCTACTACTCGCGCGACTGGAAGGAGTTCTACCCGGGGTTCTTCCAGGCGCTGAAGACGGAGCAGGCGCTCATGTTCGTGCTGCTCTCCTTCATCATGGTCGTCGCGGGCTTCATCATCGTCGCGACGCTGATCATGATGATCATGGAGAAGTCGCGCGACATCGCGATCCTGAAGGCGATGGGGTGCGAGGACGACGGGATCCTGCGCATCTTCGCGATCGAGGGGGGGCTGATCGGCGTCGGTGGACTGGGCCTCGGGCTCGCGATGGGGCTCGTGATCACCTGGAACCTCGACCGCGTCCAGGCGGTGGTCGAGCGCGTCCTCGGATTCGACGTGCTCCCGGCGAACATCTATCAGTTCGACGGCCTGCCGTTCCAGATCGACCTGCAGCAGCTGCTGCTGATCTCGGTCATCGCGATGACCTTCTCGATCGGCGCAACCCTGCTTCCGTCCTGGCGAGCGTCGCGCCTCGATCCCGCGGAGGCGCTCCGCTATGAGTGAGCTCCGAGCCACGGGGGTCGAGAAGCACTTCGTCACGGGGCGCGGGGAGCTCCGCATTCTCCAGGGCATCGACCTCAGCGTTGCCGCGGGAGACTCGGTCGCGATTCTCGGCGTCTCGGGAGCCGGGAAGTCGACGCTGTTGCACATCCTGGGGGGGCTGGAACAGCCGACCCTCGGGGAGGTCTGCTTCGGGGATCGGAACATCTACCGGCTCGAGCCGGACGAGCTGGCCCGCTTTCGCAACGAGCACCTCGGCTTCGTGTTCCAGTTTCACCACCTGCTCCCGGAGTTCGATGCCGAGGAGAACGTGATGATGCCCTGCCTCCTGGCCGGCTGGCCTCGCAGGCGGGCGCGGGAACGCGCGCGCGAGATGCTCGACGCGGTGGGTCTCACGGAGCGGGCCGAGCACCGGCCCGGCAAGCTCTCCGGCGGAGAGCGCCAGCGGGTGGCGATTGCCCGGGCCCTGGTCCGCTCGCCCGATCTGCTCCTGGCGGACGAGCCGACCGGGAACCTGGATGCCCGCACCGCGGAGGCGGTGGAGGAGCTGCTGCTGGAGCAGATCCGCGCGACCGGGGCGTCGCTCGTGCTGGTGACCCACAACGAGAAGCTCGCGAGCCGGCTGGCCAAGAAGTCCTACCTGGTGGAGGGCCGGCTGGAATCGTGAATCGCGCCTGAAGCGGAGCTGCGCCGCGGGTTATCGGAGCCTCTTGCCGGACTATGACGGCCGTCATGGCAACTGCTGGCGAATCCTGGAAGCTGCTGGAAATGTCACCAGGTTCCGGGGTTTGCCACCCTTAAGCGGGGGCGGATAGAATTCCCGCAATCCAGGAATGGGAGACCCGCGCGCGGAGACGGGCGCACGGGGGCGGAGCTTGCTGAGGGAGGCTGCCATTTGAGGATCCGGATCCGGGCGCTCGCGGGCCTCTGCGCGCTGCTGCTGCTGCTCCCCGCGACCGCCCTGGCGGCCTCGACCGCGCCCGACGGCCGCTCGGTCGTGGTGGCGCTGCGACCGCTCGGCGGTACGCCCGCCGAGGTGCTGCCCGACCTCGAGTACTGGCTGAACGCGCTCGCGGACGCGGTGGAGGGGGATCGGCGCGCCGCCGACGCCCTCTGGATCCGCGATGGCTTCGTGGTCGACGGCCACGTGCTCAGCTTCGTGGCCGGCCAGGACCTGGACGCCTACCTGCACGAACGCGCGGAGGGTGCTCCGCTGGTGCTCGCCTCGGTGACGCGCCTGGTCGATCGCTACGGCCTCGAGGTCCGGCTGCTGCTGGCCGGGGAGCCGTCGCGACGCGTCCAGACGTTGGAGGCCGACGGGACCGACGGTCTCCTGGCCGCGCTCGAGACGGCCGGCGCGGCGGTGCGAGCCAGCCTTCACCTCGCTCCCCAGGCCAACCCGGCCGAGGGGACCGGGCTCACGAAGTCGCCCTCCGCTCAGCCCGAGGAGAGCGGCGAGGCGGTGAGCGAGCCGGCGGAGTTCGGCCCGGAGCCGGACTCCCCCGTTGACCGCCCCGCGCCCGGCGCCCAGCCGCGCGTGGTCGAGATCCGGATCGAGGGCACGCGCCGCATCGAGCCGGATGCGATCCGGGCAGCCATCCGTGTCGGCGTCGGCGATCCGATCGAGGCGCTCGACCTCGGCGCGGACGTCCGGCGGATCTTCGCGCTCGGCTTCTTCCGCGACGTGCAGGTCACTGCGACCGACGCCCCGGGCGGCGAGATCCTGACCTTCGTGGTCGAGGAGAACCCGATCATCCGTCAGGTCAGCCTGTCCGGGAACGAGAGCATGGGCGTCGACGACATCCGCGAGCACATGACGTTGACCGTCGGGTCGACCATCGACTTCCCGCTCCTGATCGAGAACAAGGCGCGGATCTCGAGCGTCTACGCGAGTCGCGGCTTCTACGAGACCGACGTTACCTACACCATCGAGCCGCTCACCGAGAGCTCGGTCGGAGTGAACTTCGAGATCGAAGAAGGGCGCAAGCTCCGCCTCGTCGCGATCGAGTTCGAGGGGAACGAGTACTTCTCCGCGAAGGATCTGCTCAAGAGCATCGAGACGAAGCCCTGGGGCTGGACCAGCTACGCGACGAAGTTCTGGACCAACGCGGGACTCTATCAGGAGCCGCTCTTCTATCAGGACCTGGACACCATCGCGCGCAAGTACATGGATGCGGGCTTCATCCGGGTCCGGCTCGGCGAGCCCGAGGTCAGCTACGAAGAGGACGGCCTGCGGGTGGCCGTCTCCATCGATGAGGGGGACCAGTACGCGACCGGCATGGTCGACGTGATCGGCGACCCCTCCATGGACACGGACCAGGTGATGGGCCTCGTCACGATGGAGCCGGGCGAGGTCTTCAGCCGTTCCGGCCTGAGCGACGACGTCGAGACCCTGCAGACGTACTACGCCGATCGCGGCTTCTACTTCGCCAAGGTCACCCCGCGCACCAGCGTCGACCCCGAGTCGCTGGTCGTCGACTGCGCATTCGAGGTGGAGAAGGGGGACCTCTACTTCGTGGAGCGGATCGAGGTGCGCGGCAACACGCGCACGCGCGACTCGGTGGTGCGCCGCGAGCTCTCCGTGGGCGAGGGAGAGCTCTACTCGGCCAACGCCCTCCAGCGCAGCCGCGCGCGCGTGCAGCGCCTCGGCTTCTTCGAGGAGGTCCAACTCGAGGCGCGCGCGGCCGATCAGCCGGGCCGCGTGGACGTGGACGTCGACGTGGTGGAGCGCCCGACCGGGAGCTTCAGCTTCGGCGCCGGCGCCGGATCGTCCGACGGTCTGCTGCTCAACTCCGCGATCCAGCAGTCCAACCTGTTCGGCCGCGGCTACGCGGTGGTCGCCAACCTGGACTTCGGCTCCGAGAACCAGCGCTTCTTCCTGCGCTTCTCGAATCCCTACGCCTTCGGCACCAGCGCCAGCTACGGCGTGACCGGGTCCTATTCCAAGGTCGACTTCGACGACTTCGATCAGGAGATCGTGGGCTTCGACTGGACGTTGGGCTATCCGCTCGACGAGGGGGAGACCCGCGTCTTCAGCGGCTACGCCTACACCAGCCGCGAGGCGACCAACTTCAGCGACGTCAACGCGACGTCGCTGCTGCAGCGCGAGGAGTCCCAGGGCGACTCGAGCACGAGCCTCGCGAGCCTCTCGTTCCGCCGCGACATGCGCGACGATCCTCAGTTCCCGAAGGAGGGCTACGTGCTCGGCGGCGCGGCCGAATTTGCGGGACTGGGAGGCCTGAACCAGTTCCTGCGCCTCGAGGGCCGCGGCACCTGGTTCTTCGACATGGACCGCTGGCTCCCGTTCGATTCGACCTTCATCGTGAACAGCCGAATTGGCTACGTGTTCCCCTTCAACAGCGTCGGCGACTACGATCTGCCCGGCTGTAGCGGCGAGGACCTCGGGAGCTGTGCGGCGTTCGCCGCCCAAGACAGCCAGGTCGCGGCCCTGTCGAACATCGACGACGACCTCAAGCTGCCGCTGACCGAGCGCTACTTCCTGGGCGGCATCGGTCCCTTCCAGGTGCGCGGCTTCAAGGCCCGTTCCCTGGGTCCGCGGCGCTCGATTCTGACCAAGGTCTCGGGCTGGCCGGACGATGCGGGCGACGCCGCCTACTTCCCGGAGGGATACGACGCCTTCGCCGGAGCCTGCATCAACTCCAAGGGTTGCAACAAGATCGACGACACCGACATCGACGACTTCGCCGATCTCGACAAGACGGATGTGATCGGCGGGAACAAGTTCATGCTGTTCAACTTCGAGCTGCAGTTCCCGGTCTCCGAGGAGCTGGGGCTCATGGGTCTGATCTTCTTCGACATGGGGAACGCGTTCTCCGAGAACGAGTCGGTCAACCCGGCCGACTTTCGCTTCGGCACGGGCGTGGGCGCTCAGTGGTTCAGCCCCTTCGGGCCGATCCTGGTGCAGCTGGGGATTCCGCTCGACGCGCTCGAAGACGAGGACTCCGCGGTCTTCGAATTCTCCTTCGGCGGCTCCCAGTACTGAGCTCCGCGCGCTATACACTGGCCCTACGGGACTGAATGGGCGAGCCTGCCCGGTGGTCCAACCCCCCGGAAAATCAGCATGAACAAGGGAGCGTCCATGGGACTCCATCGTCTACCGATCGCGCTGGCGGTCAGCCTGGCCATCCTCTCGGCTCCCGCGCTCGGGGCGGCCCAGTCCAAGATCGGGTTCGTCGATCAGCGCAAGGCGGTCTTCTCCTCGAAGGAGGGGAAGGAGGCCGAGAAGCGCTTCAGCGAGATCGTCGAGGAGCGCTCGGGCCGGTTCCGACCGTTGCGCGATGATCTGCAGCGGCTGCAGGAGGAGTACGAGAAGCAGAAGTACGTGCTTTCGGAAGAGGCTCTCCAGGAGCGGCGGATCGACATCATGCGCCGGCAGCGCGATCTCGAGCGCGACTCGAAGGAGCTCGAGGAGGACCTGCAGATCGAGCAGGTGAAGCTGCTGCAGCCGATCCAGAAGCGCATCCAGGACGTCATCGCCGAGATCGGCCGAGAGCAGGGTCTGACACTGATCGTGGACAAGAGCATGGCCGGTCTGCTCTACATCGACGACTCGCTCGACGTGACCGAGCTGCTGATCCAGAAGCTCAACCAGGGCCCGGCAGCTCAGGAGTAGTAGGTCGAGTGGCGGATCCTCCTCTCTCCATCGAGCAGATCCGGGAGCTGCTCCCGCACCGCGAGCCGATGCTGCTCGTGGACCGTGTCCTCGAGATCACCGCCACGACGACGGTGGCCGAGAAGCTCGTCAGCGCGAACGAGCCCCACTTCCGTGGCCACTTCCCCGAGCGTCCCGTCATGCCGGGCGTGCTGATCGTCGAGGCGCTCGCGCAGGCGGGTGGAATCGGCATTCTCTGGAACTACCCCGAGTTCCGTGGCCGCGGCCTGGCGCTGGTCGGGATCGACAAGGCGCGCTTCCGCCGTCCGGTGGTCCCGGGGGACGTCTTGCGCCTCACCGTGACCAAACAGACGCGACGGGGGGACCTGTGGCGCTGCACCGGGTCCGCTACGGTTCAGGGAGAGCGGGCCGCCGATGCCGAGTTCATGGCGGCCTTCCTCGACTCGGGGGGGGGATCGTGACTCGAATTCACCCGACGGCGGTCATCGACGCGAAGGCGGAGATCGACGAGACGGTCGAGATCGGACCCTATGCGACCGTGGGGGCGGACGTGAGGCTGGCCGCAGGGGTCGTGCTCCGGTCGCACAGTCACATCACCGGTCATACCGAGGTCGGGTCGGAGACCGTGATCTTTCCATTCGCCTCGATCGGAGAGATTCCGCAGGACCAGAAGTACAAGGGCGAGCCGACCCGCCTGGCGATCGGCGCGCGCAACCAGATCCGCGAGTACGTGACCATGAACCCGGGCACGGCGGGCGGCGGCGGGCTGACGTCGGTCGGTGACGACAACGTCTTCATGAATCACTGCCACGTCGCGCACGACTGTCAGGTCGGCAGTCACGTGATCATGTCCAACAGCGTGGGCCTCGCGGGACACGTGCGGATCGAGGACTACGCGGTCCTCGCCGCCATGTCCGGCGTACACCAGTTTGCGCGCGTGGGCGAGTCGGCGATGCTCGGTGCCTACGCGGGGCTCAACCAGGATCTGTCGCCGTTCACGATCGGCTTCGGGGTCCCCGCCAAGGTGATCGCCATGAACCGGGTCAACGCTGAGCGACGTGGATTCCCCAAGGAGCGCGTCAAGGAGATCGAGCGCGCGTTCCGGATCGTGTTTCGCTCCGGGCTGCGCCCGCGCGACGCTTTCTCGCAGGTCCGTGCGGAGCTTCCGGACTCGCGCGACGCGGAGCACATGGTCGCGTTCCTCGAGAAGTCCGAGCGGGGCTTCTGCCGGATCCGCTAGGAGGAGGCTTCCTGTGTCAGCCCCCCTCGGTCTCATCGCGGGCAGCGGGAGGCTTCCATTCGAGGTGGCCGAGGCGGCCCTCGAGGCGGGGCGAGCGCTCGCGATCGTCGCGATCGAGGAGAACACCGATCCCGCGATCGCGCGCTACGCACCGGACGCGTTGCTCTGGATCGCGCCGGGTGAGCTCGGGCGCCTCATCGAGTTCCTGAAGTCGGCGGACGTGCGCGAGGTGATCTTTGCCGGCGCCGTGACGAAGCCGGAGATGCTGAAGGACCCGGCCCGCCTGCGGCCCGACGCCCGTGCGCTCACCGCACTGGCCCGTCTCGAGGGCCGCGGTGACGACGCGATCCTGCGTGCCGCCGCGGCCGAGCTGGAGTCGGACGGGTTGCAGGTCATCGAATCCACCCGGGACCTGCGCGACCGACTCGCCGCTGTCGGCGCCCTGAACGAGGTCGAGGTCGGCGCGGCGGTCGCCGCCGACCTGGCGCTCGGACTGCGAGTGGCTCTCGCGCTCGGGGTCGAGGACGTGGGACAGTCGGTCGTCGTGCGGGACGGCGTCGTGCTCGCCGTCGAGGCGATCGAGGGCACCGACGCCGCGATCCGGCGCGGCGCCGCGCTCGGCGGGGCGGGTGCCGTGGTGGTGAAGACCGCGAAGCCGACCCAGGACCTGCGTTTCGACGTGCCTGCGATCGGGCCCGTGACGATCGAGCTCGCGCGCGAGTGCGGGCTGCGCGCAATCGGGCTCGAGGCCGGCCGGACGCTGCTGCTGGAGCGCGAGCGGACGCTCGAGGCAGCCACGAGCTGCGGCATCGCGCTGGTGGGACTCGAGCGCGCGGGAGCGGCGTTGCATTCGGGCGCGCGCGGGAGCGGCGCGTGAGCGTTCCCCGCCTGGCCGTGGTCGGTGTGGGGCACATGGGAGCCTTCCACGCCGAGAAGCTCGTCGAGCTCGAGCGGCGGGGCGAGGTGAAGTGCGCCGGCCTGTTCGACGTCGACCGCTCCCGGGCGGAGGAGGTCGCCAAGCGCCTGGAGGTTCCCGCGTTCGAGCGCATCGATGACGTGGCTGCGCGGGCCGACGCGGTCTGTCTGGCGGTGCCGACGGTGCAGCACGCCTCGGTCGCGCTGCCGCTCCTGGCTGCGGGGCTCGACGTGCTCATCGAGAAGCCGATCGCCGCCACGCGGGAGGAGGCGCGCGAGCTGATCCGGGCCGCCCGCGAGGGAGGCCGGATCCTGCAGGTGGGACAGGTCGAGCGCTTCAGCCGCGCCTTCCGCGCGATCGCCCCGATCCTCGATCGCCCCCGTTTCATCGAGGCGCACCGGATCGGTCCCTACTCGGGCCGCGCCACCGACGTCGGCGTGGTGCTGGACCTGATGATCCACGACCTCGACATCGTCTGCAGCTTGGCCGGCGCCGAGGTCGACCGCGTCGAGGCGATCGGCGTGCCCGTCCTGTCCCGGACCGAGGACATCGCGAATGCGCGCGTGCACTTCCGGAACGGCTGCATCCTGAACCTGACGGCCAGCCGCGTGTCGCTCGAGCCGATGCGGAAGATCCGTCTGTTCCAGAGCGACGCCTACATCTCGATCGACCTGCTCCAGAACAACGTGATGGTCGCGCGCCGCATCGGCGAGCCGGAGGGAGACGCGCCGCCCGAGATCCGTGGAGAGCGCATCGAGCTAGACGAGGCGGACGCGCTGCTCGCGCAGGACGCCGCCTTCGCGAGCTCGGTCGCGACGCGCAGCCCGCCGGAGGTGAGCGGCGAGGACGGCTATCGCGCGCTGGACCTGGCCCTGCGCATCCACGAGAGCATGCCGACGCTCGACGAGCTGATGGAGTGAGGATCTTCGTCTCGACGGCGGATGCCTCGGGCGACCTGCACGCCTCCGCCGTGGTCGCGGCGCTGCGTCGCCGCTGCCCCGACCTCGAGGTCTATGGTCTCGGGGGCGAACGGCTCCAGGCCGCCGGCCTCGAGGCGATCGTCTCGCAATCGGATCTGGCCGTCGGGGGCCTGGTCGAGGTGCTCTCGAGCCTTCCCGGCCTCCTCGGAGGCTACGCTCGGCTGCGCCGCTCGATCGCGGCCCGGGCGCCCGACCTCGCCCTGCTGGTCGACTCGCACGACCTGAACCTGCCGCTCGCCTCGGTGGCACACCGCCG
>CAZLBF010000372.1:0-7792 GCA_964557495.1 uncultured Myxococcales bacterium | reverse complement strand
CGACGTCGCCGCGGTCCCCCGCGCCCGGACCCCCCGCGAGCCACCCGAGCTCGGCCTGGCGCTGGACCTGCGCCTGGCCGTGCCGCCGCGGGCCAGCCGCCCGCTCTGCTTCGCGTATGTGGCTCCCGAGGCGGGCGAGGAGCCCGCAGCCCTGGTCCGAGCCTGGCGCGGGGACGTTGCCGCCGAGCTGGAGCGAACCTTGCGGGCGTGGCGGGCGTCCGAGTCCTCATGAGCCGCTACAGTCCCGCCATGCCGAGAAGTCAGTCCATCCTCAGTGCGGTCGCGATGCTCCTGCTGGCGGCATCGGTCCAAGCGGGGACGCCGGGAGAGATCTCCCAGGAGACGCTCCGCAGCGCGCCGAGAGGCACGGGCGTGCTACAGGCCTGGTGGCTGCCGCCGGAGTACTGGGTGGCGGCGGCCGAGAAGCAGGGGTGGCCCGAGGATAAGCTCGCCGAGCTGCGCGACCGGATCGCGCACTACTTCGTGCTCGGCGTCATCGACGCGACTCTCGACGGCTCGCAGCTCGGCTTCACGGACCACCCCGACGTCGTCAATCGGATCTCGGTCGAGCGGAACGGCGAGGCCGTCGAGCCCCTGCGCATCTTCGATCCGAGCCTCGCTCAGACGGTTCCCCAGCTCAGCTACTTCCTGCGCCTCTCGCTCGGCCCGCTCCAGCAGGGGCTGAAGCTGCTCTTCTTTCCCAATCTGAACGCGGAGGGAGAGGCGATTCTGGTCGGCTCCGGGAAAGGGGAGCTGCGCGTCCGCTATCGCCCCGGCGGGGACGCCGAGCCGACGGACTTCCTCTGGCGCAGCCCGCTGACCTCGATCGTAGGGCCCACGAGCTGTCCCGAGGGGGGCGAGCCGCTCGAGGCGAGCTGGAAGTTCTGTCCCTGGCACGGGGTGAAGCTGAAGCCCGCCCCGGCGGACTGAGCTCGGGTCTCAGGCCGTCTTGATCGCTCTCTCCAGCAGGTCGAGCCCGCGGGCCAGGTCGTCCTCGGGGATGTTCAGCGCCGGGAAGACCCGGAATACGCGGTCGGTGGTCAGGTTCACCAGCACTCCCGCCTCGCGCGTGGCCGCGAGGACGCGCGCCGCGAGCTCGGAGTCGCGCAGGACCAGGCCGAGCAGGAGTCCGCGGCCGCGCACCCCCTCGACCCGCTCCGCAGCCCGACTCGCGAAGTCGCTCAATCGCTCGGCCGTCGCCGCGCCGACCTGGGCGGCGCGCGCGACGAGCCCCTCTTCCTCGATCACCCGGATCACCGTCGAGGCGGCCCTGCAGGTGAGCGGGTTGCCCGCGTAGGTGCCGCCGTGATCGCCCGGCTCGATCGTCGACATCACGGCGTCGGTCGCGAGGAAGCAGGCGATCGGCACGCCGCCGCCGAGCCCCTTGCCGAGCGTCAGGATGTCGGGCACGACGTTCGAGTGCTCGAGCGCGAACCACTTGCCCGTGCGCCCGACGCCGGTCTGGATCTCGTCGAGCACCAGCAGCGCTCCCGCCGCGTCGCAGGCGCGCCGCAGTCCCTCGAGGTAGCCGTCGGGGGGGGCGACCACGCCCCCCTCGCCCTGGATCGGCTCGACGATCACCGCGGCGACGTCGTTGCCGATCGCACCCTCGGCGGCGGCCAGATCGCCGTACGGCACGAACGTCGCCTCGCTCAGGAGCGAGCTCCAGGGCGCCCGGTACTTGTCCTGGCCGAGCACGCTCAGCGAGCCGAGGGTGCGCCCGTGAAAGCTCCCGAACATCGAGACGTAGCGACTGCGCCCCGTGGCGCGGTGGGCCAGCTTGATCGCACCCTCGTTGGCCTCGCTTCCGGTGGAGACGAAGAACGAGCGGGTGATCCGGTCGGGAGTCAGGCGCTGAAGCTGCTCCGCGAGGTCGAGCTGCGGCAGCGTGTAGACGATGTTCGTGGTCTGGATCAGCGTGCGGGACTGGTCGGCGATCGCCTCGGCCAGAGCCGGGTGGCAGTGACCGATCGCGGTGACCGCCCAGCCGGCAGTCAGGTCGACGTACTCCTTGCCGTCTACGTCCCAGACGCGAGAGCCCTCGCCGCGAACCAGGGCCACGGGCCAGCGCCGCACGCCCGGCGCGAACAGACGATCCTCCCGCGCCACCACCTCATCGAACTTCTCCGACATCACTCCCCTCGCTGTCCAGCGTCGCCCGCGAGGAACCCGAGCACCAGACTCGCGAACTCCTCGTGCTTCTCAAGATAGGGAAGGTGGCCGGCGGCCGGAATGTATGCGAGCTCGGCGCTCGGCAGCGCCTTGGCCAGTGCCTCGGCGTGTGCGGGCGGCGTGAGCCGATCATCGGTGCCGCTCACGACCAGCGTCCGCGCATGCAGGGCGCCGAGCCGCTCCAACGCGTCGTGGCCGGCGCAGGCGTGGGCCTGGATCGCGTAGTCGTCCGGCCGATCGGTGCGGCCCTTCCACTCGAGGTAGGAGCGCACGGTCGCGTCATCCTCCAGCGCCGCCTGTCCCAGGCACCAGAGCAGGCTGCTCTGGTGTCGGACGGCGGGCGGCACGCGCGTCTCGGCCATGTGCGCCCAGAGCTCGAAGATGCTCGCCAGGTGTCGGTCCGCCCGTCCCGTCGTCGATACGAGCACCAGGCTCGACACGCGCTCCGGAGCCAGCAGCGCGAGCTCCTGCGCGATCATGCCGCCCATGCTGCGTCCCATCAGCGCGGCGGACTGCAGCCCCACCTTGTCCAGCAGCTGCAGCACGTCCTCGGCCAGATCGCGAATCGTGGCTCCGCGGGGAAGGCGCGGAGCCAGACCGGAGCCGCGGAGGTCGAAGGTGAGCACCCGGAAGTGCTCCGCGGCCCGCTCGAGGAAGGGCTGCCAGCTGGTGCCCTTCCCGCCCAGGCCACTGATGAGGACGAGCGGAGAGCCCGCGCCGTGCCAGGTGTGCGGAAGATTGCTCATTGGAATTTTCCGTCGGGCCGCGAGCCTGCGTCACGGCCGTCGAGAGGCGAGAGACGGCGTGTCTCGAGAAGGTCCCGCGCCGGCGGGGTAGGTCTACAGGCCGACTACCCGCGCCGGGGGGACCGGCTACGGGTGCGAAGCATCGAAGGTCGGCTCGAAAGACTCATCGTGTGAGCAGCTTAGCGGCGCTCTCTCGAGGCTGTCAAACCTGCTAATCTGAGCCGCTCATGCTCGGTGCCCCCCTGATCGACCGCTACGGTCGCAAGATCGAGAGCATGCGCATCTCGGTCACCGATCGCTGTGACCTGCGCTGCTTCTACTGCATCCCGGGTGAGGAGATCGAGTGGCTTCCGCGCGAGGAGCTGCTCACGCTCGAGGAGATGGCTCGGCTCTCCCGGATCGCGGCCGAGTGCGGGGTCCGCAAGCTCCGGATCACCGGCGGCGAGCCGCTCCTGCGGCGCAACCTGGACGCGCTGATCCGGAGCCTGGCGGCGATCGAAGGGATCGACTCCCTGGCGCTCACGACCAACGCGACCTCGCTCGCCAAGCGGGCGGACTCCCTCTACGCGGCGGGACTCGAGCGGGTCAACATCAGCCTGGACTCGCTCCGCCCCGAGACCTTCTTCCGCCTGGCGCGGCGGGACCGGCTCGACCAGGTGCTCGCGGGCATCGATGCCGCGGCCGCCGCGGGGATGAGGCCGATCCGGATCAACACCGTACCGATTCGCGGAATCAACGACGATGAGATCCTGGACTTCGTGGAGATGGCGCGCGAGCGCGACTTCGAGTGCCGCTTCATCGAGTTCATGCCGCTCGAACGGGGTGCCACGTGGGGGCCGGATCGCATGATCCCCGGAGCCGAGCTGCGCGAGCGGATCTCGGAGGTCCACGCGATCGTCGCGGATGAGAGCATCCATCCCAGCCAGCCGAGCCGCGACTACCGGTTTGCCGACGGTGCGCCCGGCAAGGTCGGCTTCATCGATGCGGTCTCGCAGCCCTTCTGCCGGCAGTGCAACCGGATTCGCCTGACGGCCGACGGCAAGATCCGGACCTGCCTGTTCTCGATCGACGAGATCGACCTGATCGGACCGCTCCGCGCGGGTGCGAGCGACGAGGAGCTGGCCTGCATCTTCCATGCAGCGGTCGCCCGGAAGGAGCAGAAGCACCACATCTCGGACGGCCTCTTCATCAAGCCGGACCGCACCATGAGCGCCATCGGCGGCTGACGCGCGCGAAGCCCTGCGTTCGAGCTTCAGAGCCCCCGCGCCGCGGCGCGGCTCAGTCGGCCTCGCGCAGACGCTCCTCGAGCTCCCGCAGGTCCCGCAGGATCCAGTGGGGAGGGAGTCCGGTGTGGCTCTCGAGCGCGACCTCGGGATCGGGCACCCGCCGCGTGAGCCAGACCGGGCGGATCCCGAGCGCTGCCGCGCCCTGGACGTCCGCGACCAGGCTGTCGCCCACGTGGAGGGTCTCCTCCGGCTCGACCCCCAGCTCCCGGAGCGCCTCCCGGAAGATCTCGGGGCGCGGCTTGCGGAACCCCACCCGGTCCGAGATCACGATCGCGTCGAAGTGCTCGCGCAGCCCCGCCTCCTCGAGCAGCGCCAGCGCGGTCGGGCTGTGGCTGAAGTTCGAGACGAGCCCGAGCCTGGCCCGGCGGCCGATCCGGGCGAGCACCTCGGGGTGGTGCTCCACGAACGCGGCCTGCCCGCGCAGGGTGCCCATGTGGACCTCGGTCAGGACGTCGGGGAGGTCGGGGGCGTCCAGGCCGAGCGCCTCGATCAGCGCCTCGAAGCGAGCCCGCGTCGGGAGCTCCCGCCCCTTGGCCCAGTAGTCGTCGAGGATCTCCCGATCCACCCGGGCCAGCTCCTGCGCGAAGCGCTCGAAGTCCACCTCGGCGCGCTGCACAATGGCGTCGTGCAGACGCATGTAAGTCGCGCGGTAGGTCCGGCCGTTGAACTCGACCTGGGGAAGGCCCTCCAGCCGGAGGTCCACGAGCGTGTCGAACAGATCGAAGAGCACGGCTCGGACCGACATCCGGCGAGGATAGCCGCGCCATGATCGAGCGGCGAATCGTGCTCGGGGACAGCGCGGACATCCTGCCGACGCTTCCCGACGGCTGCGTCGATCTGATCTACATCGATCCTCCGTTCAACACCGGCCGACCGCAGAGGCGCCAGCGCATCCGCGTGGTGCGCGACGAGGAAGGCGGGGACCGGGTCGGCTTTCAGGGGCGCCGCTACCGGAGCCGGGTGCTGCCCTCCTCCACGTTCGACGACCAGTTCGACGACCTGGCCGCGTTCCTCGAGCCGTCGATTCGCGAGGCGCACCGGATCCTCAGTCCGACGGGATCCTTCTTCCTCCACCTCGACTGCCGCGAGGTGCACTACTGCAAGCTGCGGGTCGATGCGGTCTTCGGGCGCGAGTCGTTCCGCAACGAGATCATCTGGGCCTACGACTACGGCGGCCGCTCGCGCAACCGCTGGCCGGCCAAGCACGACAACATCCTGTGGTACGCGAAGAACCCCGACGACTACACGTTCAACTACGACGCCATCGACCGGATCCCCTACCGCGCGCCCGGCCTGGTCGGACCCGAGAAGGCGGCGCGCGGCAAGGTCCCCACCGACGTCTGGTGGCAGACGATCGTGCCGACGCACGGCAGGGAGAAGACCGGCTACCCGACCCAGAAGCCGATCGCGATTCTCGAGCGCATCGTGCGCGTGCACTCGAGTCCGGGCGACCTGGTGCTCGACTTCTTCGCGGGGAGCGGGACGACGGGCGAGGCGGCGGCGCGGCACGATCGGCGCTTCCTGCTGATCGACTCCAACCCCGAGGCGGTCGAGGTCATGCGCAAGCGGCTGGAGTTCGCGAATCCGGCGATCGACTGAGGAGGATTCAAGGTGGCGCGCTTCTGCATCGTCGACGTCTTCGCCGAGGTGAAGTACGCCGGGAACCCGCTCGCCGTCGTGCTCGACGGGGCGGACATCCCCTCCGAGCAGATGCAGCGCATCGCCCTCGAGATGAACTACTCCGAGACCACCTTCATCACCGGAGCCGGGGAGCGGGACGGCGGCTGGGACGTGCGCATCTTCACGCCGGCCACGGAGATCCCCTTTGCCGGGCATCCGACGCTCGGAACCGCGGCCGTGATCCGACGCGAGCTGCTGGGTCGGCCGGCCGAGCGGATCGTGCTCCACCTCGGCGTCGGGGACGTCCCCGTGAGTTTCGACGCCGCCGACCCCGCCGACGCCAACGGCGTGCAGGCCCGGATGGTCGCGCCCGTGCCGCAGCTCGGAGCGACGCACCCGCCCGAGCGGGTTGCGCGAGTTCTGGGGCTGGATCCCGCCGAGATCGATGCGCGGTTCCCGGTCCAGGAGGTCTCGATCGGGATCGCGATCACCCTGGTGCCGCTCCGGAGCCTCGACGCGGTGAAGCGCGCGCTCTACCGCACCGAGGTGGTGCGCAGCCTCGAGCAGGCCGACTTTGCGCGTCTGCTGTTCTTCTTCTGCGCGGAGACCGAGCACCCCGAGAACCAGATCCACGCGCGCATGTTCGCCCCGCTGGACGGCGTGCCCGAGGATCCGGCGACGGGCAGCGCGAACGCCTGTCTCGCGGCGTACCTCGTGACACACGGCTACTTCGGGCCGGGTCCGCTCGAGGCCCGCGTCGAGCAGGGCTACGAGATGGGGCGGCCGTCGCTGCTGCACATCGCCGGGCGCGAGGAGGGGGGCGCAATCCGCGTGGAGGTGGGAGGGCGCGTCATTCCCGTCGCGCGCGGTGAGCTGCTCTAGCCGTGCCGCCTCGCCGCCCGGTCGCAAACATCCCACGGCACCGCGAATGGAGGTCCCACCCATGCAGCTCGAGTACCTGGTCGACCGGACAGAGGCGCTGCCCACGCTCGCCCGCTGGCACTACGCCGAGTGGGGTCACTACAGCGAGGAGCGCACCGTCGAGACCATGGGCGAGCGCCTGCGGGGTCACCTGCATCGAGACCGGATTCCGCTGACCGTCGTGGCGCACGAGGACGACGTCCCCATCGGCACGGCCGCCCTCGTCGAGGTCGACATGGAGACGCGGCGCGACCTCACTCCCTGGCTCGCCGACGTCGTCGTCTCCCCCGAGCGACGCAGCTCCGGCATCGGCACGCGCGTGGTGGAGTTTATCGTCGAGCGGGCGCGCGAGCTCGGCGTGCGGCGTCTCTACCTCTTCACGCCCGACCGCGAGTCGTTCTACGCGCGCATGGGCTGGTCGGTGCTCGAGCGGACCGAGTACCGCGGCGAGCCCGTCGTCGTGATGCAGATCGACCTGGCCTGATCTCGTGCGGCGGACGGCCGCCGGTCAAGAGATCTCGAAGCGTATGGGCCGGTCGCCGCCGTCGAACTCCTGGACGCCGAAGAGCACCGCGTCGGAGTCGAGCAGGCGCGGGAGCGTCTCGCGCAAGTCCGCGACCACCTCGCCCCAGGGGATCTCCCCGCGCGTGAACCAGCGGATCTCCCCCTCCGGCCCGTCGCGCACCCCGTCGAAGACCTGCGCCGGGTCGACCTCCGCGTCGAACACGAACAGCAGGTAGGTGCGTCCCAGCAGGCCGGGCTCGTGGACGACCGCGCGCAGCCGCAGCGGTCCGGGATCGATCTCCGCCTCCTCGCGCACCTCGCGTCGGGCCGCCGCGCGGACGTCCTCACCCGGCTCGACGTGGCCGCCCGGCAGGCTCCACTGGCCCGGGAAGCGGTCCTTGGTGGCGGGATAGCGCAGCAGCAGCACGCGCTCGCCGCAGCGGAGCAGCGTGAGCGTGACGGGAATCGCGGAGGTGCGCGCTTGCACGCTCGCCATTCTAGGAGGCGACCCGGGACTTGGGAGCGGGCTGGCCCCAAGGAGGG
>CAZLBF010000371.1:0-11353 GCA_964557495.1 uncultured Myxococcales bacterium | reverse complement strand
CCGACGCTCGACCCGGACAGGTCGTCGCCCCGACTCAGGAACACCTCCTCCACGAGCGGCTCATCGGAGTCGGGGGTGCCGACCCGGATGATCTGAGACGGCGCGAGCTGGCTCGCGTCGGCGGCGTGCTGCACGAAGGTCAAGAGCTTGGGGTGCGCGCCGATCCAGAGGTCGCCCGCCGCGTCCATCTCGAGGTTGTCGACTCCGCTCCCGATCTCGATCGCTTCGAGCGCCTCGAGGCGGCCCGACTCGGGGTCGATCCGGAACCGGAACACCTCCCCGCCGGTGGTCGAGGCGACGTAGAGCGTCCGGCCATCCGGGCTCACGTTCACGCCATTCGGGTAGCGAATGCCGGAGGCCGCGACGGAGAAGTCGGCCCCATCGTAATACACGACCGTGGAGATCGACCGCCGCAGGTAGTCCTCGAGCGTGCGCGCGAATCCGCCTGTGTTCGCGTGGTCGTTCGTCACGTAGAGCCGGTCGCGGCCCACCGCGACCAGGTCGTTCGGCGTCACGAGCAGCGGATCGGACAGGGACTCGCGGTGGGACAGCCGGGTGCTGACGAAGTCGTAGACCTCGATCGTGTGCTTCCCCCCCGCGTGGTTGATCGCGTAGAGCACGTCGCGACCGTCTTCACCGAGGTAGAGGCTGAGACCGTGCGGCCGGAAGTCCTCGTCGGCGGCCGGGGTCAGGTTCCGCAGCCGGGGGGAGGCGGCCTTCAGGTCGTAGGCGTAGATCGCGCCGCGGCCCGGTCCGCCCTCGAAGACCGAGCGGCGGTCGGCCGCGGAGATGTAGGCGACTCCGGTGCGGGGGTGGATCGTCACGTCCTCCGGCCCGAGGAGCCCCGAGACCGGGGTGCAGCGTCCGGCGAAGTGTGGCTCGAGCGTTCTGAACTGACCCGCCGCGTAGAGAAGCTGGAGAATGAAACCGCCGACGACGATCACAAGGATGACCACCACGTACAGCGCGATCGCGAGCCGCCCGAATACCTTCATCGCCGCTTCCTCCTCTGCTGCCCGGCATTCTAGAATGGAGCCATGCGGATTCTCTACCTCGACGTCGACACGCTGCGTCCCGACCACCTGGGGTGCTACGGCTACGCACGCAACACGAGCCCGAACATCGATCGGATCGCCGAGCAGGGGATCCGGTTCGATCGCTGCTACGCGTCCGACACGCCCTGTCTGCCGAGCCGCACCGCACTCGTCACGGGTCAGTTCGGGATTCGCAACGGCGTCGTGAGCCACGGGGGAACTCGGGCCGAGCTGTTCGGCGAGGGCGCGAGCCGCGGCTTCTTCTCGGAGCTGACGACGCGCAGCCTGCCCGGACGTCTCCGACGCGCGGGACTTCGCACGACCAGCATCTCGACGTTCGGAGAGCGCCACTCCGCGTTTCACTGGTACGCCGGCTGGCAGGAGGTCCACAACGTCGGGAAGTTCGGGATGGAGTCGGCGCACGAGGTGTCGCCGGTCGCGATCGACTGGCTGCGTCGAAACGGCCAAACGGACGACTGGTTCCTTCACGTGCACTTCTGGGACCCGCACACGCCCTACCGGGCACCCGCCGAGTACGGGGACCCGTTCCGGAGCGATCCGCTCCCGGCCTGGCTCACGGAGGAGGTGCGCGCGCACCACTGGCAGCTGCCCGGACCGCACTCGGCGCAGGAGACGATCGGCTTCGAGTCGCCATCCGATCTCCAGGAGAGGTTCCCTCGCCACCCGAGCCAGATCGACTCGCCGAGCGCGGTGCGCGCGATGTTCGACGGCTACGACACGGGCGTGCGCTACGCCGACGAGCACATCGGCCGGATCCTCGACACGCTGTCGGAGCTGGGCGTGCTCGACGAGACCGCGATCGTGATCAGCTCCGATCACGGCGAAACGCTGGGCGAGCTATCGATCTACGGCGACCACCACACCGCCGACGAGTGCGTCTCGCGCGTCCCGATGATCCTGCGCTGGCCCGGGCTCGCGGGGGGCCGCGTCGACCGCGCGTTCCACTACCAGTTCGATGTCGGCGCGACCTTGATCGACCTGCTCGGCGCCCCGGTACCCACGGGGTGGGACGGCCGGAGCTTCGCGGACGCGCTGCGCTCAGGGCGCGAGGAGGGCCGCGAGACGCTCGTGCTGTCGCACGGCGCGTGGACCTGCCAGCGCTCGGTCCGCTTCGACGATTGGCTGTGCATCCGGACCTACCACGACGGCTACCACGGATTCCCGGAGATCATGCTCTTCGATCTGACCGCCGACCCGCACGAGGAGGTGAACCTCGCCTCGCAGCGACCCGAGGTCGCGGCCGACGCGCTGGCGCGGCTCGACGCGTGGCACGCGGAGAGGATGCGCGACCACCCGACGGGTACGGATCCGATGTGGACCGTGATGCGAGAGGGAGGGCCCTGGCACGTTCGCGGCCACCTCGAGCGCTACCTCGAGCGCCTGCGCTCGACCGGGCGCGCAAGCTGGGCCGAGCACATCGCGCGGGCTCCTGGCGTCCCGGCTGCGAGCCCCTGATCCGAATCGCTCGGGACCCGGACTGCCGCGGCGGCTTGCGTCTGGCATGATAGGTCGCAAGCGCGGTCCGCCTCCCGGGCCGCGCGCGAACAACGCGAGCGCGAGGAGGGAATCCGTGTTCAACACCATCATCGGACTACTGATTCTGGCCCTGGACGTGTGGGCGATCATCAACATCGCCCAGAGCAGCGAGTCGACTGGAGCCAAGGCGCTCTGGATCGTCCTCGTCCTGGTGCTCCCCGTCCTCGGTCTGGTCATCTGGTACTTCGCCGGACCGAAGGCGCGCGCGGCGTAGCTCGAGCGGGTGACCTCCGGTCACCTGCTGTCCTGCTTCGCGCCGACACTCGCGATCAACTGGAAGATCGGAAGGGAAGATGAGTCGGCCAGAGATCGTCCGGACTCTAGGTGCCGTGCTGTACGACGATTTCGAGCTGCTCGACCTGTACGGTCCGCTCGAGATGTTTGGGAACCTCGGGCCCGAGCTGCGCATCGTGACCGTCGCGGAGCAGCCGGGACCGGTGCGCTCGGCCCAGGGTCCGCAGACCGTCGCCGAGTTCGGCTTCGACGCGTGTCCCGACCTGCACCTGATGCTGCTGCCGGGCGGAGTCGGCACGCTGGAGCAGCTTCAGAACGCTCGCATGCTGGACTTCCTGAGGGACCGCTCGGGAACGGCCGAGCTCACGATGTCGGTCTGCTCCGGCTCGGCGATCCTCGCCCGGGCCGGAGTCCTCGACGGACACCGCGCCACGTCCAACAAGCAGTTCTTCAACCTGGCGACCAGCCAGAGTGACCGGGTGGACTGGGTCGAGGAGGCGCGCTGGGTCGAGGATGGGGCGGTCGCGACCTCGTCGGGTGTCTCGGCGGGGACCGACCTGGCCCTGGCCATCATCGCGCGGCTCTACGGCCGCGCGCGTGCGGAGCAAATCGCCGCTCTCACCGAGTATCAGTGGCACACCGATCCCGATCGGGATCCCTTCGCCCGGTTCCTGAACCAGGGCGACATTCAAGAGCTGCTCTCCGCGTCGGGTCGCACGTGAGCGAAGCGCCCGAGCCCGAACCCCGGCCGATCCCCGACGCCACGGCGGCCCGCCCCTGGTGGATCACCGGACTGTGCGCCTTCTGCCTGCTCCTGCTCGCCGTCTCGATCCCGCGCGACCTGTTCCTTCCCGCCTATCGCGACGTCGAGGTCTGGCTCGGCTTCGAGCTCGCGGGTTGGCCCGCCAGGCTGACCGCTCCGCTGCACTGGGCGATCTTTGCGGCGGGAGCCTGGGGCTTCTGGAAGCTCCGCCCGTGGATGTGGCCGTGGGCGCCGGTCTACGTCTTCTACGTCGCCATAAGCCATCTGGTCTGGAGCGAGGCCAGCGCGAACGGGCGCGGCTGGCCGATCGGCCTGGCTCAGGCGCTCGGCCTCTCCCTCGTTGCGGTGGTCCTCTGGCGCGCCCGCGCGGTCTTCCAGGGCCCGCGGGAGTGACCTGAGCTGCCCTCGAGTCGGGTAATGTCGCCGTCCTGCGCTTCCCGGGCAGGGTGGCGGCCCTTTGCGGGCTGGTATAAGCTGGCGGCTGCTTAGGAACGCTCCTGCCCGATTTCCTTCCGAGTCAAACCTCAATGCGCAAGTCGGTTCAGTCTCAGTTTCGAAGCATCCCGAGCGGACGGGTGTTCGCTGGGATTAATTCGAGAGCGCTCGTCACCAGTTGTGAACCAACGGTGTGCGCTCTCGCATCTCTCCCGAATTGCTTTCGGGTCTGGAGTGTAGTTTCGTGAAGAAGATCTACGTTGGAAATCTACCTTGGAGCGCTACGGAGGCCGATCTGCGCGATCATTTCGCGGCCTTTGGCACCGTACATTCCACTGCCATCATCACCGATCGTGACACCGGACGGTCGCGTGGCTTCGGATTCGTCGAGATGGACGAAGCCGATGCGAACAAGGCCATCAGCGAGCTCGACGGTCGCGACCTGCAGGGTCGAACCTTGCGCGTCAACGAGGCCCAGCAGAAGGAGCGCGGTGGCGGTGGCGGCGGCGGCGGTCGCGGCGGCGGTCGCTGGTAGAACGCTTTCCGGGCGGAAGGAGCCTCGCATCGCGCGAGGCTCCTTCCCCGACTCCGCATCTCCGGTGCCGCCACCCGGCACCCCTCCCGCCGCTCTCGGCCGACCCTCGCGGGATCGACTCTGGCGCAGCGCGCAGCGAGCGGTGTAGGCTTGGCCTGACGGCGCGAGGAGTCAGGCGACGAAGCGCTGGCTCGTCGCGTAGCAGCGCGGACGAGGAGGGAATCACCGAGTGGCGGACGACGATTGGAGGGCCTTCGAGCTCTCGACCGAGGTCGAAAAGCAGGTCCGATCGGGGCAGCCGTACTACGAGTTCCTTCGGGTGCCCTCCCTCAGCTGCGGCATCTACTCGCTCCCGGCGGGCGCGAAGGATCTCCAGGGGCCGCACGACGAGGACGAGGTCTACTACGTCGTGAGCGGTCGCGCTCGACTCCGGGTGGAGGGCGAAGACGTCCCCGCCGGCCCCGGGTCCATCCTGTATGTGCGCGCGACCTCCGAGCACTCCTTCTTCGAGATCGAGGAGGACATGACCCTGCTCGTCTTCTTCGCCTCGGGTGGCTCGTCCGGAGCTGACTCCGAATAGCTGGAGTCGTGGCGTCGACAGCCGACAGCCGACAGCGACGCTGAAGTGATGCCTCCGGCTCCGAAGCTGCGAAGGCGTGGGCTCCTGCAGGGCGCCGTGGGGGCAGGCGTCTCGCTGGCGATCGGCGCCCCGCTAGCCGCGTGTCGGGATCGGGTGGCGCCCTTCGTCGAGGACACGAGCTGGGACTCGGGCCAGGTGAAGCACCTGCTCGCGACCGTCAGCCACCAGCGAATCCGCCTCAAGCTGTCCGTACACCGGCCGCTGACGGCGCCGCCGACGCTGCGAGTCGCCGGGCGGGAGTTCCCGGGTGTGCAGACCGACTCGAGCGGTCACTTCTTCGCCTGCGATGCCGCGAGCCTGGAGCCGCAGAGCGAGTACGAGCTCGCGCTCGCGAGCTCTAACGGAGCACCCCTGTGCGACCCCTGGACGCTGCGCACCTTCCCGGCACCGGGTGAGCTCCCGAGGCGCTTCCGCCTGCTTGCGTACACCTGCGCGGGAGGCTCCGACCTGTTCTGGCACCCGACCCAGGGGCGCGTGTTTCAGCCGATGGAGATTCGTCGTCGGCTGCTCGCGCGCGCCCTCGCCTTCCGGCCCGACGCCGCAATCGCGAACGGGGACCACGTCTACTGGGATCTTCGCTCCCGAGCGGGCCTCGCGATGGGCCGCTCACCCCAAGCCTGGTGGGTAGCCGGAAGCTTCGACCGCGACGACCCGGTCCTCGGAACGGGGAACGAGAAGGTGCTCAAGGCGGGCTTCGGGCCGCAGATCGCGGATCTCTACGGAACGCTGTTTCGCTCGGTTCCCGTCTACTTCCTCCAGGACGACCACGACTACACCGAGAATGACGAGGCGACCGAGGAGCTTCGCACGTTCCCGCCGGACGCGTTCATGCTCGACGTCGCGAGGACGACTCAGCGACTCTACTACCCGGAGTTCCTCGCCGACCCGTCGCTTCCGGCCCCGTTCCTCGCGCCCCACGGCCTGAGCGAGAGCTTTGGACAGCTCCGCTACGGCCGGCTGTTCGAGGGGCTGATGTACGACTGTCGCCGATTTCTCAGCAACGACCGCGACCCCGCAACCGGCCACACGCAGGCGCGCTTCGTTCCGGAGGCCGCGGAGCGCTGGCTCGTTGCACGCACCGCGCAGAGCGACGCGCTCCACCTGGCCCACGCCCCCTCGACGCCCATCCTCTGGACCGCGGGAAAGTGGGGAGAGTGGTACCCCGACGTCATGGACGAGTCGGGCGCCCTCAGCATCCGGGAGCCGAAGCCCTACTGGCCAGGCGGCTGGCAAGACCAGCACGACCGCCTCGTGCGCGCGGCCTCGGCGCGACGCGACCGCACGCCGCTCTGGGTCAGCGGGGATCTTCACGCGACCGGGATCGGGCAGATGCACCGGACTCGCGAGCTCAGCCTCGAGAAGAACCCCGTCGTGAGCGTACTCCCGGGGACGCCCGGCACCGCTGGCCCCGGCTGGCCCTCCCGATTCCGGGGCCAGCGACCGGTCCCCTCGCTGACGCTGGAGGCCGAGGAGTGGATCGCGCCGATCGAGGAGAACGGCTTCACGATCCTCGACTTCACGCCGGAGGGCCTCCAGCTCTCCTTCTTCCGCTGGAAGCCGGAGGACGGGATCGAAGCGATCGCGAGCCTCGAGCCGTTCCACGTGATCGACCTCCCGCGACCCGCCCCAAGCTAGACGCCAGCTGGTAGGCTGGGCACTCGGCTGCAGCCAGGCGCACGGGCGAGTCGAAGAGGAGGAGAGGAGCCGATGCTAGAAGGGAAGCTCCTGCCCATGCTCTACGTGCGCGACGTACCCCGGTCGGTCGCTTTCTACCGCGACGTCATGGGATTCGACTTCCAAGGCTGGTGGGACGAGGGGCGCAAGGCCTACGTTTCCGCGCCTCCGGCGGGACACGCGCGCGACTTCGCAGAGCTATGCGCGGGCGACCTCGTGCTGCACCTGCACGTCGCGGAGATCGAGCGAGGCGCCGACGCGGCCGCTTCGATCCTGCACGTAAAGGTGGAGGACGCCGACGCGTACTACGAGCAGGTCTTCGCGCGTGGAGGTCGCTTCGATGCGCCGCGCGACCAGGTCTGGGGTTGGCGTCAGTTCTACGTGCGCGACCCCGACGGGCACCGTTGGTCCTTCTCCCACGTGCTTTGACCCCTTCGACACAGATGGAGGCCCGACCATGAAAACCCTCTCGCGCGAGCGAGCGCGGCGTGTTTACGATCGCATCGGGGCCCGCCAGGACACCCAGGCGTTCTACGAGGACCGCGCCACGGATCTCATCATCCAGCACGGCGAGCTGGGCGCGGCGCAGCACGTGTTCGAGTTCGGGTGTGGCACCGGACGCTTCGCGCACAGCCTCCTGTCGGAACACCTCTCGCCCGGCGCGACCTACAAGGCGATCGACATCAGCCCGAAGATGGTCGACCTCGCGCGGGATCGACTCGCGCCGTTCGCCTCGCGCGCCGAGGTCGTGCTCAGTGACGGAGCGCCTCCGAGCCAGGAGGCTCCCGCATCCTTCGACCGGTTCATCTCGACCTTCGTGTTCGACCTGCTCTCCCAGGACGACATCGCCGCCGTGCTTCGAGAGGCGCATCGCATGCTGCGGCCGGGCGGGCTGCTGTGTCTCTCGAGTCTCTCCACCGGATCCGGTGCCGCCTCGCGCCTCGTGGCGCGCATCTGGTCCGGCGTGCACCGACTGAATCCCGTCCTGGTGGCCGGCTGTCGGCCGCTCGAGCTGCTGGACGATCTCTCGTCGGCAGATTGGAAGGTTCGTCACCATCTGCGCCTCGCCCCCTACGCTCTGCCGTCGGAGGTCATCGTCGCCGAGCGTTCGTAGCCGAAATGCCGTGTGCTAGACTGCGCGGCCAGCGTTCGGGGAGGACCACGTTGACGACCACGCGTCTCTCTCTACTAGCTATCGCTGGACTCGCCTTGCTACTCAGCACAGCCGCCCGTGCGGAAGAGGAGGAATCCAAAGTGATCGAGGACGGCCGTACCGTCTCCATCGAGTACACGCTCAAGCTCGACGATGGGAGCACCGCCGACAGCAACGTCGGAGGCGAGGCGCTCGTCTACCAGCAGGGACAGGGACAGCTCCTGCCGGCGCTGGAGGAATCCCTCGTGGGACTACAGGCCGACGACACCAAGAGCGTGAAGCTGTCACCCGAGCAGGGATACGGGACCCGCGATCCCGACGCGCTTCAAACCGTACCGCTCGAAGCCATACCCGAGGACGCCCGCCAGGCGGGAGCGCAGCTCGTCTCACAGAGCCCGGAAGGTGAGCGACGCATCGTGCGCGTTCACGAGGTTCGCGAGACCGAGGTGGTGCTCGATTTCAACCACCCGCTCGCCGACCAGACGCTGCACTTCGACGTCCGGATCCTCGGAGTCGAGTGATCTCCCCGAACGGACTCGTCCTCGACAACCTGCGTCGCGGCTAGCGCGGAACCAGGCGCAGCTCGTGCTCTGCGTGCGCGCGAACGGCCGCGTCGCTGAGCCACCAGTAGAGCGGCACGCCCTCCAGCCACGGGCCGACCTGGTCCGCTTGATTCGGGTGCCACTGTCGAGCCGCCACGCCTCCCGAGATCACACCGATGGCCTTCTCGTCGTCCGCGAGATCCGCCACGAAGCGCAGTGAGCTCAGGTTGACGACGTCGAATCCCCAGCTGCCATCGAAGTAGTAGCGGGCGCGGCTCACGGTTTCGCCCGAGCCGCCCAGCGGATGCGCGCCCGCACCCAGCAGATCCCGCCCGAAGCCTTCCTCGCGCAACGGGCTCACGAAGGCCACGGTGTGGACGCGGCCCCACTTCCAGGTGTCGACGTCGTCTCCGAGCCGCGAGCGCAGCTCGGCGAAGGCCTCCGCGGCCGCGCTCCGGATCAGGTCGGCGCGCGTCTCGACCTGGGGCGTGTCCTTGCGATCGAACCACGTGGAGCGGTCCGACTCGAGCATCGCGTCGAGCCGCTCCCCCCAGTAGTAGCGGTAGTAGATGTAGGTGTTCGCGAGCTCGGCTCCGAGCTCGTCCTCGACCAGTCGATAGACCAGACGCTCGTAGAGTGCGTGATACAGCGTCGGCCCGACGGCATCCGCCCGGTCGTCGAAGCGCCACGCGTCGAGGATCTCGGTCTCGCGCCGAAAGCGTTCGTCCTCGCGGAGGGCGGCGACGAAGATCGGCGTGAGTCGCCGCGCCTGCACGTTCAGCGTGTCGTGGAGAAAGCGCCAGTGATCCTCGACCGAGAAGCGCGCCTCTCCGCTCAGCAGCTCGCGAATCCGCTCGTAGCGATACGACTGCGCGAAGTAGCCGGAGTAGTAGTAGGGGTAGCCGTCCGGACGGATGTCGTGGTTGGCGGTCGCGAGCCAGCCCCGCTGCGGATCCCGCTGACCGGGCATCTCGGCGCTCGGAATCCGGCCGACCCAGTCGTCGCGCGACGGGGCCACCGCGGGGAGCGCACCGCTGCGGTCCGCGCGCCTCGGGGTGCGACCGGTCGCGCGGTGGCCGATCTTCCCGCTCCGATCGGCGTACACGACGTTGAAGTAGAAGAGGTCCATGTCGGCCAGCGCAGCCTCGACGTCGTCGACGTTACGGGCGAGGAAGAGGCGGTCGATGCCGAGCGCCGGCCCCGGATTCTCCGCGGCGTCCCAGCGCAATGACAGCACCCGGCTCGCGGAGGGTCCGAGCTTGCCTCCGTCGAGTGGGTGATCCGAGACGACCGGTCCTCGCCGCGTGCTTCGAACCGTGAGGGGATGCTCCCGGTAGCCCGACTCGGCGTCCGTGTCCCGAACGCGAATGACCTCTTCGCGCACGTCGAAGGGACGCCAGACCTCGCCGTCGAGGTACTGGCCGGGGCGCTCGGGATCGACGGTCTCGAGGTACAGGTCCTGCGAGTCCGCGTTGTCGTTCGTCACGCCGAAGGCCACGTGCTCGTTTCGTCCGAGCACCAGCCCGGGGATGCCCGGCAGCGTCGCTCCCACGGCCCTCACCTCGGGAGAGAAGAGGCCGATCGGGTACCAGGGACCCGGTAGCACGCGCGCGTCGAGGTGTGGATCGTTGACGACGATCGGCGCTCCGCTCTCCGACTTGCTCGGGCCCACGACCCAGTTGTTGCTACCGAGCACGGGAATACCGGGAAGCCGGCCGATGCTCGGGCGCAGCGGGGTCGAGGCCCGACCGGGCGAGGGAAAGTCGCTCCGCTGGGGATGCGCCCGGTCCGGGTTGACGTTCAGCGAGAACAGCTCCGAGGCCGCGTCGTAGCCGAGCTTCTCGATCAGGAGCTGCGAGAGCCACTCCTGCCGCAGGTTCTGGTCCTGGTTGTAGCTGATGGCGTGCAGCACTCGGACCAGGTCGAGCTCGCTCCAGGGCCGCGGCTGCAGGCTCAGAAGCCGGAGCTCGAGGGGATGCTCGCGCTCGAAGTCGAGCACGAAGGCGTTGATCCCCTCGGCGAACTGACCGAGGACGGCGCGCACCTCGGGCTTCAGCGCATTCAAGTGGCGCCGGCCGTTCTCCGGAATTCCGAGTACGCGCACCGTCACGTCGGAGCCCACGGCCCCCTCGCCCACCAGCTCTGCGTAACGCCCCTCGCTGAGCGCTCGAAACAGCTCCAGGATGAATAGCCGGTCCTGCGCCATGACGAAGCCCTGACCCCGGATCAGGTCGCGGAGGTTGCTCGCGTAGACGTACGGGACACCGTACTCGTCGCGATACACGACGACGGGCTCCTCGAAGCCCCGCACGCGGACCTCGCCGTCTCGCCGGTACGCGTTGATTCCGGACAGGGTCGAGACGGCAAGGACGATCGCCAGCGCGACAGCCAAGCCCACGAGCGCGATGCGTGTTTTCAAGTTCGCTCCACGCGCTCAGCGCGCGCGGCCCTGGCAGCAGTTCTCGGTTAGATAGTCGATCAGCTCGCCTACGGCGTCGAAGTCGGGCGCATAGATCTTCGAGCGACCCTCGCGCCGACACGAGACGACCCCGGCGTTGCGAAGCTCCTTGAGATGAAACGACAACGTGGCGGAAGGAATGCCGAGCGCCTCGGCGAAGGCCCCCGCGGGCAGGCCCTCGCGCCCGGCCTCGACGAGCAGGCGAAAGATGTCGAGACGGGTCTCCTGAGCCAGCGCGGAGAGGGCGCTGATCACCCCCTGTTTCTCCATATTTCCAAATCTCTCAAAATATGAATCTCATGTCCAGGGCGGCGGAGGATTCGAGGTG
>CAZLBF010000370.1:0-2625 GCA_964557495.1 uncultured Myxococcales bacterium | reverse complement strand
CGCCGGTACCGACGTGCGTGGTTTCGGACGCGATGCACGTCCGTCAGGCCGTCGTGAACCTGGTGGAGAACAGCATCAAGTTCACTAACGAGGGCTCGGTCACGCTTCGGCTCCACTACGATGCTTCCAGCTCTTGCGCTCGCGTCGACGTCATAGACACGGGAATCGGAGTCGATCCGGCGCGGATTCCGAGCCTCTTTCTGAGCTTCGAGCAGGCCGATGCGTCGACCTCGAGGCGATACGGCGGCACCGGTCTCGGCATGGCGATCACTCGCCGGCTGGCGAGGCTGCTCGGTGGGGACTGCACCATGCAGAGCAGGGTTGGCGCGGGGACGACGGTCCGGCTCACGTTCCGGGCACCCCCCACCGGGGACGCGGAGATCCGCAGCGTGCCCGAGCGCGGGTCGAGACCGAGCGAATCCCGTCCCGGGCACGGCAAAGCCGAGGGGGCGATCCAGGCGCGCATCCTGCTTGCCGAGGACGGGCCCGACAACCAGACGCTGATCTCCATGATCCTCCGTCGCGCGGGAGCCGAGGTCGAGGTCGCGGAGAACGGCCGGGTTGCGGTCGATCTGCTGCGGAGCGACGACGCTTTCGATCTCGTCCTGATGGACATGGCGATGCCCGAGATGGACGGCTATACGGCCACTCGAACTCTGCGTGAGATGGGTTTCACGCTTCCCATCATCGCGCTGACCGCTCACGCGCTGCAGGGAGAACGCGAGCAGTGTCTCGAGGCGGGCTGCGACGACTACGCCACCAAGCCGATCGACAAGGCGCTTCTCATCCACATGGTGAAGAGCGCGCTCGAGAAGCGCGCCCAGGTAGCGTCGGAATAGGCTCCCCTCAGCGCTGGAGCGACTTGCGTGCGTTCTCGGCGAACGCCTTGGCGGCCTGCTCGTCCTGCTCCATGTTCGGGAGCCGGAAGGGCACCTCGACGCCCCGCTGGCAGGCCGGGCGCTCCCGCATGGCGTCGAGCCAGCGCCTGAGGTTGTCGAGGCCGTCGATCGGGACGCCCGACCACTTGTAGGTGCGCACCCAGCACCAGTTGGCGATGTCGGCGATGGAGAACTCGTCGGCCAGCCACTCGCTCTCGCCGAGGCGGCGCTCGAGCACCTCGAAGAGCCGCCGCGACTCGTTCTGGTAGCGGTCGATCGCCGGCTGGATCTTCTCGGGGAAGTAGCGGAAGAAGACGTTCGCCTGGCCCATCATCGGGCCGACGCCTCCCATCTGGAACATCAGCCACTGGATGACGCGGCTCCGGCCGGCCGCGTCGGTGGGCAGCAGGCGGCCGACCTTCTCGGCCAGGTAGATCATGACGGCGCCCGACTCGAAGACGGCGAGGTCGCCGGCGTCGCGGTCGACGATCGCCGGGATGCGGCCGTTCGGGTTGATGGCGAGGTACCACTCCTGCTTCTGCTCGTTCTTCCCGAGGTCCAGGGCGTGCGTCTCGTAGGGAAGCTCGAGCTCCTCGAGCGTGACGGAGGCCTTCCAGCCGTTGGGCGTCGGTGCGGTGTAGAGATCGATCACGGTGCGGCCCTAATTTGAGGGCATGGGAGGTGGAGCGTCAAGAGCGGCGGGGCGACCGGGGACACGCGGCAGCGCTACTCGATCCTGGAGGCGTTCGTGAACAGGGCCGCCAGGGCGACGACGACGAGCATGACCGCGGCGTCGATCAGACAGGTCCGGAGCGGTCCGACGAGCTCGACCAGGACGCCCGCCAGAGGCGCGCCGACCAGGCCCGCCGAGCCCATGAAGCCCATTGAGTAGACGGAGAGCACGCGGGCGCGGTTCGACTCGGTGGCTCGCTCCTGGAACACCGTGCGCCCGGCGTTCATGAAGACCGACGCCCCCACTCCCCAGAGCGCGATGGCGACCAGCGTCGCGAAGAAGGGGAGCCCGAGCGAGATGACGCCGAGACAGAGTGTGCCGCACAGGAGCGAGAGGAGCTGGGCCATCCCCTTGCGACGGATTCCACCGACCAGAAGCAGCGCCACCGAGCCGGTGATCGTGCCGAGCGGGAAGACCGCCTGCACCAGCCCGAACAGGAGCTCGTCCCCGCCGTAGAAGTCCCGGATCAGCAGCGGGAAGACGACCATGAACGGACCGATGAAGAGCACGCCGACCGCCGCCACCAGCAGCACCAGCGGGAGCAGGTCGGGCGAGTGCCAGACCTCGCGCACACCGACGGCGAGGTCGCGCACGTGCAGCTCTCGCTGGGGCGCGCCGCCTCGCGGGGGCGCGGCGGGGAGCCGGCGCAGCGTCGGCACTCCGGCGAGCAGCGCGCCTCCCCGGAGTGCGATCGCGGGCAGGATCCCGATCCAGCGCGCGCTGCCCGCCGCCAGCGCGCCGAGTGCCTGGGCCGACCACTGCATGAGCGTCATGCCGGTCACCGCGCGCAGCATGTCGCGGCCGGCCACGACCTCGGAGAGCAGCGAGTCGCGCGCCGGCAGCACGAAGGCCGTGACCGTGCCCATGCCGAGCGCGAAGAGAATCAGGAAGGAGAGCGAGAGCTGGCCGCTCCAGACGACCCCGAGCAGCACCGCCGAGAGCAGCGCCGCGGCGATGTGGAGGCCGATCAGGAGCCGCCTCCGGTCCACGCGATCGGCGACGGCCCCGCCGAGC
>CAZLBF010000369.1:0-6654 GCA_964557495.1 uncultured Myxococcales bacterium | reverse complement strand
CGTTTAACGTCTTCGATCCGACGCCTCGGGGCGTCGTTATCGACGGGGACTACGACGGGTATTCCCAGAACCAGCTCTGGAGCTACATACCGAACCCGGCTGGATTCGTGCCCGACCCGAACTACCCGCTGTTCGGCTACGACCACACGGACCCGACCAAGGCCCCGTTCATCAGGGGTTCGCGGCCGGACAACAACAATCCGCTCATCAACCAGTTCGAGGGGACCGGCCTGGGCGAGCCCTTCAACGACACGCCGCTCACCAAGGTGTCGGGCGACGAGTTTCTGACCAACGCCGGCCTCCAGACCGTCTTCGGCCTGGACTGCAATCTGGCGGGCGTGAGCGGGAACGGCGGGGCGCCGGACTGCCTGTTCTCCGACCCGAACCTCGGCTTCGTGGCCGGCGGTGGGGATCCGCTGATCAGCCTGGGGGTCGACGGCTTCGGAATCGTGGGCCTCAACGGTCCTGAGCCCGCCTCCAAGCTGGTGGACTACATCGACGTCTCCGTCGGTCAGGCGGCTCCGTCCACCCAGGCGGGGATCTCGGGCTCCGCGACCATCCTCGCGTTCGACCCGAACAGCCAGGCCTCGCTCGCGCAGCGCGCAGACCTCCGCTACAGCACCGCCAGCGGCGGCCTCCTGCCCGGCGTCGGCGCGAACGGCCCGCAGTTCGGTGCTGCGGCGAATCCGTACCGCCAGCCGAACTTTGGCCCCGGCAGCGTCATCGCCCCCTCCGCGGGGGGCTTGGCAGGCACGTCGGGTCTGGTGATGGCCGTCCACGAGGACTACGTGGACAAGCGGATCGTCCCCTTCCCCGACCCGAACTTCCCGCTCGCGAAGGTCGCCCCGATGTGGGACCCCGACCCGCTCTCCTTCTCGACCCCCGCGAAGTGGACGTCGAACGGCTCGATCGGAACGGTGACCATCTCGGCGAAGCAGACGGCCGACCTGCTCATGATCGGCGCGATCGGGAGCGTACTGCAGGTCTCTCCCGACTTCACCAACATGGACCCCAATGACCCGACCTCGACGCTCGCGCACGGGTGCAACTTCTTCGACGCGGGGGCCATCGTGCCCGCCATCGGCTGCTTCAACCGCGACAGCACGGCCGCCGCGATCCCCATCCTCGGGGGTCCGGATCTGATCAAGCCCTGGTCGGACATGACGATCGAGATCGACCTGGTCGGCGGGCAGTTCGAGGGGCGCTCCAATATCATGGACGTGCGCGTCACCGGTACCGGGACCTTCTGGGACACCAGCTCGAACAGCGTGGCGGTGCTCGACACGTGGAACCAGACCTACGCCGGTCCCTGGATCGACCCGAACGAGCCCGGCTTCGAGAGCTACTCCCCGATTCCGGGAGTCTACCCGGGCATCCAGGCGGCGGTCCAGGTCACCACGGGGGCCAGCAACTTCTTCTGCTCGACCGATAGCACGCAGCCGCCGGCACTGGGCGTGTCGGGCAACGTGGCTCCCACCTGGGACTCGAGCCCCGCCAGCTCGGGCGGCGGCCTCGGGGCCACGAGCGGCGGCGACGTCGGTGGCGGACCCGGCGCACTGGGTGTCAACGGCCTGGTCTGGGCCCAGAAGACGGTCGACCTGAGCGACGCCATGCTGGAGTCTCCCTGCCACGTGCAGCAGACGATCCCGTACGACATCATGACCGGCGTCTTCCGGGCGCTCGGCCCGGGCTTCGCCGGCGGCCTGGCCGGTGCCGGCGACACGTTCGGAACCGGCGGCCTGCGCGAGGTCCCGGAGCCCGGCACGCTGCTGCTCCTGGGCGTCGGTCTCGCGGGTCTCGCGGCAATGCGCCGCCGGAAGGCCTGACACACCGGCCGACCTGAAAACATAGGTAGCTAGGAAATTGCGGCCCCACCCCCTCGGGTGGGGCCGCCCTTGTCTGGAGTCCGGCTCCCGCGCGCCTAGAAGGGTGAGATCGTGAGGCTGCGGCGCTCCGTGGAGCGGCGCAGCTCGTCCCAGATCGCATCCTCGAGCCTGCGCGCCTTCGGGGAGTCGAGCTCTTCCACGTGGGCGTGCAGCTCGATCAGGAGCGCACGAAGGCGATCGTTCTCGGGTCCCTGGGCGGAGACCCGGAGCGGCAGCCCGGGGTCGGCCGAGGCCTCCTCCAGCCGCCCACAGAGCTCCGGATCGGCGACCAGCGGGAGTGCGTCCCGGAACAGGGCCCGCAGCGCCCGGTTCTCCTCGACACGCCGCTCCACCGAGCGGTCCCACTCCTCGACGCTGGCCATGAGCAGCATCGCGGCCAGCTGCGTGTTCTTCTGCGCGTAGTCCACCGGGATCAGCGGAGCCACCTCCAGCAGCAGCGTTCCCGCCAGGTGGGCCAGGACCTTGTCGACGTCGGGAGTCACGCCGGCTCGAGCCTCCCCAGGGTCTCGAGGATGGCCCGATCCTGCGAGTTGGGCAGCCACCAGGCGGTGAAGGCGAGCACCGGGTCGCGGTTCGGGCCGTCCAGGTACTCGCGGCCGCTCGAGACCCAGATCCCGAGCCCCTTCACGCCCGAGAAGAGCTCCCACCAGTGGAGCGCCTCGGGGTCGGCCACGAGGCCGCTCGCCTCCTCCCAGATGGCGATCGCGCGCTCGCGCGGCAGCAGGCCGCCCACCCGGTCGTCGCGCGCCCAGCACCAGATGCGATTGATCGACCAGGCCAGGTCCTCGAGCGGATCGCCCAGGTGGGCCATCTCCCAGTCGAGGACCGCGCGGATCTGGCCCTCGGGGTCGACCAGGAGGTTCCCGGTGCGGAAGTCGCCGTGGACCACGCCCAGCTTCTGGGCGGGCGGCGGCGGGTTCCGCCGGAGCCAGCGGATCGCGGCGCGCGAGATCGGCTGCGGGCTGATCTCGTCCTCGTCGATCACGCCCTCCCAGTAGTCGAGCTCCCGCTTCCAGGCGAGGTCGGGCGAGACGTGCTCCATCGCCTCCGCCAGGCCGACCGCCTCCGGATCGCTGCGCGAGATGGCGCCGAGGATGCGCCACTTCTGCTCGCCGATCCGCTCGAGGTGCTCGGCGTACGGGGGCATGAGGAGCACCTGCGGGCTCGCCTCGCAGCCCGAGATCTCCTCCATCACGAAGAAGGGCCGGTCGAGCCAGGCGGGGTCCTCCTCGAGCCAGAGCGGCTCCGGGACCGGGACCTCGCTCTTGTGGAACGCGAGGTAGGCGTTGAACTCGTTGGCGCGGTCGGTGTCGATCAGGCTTCCGGGCGGGTCGCGCCGCAGGATCAGCCCGCGCACCTGCTCCGCCCCGTCGGCGGTGTAGCTCGCGCGCAGGCGGTACGTCTCGCGCGACGCGCCCCCGTGGATCCGCTGGATCTCCTGGACCTCGACGTCGCAGGCCTCGGGCATCCGATGCGCCAGGTAGCGCGCGATCCGCTTCCCGAACTCCTCCATCGCCGGCATTGTGGCACACCGCCCCGAGCCGACTGAAGGGGCACTAAGGCTCTATCGTGACCTTGATGGCGCCGCTGCGCTTGTCGGCGGCGCAGGCGAAGCCCTCTGCCACCGACTCGAGCGGGAACGCGTGGGTCTGAAGGCTCGCAAGCTCGGAGCCGAGGCGCGGCAGCAGGGCCACCGCGGCGGCGAACTCGGGACCGCGGTGGTCCTGCCCGTAGGTGTTCGAGCCGACCACCTCGAGCTCCTTGACCATCAGCGCGAACAGGTTGACCGGCGCCGGCTTGGAGAAGACGCCCAGGACGACGACGCGGCCGGCGGGCTGCGCGAGGCGGAGCGCGGCGTCCACGGTGTCGGCCGTGCCGCCGACCGTCTCGATCACCACGTCGGGCGCCCGCTCGATCGCCCAGGCGTCGACCTGATCTTCGGCGAGCGGCTCGACCCCGAAGCGACGCGCCGCCTCGGCCTGGTGCGGGTGCCGGACGCTGACCGCGACCTCGCGCGCGCGGTCGCGCGCCAGCAGGCCGGCGACGAGGCCGATGCTCCCGCCGCTGAGCACGAGCACGCGGCTCGAGCTGTCGATACGCCCGCGGTTCACGGCGCGCAGGGCGACCGCCAGCGGCTCGGCGAACGAGGCGAGGCGCTTCGGAAGCGAGGGGTCGACGCGATGCAGGGTCGCGAGCGGTGCGTCCACGAAGTCGGCCATGCCGCCCGGAGGTCCGAGCCCCAGAATCAGGCCCTGGGTGCACAGGTGCCGGTGTCCGCTCTGGCAGAGGTCGCAGCTGCCGCACCAGGTGCGCGGCTCGACCGCGTAGAGCGTGTCGGCGAGCTCCGCCGGCCCGTCCAGCACCGTTCCCACGATCTCGTGCCCCGGCACCCCGCCCGGGGGAACCGGGAAGCCGCGGTGATAGAGCGTCAGATCGGTGCCGCAGATGCCGCAGGCGGCAACCTGCAGGCGCACCCAGCCGTCGGCGAGCCGCGGGGGGCGAACCTCGGCCACCTCGATTCCGTCGTCGGTCCAGCGAGCTTGACGCACGGCTAGTTCTGCTCGAGCTCCTCGTCGATGACGCTCTTGAACGCCGCGTACGGCTGCGCACCCGACAGGAAGCGGCCGTTGATGAAGAAGCCGGGCGTGCCCCGGATCTGGAGCTCTTCAGCCAGCGCGACGTCCGCGTCGACGGCCTGCTTGACCTCGGGCGAGTCCAGGTCCTTCTCGAACTGCGCGGTGTCGAGCCCGAGCTTCTGCGCGTGTGCGACATAGCTGGCGCGGTCCAGGGACTGCCGGTTTTCGAAGATCAGCGCGTACATCTCCCAGAACTTCCCCTGGCGCTGGGCGGCGGCCGCCGCGGCGTGGGCGCCGGGCGCCAGCGGGTGGATCGAGAGTGGGTAGTGCTTGTAGACGAAGCGCACGTCGTCGCCGTACTCGCTGCGAACCTGCTCGAGGGTCGGACCGACCCTCTGGCAGAAGGGTCACTGGAAGTCCGAGAACTCGAAGATCGTGACCTTCGCCGTCTCGACTCCCAGCGTCGGCGAGTCGCCGATCGGCAGCTCGTAGCGCCGGTTCGGATCCGGCCCGGTGGGACGGGCCGGCGGCGCCGGAGCCGGAGCGACCGCCCGCTGCAGGGCCACCGTCGCCTGGTTGACGGCGGTCTCGACGCCGACGAGCCGCTCCGCCGCGGAGTCGATCCCCGATTTGACGAGGAAGGCGCCCACCACCACGGCGATCGCCAGGACGATGGCGGCTGCGAAGATCTGGTTTCCGGAACTCATGCTCGTCTCCCTCTCATTTCAGCGCTTCGCGATCGGAGAAAACGGGCGCAGCGTCGGACCCACGTAGATCTGGCGCGGCCGCCCGATCGGCTGCTTCTGCTCGTGCAGCTCGCTCCAGTGGGCGATCCAGCCCGGAAGCCGCCCCATCGCGAACAGCGCGGTGAAGATGGTGGTCGGAAGTCCGATCGCCTTGAAGATCACGCCCGAGTAGAAGTCCACGTTGGGATACAGCTTGCGCTCGATGAAGTACTCGTCCTCGAGCGCGATCCGCTCCAGGTCGACGGCGATCTCGAGCAACGTGCTCCGTACACCGAGCCGCTCGAGTACCTCGGAGGCGGACTTCTTGATGATCTTGGCGCGCGGATCGAAGTTCTTGTAGACGCGGTGCCCGAAGCCCATCAGCCGCGACGTGTCGCGCCGATCCTTGGCGCGGTCCACGAACTCCTGAGCGGTGAGTCCCTCGTCGGCGATCGACTCCAGCATGCGGATCACGTCCATGTTCGCGCCGCCGTGCCGCGGCCCCCACAGCGCCATGATGCCCGCCGCCATCGAGGCGAAGATGTTGGCGTGCGAGCTGCCGACCAGGCGGACCGTACTGGTCGAGCAGTTCTGCTCGTGGTCCGCGTGCAGGATCAGCAGCACGTCGAGCGCCCGCGCGACGACGGTGTCGACCAGGTAGGGCTCGCAGGGCGTGCCGAACATCATGCGCAGGAAGTTCTCGACGTACCCGAGGCTGTTGTCGGGATACAGGAACGGCTGCCCCAGCGAGTGCTTGTAGGAGTAGGCCGCGATGGTCGGGAACTTTGCGATCAAGCGGTCGACCGAGATCTCGACCTGCCGCGCGTCGTCGGGATCGAGGTCGTCGGGGTAGAAGCTCGAGAGTGCGCCGGTGACGGCCGCGCAGACCGCCATCGGGGGCGCGTTCTTCGGGAACGCGGAGTACAGGTGCCTCAGATCCTCGTGGAGCATGGTGTGGTGGACGATCGTGTCGACCCACCCGTCGAGATCCTGGCGACTCGGCAGCTCGCCCTTGACCAGCAGGTAGGCGACCTCGAGAAAGCTCGACTGCTCGGCGAGATCCTCGATCGGGTAGCCCCGGTAGCGGAGGATTCCCGCCTCACCGTCGATGTAGCAGATCGAGCTCTCGCAGGCGCCGGTGTTCTTGTAGGCGGGGTCGAGCGTGATCGCCCCCGACTCGCCGCGCAGCTCGGAGATGTCGATGCCGAGCTCGGCCTCGCTGCCCTCTACGAGCGGCAGCTGGTACTCGTTTCCTTCGATGTCCAGGCGGGCAGACCTCGCCATGTCAGCCTTCCTCCATTTCCGCGTGCGCGGCCGTCAGTCCTCGAGTAGCTCGCGCGCCGCGGATAGGCGGTCGCCGTAGAATTCGCGCGCATTGGCGATTCTGAGCACGTCTCGCGGCATCGGCTCCCGTTCAGGCCGGTCGTCGTCGGAGCGAGACCGAGCGCCGGCCAGTTTAGCGGCTGA
>CAZLBF010000368.1:0-7435 GCA_964557495.1 uncultured Myxococcales bacterium | reverse complement strand
TGTCGAACCTCGCCGAAGATCCGGCTCATGGGGCCTCCTCGCCGCCATGGTATACCGCGGTCGGAAGCTCTCCGCCGAGCGCGCGCGGACGCGCGCCGCTCACCGCTCACCGCTCACCGCTCGGCCGGAGGGCTCTCCCGGAGCGGGAAGCCGAGCCGCCCTTCGGCTGCCCGGATTCGCTGCGTCAATACCCGGAACAGCTCGAAGGCGATCTCCGGGGTCTGGAGGATGAGCTCGTTCAGCCGCTCTCCGTTGAGCTTGAGCAAGCGCGCATCGGTCCCCGCGACGACCGTCGCGCTCCGGGGCGCACCGTCGAGGATCGCCATCTCACCGAAGTAGTTCACCGGTCCCTGGGTTCGGAGCAGGATTTCCTCGGGCGCTCCGCGGCTCTTGAAGAACTGCACCTCTCCCTCGACCAGCACGTAGAGATCGATCCCCAGGTCGCCCTCGCGGCAGATCTCCTCTCCGGCGAAGTAGGTCTCCTCTTCGAGGACCTGGTTGATCGCCTCGAGCTGATCGAGTGACATGTGTTCGAACAGCCCGACCTCTCTCAGCACCAACAGACGTTCCATCTGTGCCTCCGGCATGGGGTGGGGAATCGGGTCGGATCCGAGCGCCGCCGCGGCCGCGCGAATCCAGTGATCGCTGGTGTCCCGCGCCGCCCGGAGCACCTCCTCGAGGTTGCGCGGCGGCGACAGGTAGGCGGAGACTTCCGCGAGCTTCTCGTCGACCGAGCCCTCGTCGAGCATCAGGACCAGGAGCTCGGAGGCCTCGCGGTTGCCCAGGTTCGACAGAACTTCGAGGGCGTCGGCGCGCGCCCGAGCGGACGCGAAGCGCATGACCTTCTCGACGGTCCGCATGATCGCGGCATCCTCGAGCAGCTCGAGCAGCCGGAAGGCCAGCACGCGGCCGCGAACGACCACGTCATCCAACGCCGCGCGCAGAAAGCGCTCGGCCAACCCGCCCTGGCTGGAGAGCACCCGGATCGCGAGCAGCGCCTTCCATGCGTCCCGGACGCGCAGCCGAAGCTCCGCGTTGAGCCGCTCGCGCGCCTCGGGGGTTCCGATGGCTGCCAGCGCGCGCGCGGCTGCCTCGGCCGCGCCCGGGCTCGCGGCGCGCAGGTAGGGCTCGGCGATCTCGATCGAGTCGGGGCCGGCCTCGGCGAGGATCTCCCCGGCCAGGCGCCGGAGATCCCAGCTCGAATCGGCCAGGCCCTGTGCCACCGCCTGCCGCGCGCTTCGTTCATCGCGCGTCGCGAGTGCGCGCAGCGCGGCGCGGCGCACCGGGGTCTCCGGATGGGCGAGGTCGCGCGCGAGGTGATCGGCCGGGATCGGGACCGGCCTCGCCAGGCGACTCGCCGCCTCGAGCGCCTCGGCCCGCAGGGTCGGATTGTCGGAGCGGGAGTGATCCAGCGCCGAGCCGAGGAGCTCGCGAGGCAGACGCCGCAGCGCCTCGACGACCGCGTCGGAGTCGCTGGAGGCAGCCATGGCGCGCAGGATCTCGAACCCCTCTCGGCTCGCCGCGGCCGCCGCCTCGGCCCGGACTGCGGGTGAGGGATCCCCCTGGAGAGCGCGCATGCGTTCGCGCAGCCCGGGAGTCGGATCCGGGATTCCGCGCACGGCGCTAGCTGCGGCGAGTCTGACGTCCGGGTCGCGGTCCCGGAGCGCGGGCTCCAGCGCTTGCGCGACGCGAGGCTCGTCGCTTCCGACGAGCGCGGAGATGCACGCGACGCGCACGCGGGAGTCGGCGTGCGCGATGCCGCGCAGCACCGCGTCGAGCTTGCCCCGCACGACCAGGACCCGCGCGAGCTGAAGCTCGGTAGACCGGCCGCGGGCATCCACGGTCGCGAGCAGCGAGTCCCAGAGCTCCACCAGCCTCGAGTCGCCCAGCTTGCCGAGCTCCTCGCCCAGCTCGGCGAAGTCGAGGCGTCCCTCCCGGAGGCGCCGGATCATGGTGTCGAGGTACGCGCGCCGCACGCGCCAGTTCGCCAGCAGGTAGAGCAGAGCGGTGGCACCCCCGATCCAGGCGAGCGTGCTCGCTTCGAACCGCGGCGCGGCGACGAGCAGCAGCCCGCCGGCCAGTGCCATTCCCAGGAAGACGACGACTCCCTCGAGCAAGGCGCGGATGCGGTCCCGGAACCTCAGGGCCAGTGCGTTGTACACGAGCGTGCGAAGCGGCTGGGCCATGGAGTTCTCGAGCATCTCGCGGTTCGCGCGCGCCGCGACCGCGGCGGCGAGTCCCGGCTCGAGCGCCAGCGCACCAAACGAGACGGCGGTGAGCAAGGGGTGCACGAGGTTCGCGGTCGGGACGCCCACGCGCCGGATCAGCCGCGGCACGAGCGACATCGCGATCCAGACCTCGACCGCGTTCGTGATCGCGAGGTAGATGCCGAGAAACCCGGCCAGCGCTTCGACGGAGGGGAACGCCTGCACGAAGACCGAGAGGTAGAGGTACTGGCTCACGATCAGCGCCAGGATCATCGCCGCGGTCGAGGCGACGAGCCAGCGGCCGATCGGCGTGCGCCGGCTGTAGCGGACCGCGACGCCCAGACCCTGGAGCGACGTCTCGTCCGCCTCTTCGAGCTCGAGTGGCCCCCAGCGGCGCAGGGCCCGCCGGCTCGCGCGGAGCAGCAGCGCCGCCGCGAGCAGGAAGAGTGCCCACGCCGCGATCAGCGACTCGACCGGCAGGAAGCGGCTGAGGAGGACCGCGAGCAGCCCCCCGGCGACGCCGCCGAGACTGTTCCCGACGTTGAACAGGGGAACGAGGCGCTTCGCTGCGAGCGTGTCGAAGAAATCCCCCGTAAACGTCCAGTAGTGGTTGATCAGGAGGATCGTGTTCGAGAGGAACCAGAAGCAGAAGAGGGCGGGGTAGATCCAGGGATACCCGCGACTCACGATCACCGTGGCCGCGCAGAGCACCAGGGCGGCCCCGACCAGCATCTGTATGAAGAACCGGTCGTTTCGCGTGCGCGCCACCCACGAGCCGTAGGCGAGCGTGCCGAGCACGGTGACCGGCGCAGCCAGAATGAACGTCACCGGCAGCAGCCCGGGGCCCAGGCGCGCCAGGAACAGCGCCTCGACCGCGGTCAGCCCGAGCATGCTCGCGAGGCTGATGAGGCCGCAGAGCGAGAAGAAGAACAGGAACCGCATGCGCTCGGCGGGCCGCACGTCGGGAAGCAGTCGCCACATTGCGCGAGTGATTGCCAGCACCTCCGTCAGCGCTTCAGCGCGAAGCCGCCGAGGCCGAGCCGCGCCTCGCGCTCCGCGATGAGCCCACCCCGCCGGTCCCCTGGAAACGCCTCCCGGCCGCTTCGAGCCACAAACACCCCCGAGTGCAAGTAACATACGGGCCGTGATGCTGCGGTCGCAAACGGCAGGGCTGGCGCTGCTGCTCGGGATCGGGATCCAGGGTCCCGCGGAAGCGCTCGAGGCGGGGGCCCCTCTCGAGGAGATCGAGCGCTGCGTGAGGGGGAATCTGCACGCCGACAGCAGCGTGCAGACGGTCGAAATGACTCCGCGCGACCGGATGGGCGCCGAGCGCACGATCGGCGCGAAGATCTACTGGAAGCGCTTCGAGGACGGTTTCTCGCGCCTGCTCGCGCGCTTCACCGAGCCGGCCGACATCGAAGGGGCGGGCTTCCTGCTGATCGAGACGGAGCAGAGCGCCGAGATGCACCTGTATCTGCCTGAGATCCGCAAGACGCGCCGGATCACCAGCCAGGCGCTTCGCGGCTCGATCTACGGGACGGACTTTTCCTACGAGGACTTCGAGCGGCTCCAGGGCTTCAACCACGCGGAGACCCGGAAGCTCGACCCGCCCGGCGAGGTCGACGGCCGCCCGGTGTTCATTATCGAGGCACGTCCGGCGCCCGACGCCGGCTCGGCCTACGAGAAGATCGTCTCCTACGTCGACCAGGAGAAGTGCGTGCCGCTCAAGGTCGAGCTCTATGAGCCCCCCGGCCGGATCCGGAAGCTGCTCAGCGTGGACGCGTCCAAGGTGGAGCGGTCGGGCGAGAGCTGGGTGCCCCGCGAGCTCCTGATGCGGGACCTGCGCGACGAGACGCAGACGCAGCTGCGGCTGCTCTCGGTCGAGGTCGGCGCGGAGATCCCCAACCGCACCTTCCGGTTCGGGCAGCTGGGCCGCAAGGGCGCTCCCTAGAGGCCCGGTCGAGGCAGCATGACCGGCCTCTTCACAGCCCTGGGGCGCCGGGCGGGATGGGTCCTGGCCCTCGCCTCGCTGCTGGCCCTGGCTGCCGCCCACCAGATCGTCAATCTCCGCACCGGCGAACGCCGAATCGAGATCGACACCTCGTTCAACCGGATGCTCCCCAGCGACGATCCGGCCAAGAAGTTCTACGACCGGGTGCGGCGCATCTTCGGAAGCGACGAGTCGATGGTCGTGGCGCTCGTAGCCGACGACGTGTTCCAGCCCGAGCACCTCGAGACCGTGGTCCGACTCACCCAGCGGATCTCGCAGCTCGACGGCGTGCACCACGTCGTGTCGCTCGCGAACGCCCTCAACATCCGAGGGGTGGGCAACGACCTCGAGATCGCGCCGTTCATCTCCGCCCATCCCGGTGCCGACACCGATCCGGCGGCGCTTCGGCGCGAGGTCCTCGAGAACCCGATCTACGCGGGTAATCTGGTGACGGAAGACGGCACGGCGACGGCGCTGCTCGTCTACTTCCTGGATTTCTCGGACCGCGAGTTCGTGGAGCGCGGGCTCGACGAGAAGATCGCCGAGATCGCCGAAGAGGAGCGGGGCGAGGCGCAGGTCTGGGTCTCGGGCATGCCCCGGATCAAGGCGGTCAGCGCGCGGATGATGCTTCGGGATCTGGCGCGGCAGTCCCCGCTCGTCGCCCTGGTGCTCGCCGGCGTCCTCGCCCTGGCCTTTCGCAGCCTGCACGGTGTCGTCGCGCCCCTGTTGTCGATCACCTTCGCGCTGATCTGGACGCTCGGCCTCGTCACTGCGCTCGGCTATGCGCTGACCGCCGTCACGGTCGTCGTACCGCTGGTGCTCTTCACGCTCGGACTCGCCTACTCGTTCCACGTCGTATCGGCGTACGAAGCGCAGCGAAGCGAGAACCCTACCGGCTCGCGGCTCGACTGGATGGTCGGTGCACTGAGCGACGTGGCACTGCCGGTCGCGCTCACCGGATTCACCACGGCCGCCGGCTTCCTGTCCCTCATGCTCAGTCCACTGGGCGCGATCCGGGAGTTCGGGCTGCTGTCGGTCATCGGCGTACTGCTCACGATGCTGTCTTCACTCACCGTCGCTCCCACCCTGCTGCGCCTCATCAGTCCGCGCGAGGCGGCCGCGACCCCGACCGCCTCGGCCAGCGGCGCCTTCGATCGCTTCGCGGGGCGCGTGGCGCGATTCGACCTGGACCACCGTCGGGCGATCTTCATTGGCGCGGGTGCAATCGCGCTCCTCGCGGTGTTCGGTGCGACGCAGATCCGTATCGGTACGGTCCACACGACCAAGTTCTCGCCCGACGCACCAGTTCGCGTGCACTTCGAGGCGGTGAACGAGCACCTGGAGGGAGCAAACCCCTTCTACGTGATCTTGTCGGCCGACTACGCGGACGCGTTCCGCGAGCCCGTGAACCTGAGGCTTGTCGAAGACCTGCAGACCTGGCTGGCGCGGCTTCCGGAGATCGGTGGGACGACCTCGCTCGTGGACTACCTGAAGCTCATCAATCGTGGATTTCACGGGAATGATCCGGAGTACCTCCGGATTCCGAAGTCACGTCGACTCGTGAGTCAGCTGCTCTTCTTCGGCGCGAACGAGGAGATCGAGCGCTTCGTCGACTCCCGCTCCCAGATGGTTTCGATCGCGGTGCGAGCGCGGGTCGTCGACTCCGACGATGTCTCGGTACTGATCGAGACGATCGAGCGCCGGCTGGAGGATCTTCCCGAGCACCTCACCGCGACCGTGACGGGCAATCCTGTGCTGCTCAACAGCACGATGGACGCGATCATGCGTGGGCAGATCTGGAGCCTGGCCTTCGCGATGCTGATCATCTACGTGCTCCTGTCCTTCCTGTTTACCTCCCCGCGCGTGGGCCTGATCGCGCTCATCCCCAACCTCTTTCCGGTTGCCGTCTACTTCGGAGCGCTCGGTCTGGGTGGCGTGAGCCTCACCATCGGCACCAGCCTGATTGCGCCGATGGTGATCGGGATCGCGGTCGACGACACGATCCACTACTTCGCGCGCTTCACCCGCGACGCGCGGGAGTTGGCCGATGATCGGCGCGCCGTGGTCTCGGCCCTGCGCTCGGTCGGTCGTCCCGTCACGTACACGTCGCTCGCGCTCTGCCTCGGCTTCCTCGTGCTCACGATCAGCGAGCTTCAGACGCAGATCCAGATGGGGATCATGGCCGCCTTCGCGCTCGGCGCCGCCTGGGCCGCCGACATCGTGCTCACCCCCGCGCTCTGCGCGGGGCTCCGCGTCGCGACCCTCTGGGATGTGCTCACTCTGGATCTCGGCCCGGAGCCGCACCTTTCGATTCCGCTCCTCTCGGGTCTCTCGAAGGCGCAGGCTCGCTTCGTCGCCCTCATGACCGAGGTCGTCTCGATGCCGGCGGGCCAGCGGCTGATCCAGACCGGAGAGGCGGGCGCGGACATGTACGTGGTGATCGACGGGGAGCTGCGGGCCTCGGTCGTGCGCGAGGACGGACCGAGGCTCCTCTCCACCCACGCGCGTGGAGACGTGATTGGCGAGGTCGCCCTCTTCTCCGCGGCGCACATGCGCACCGCCGACGTGGACGTGGTCGAGAACGCGCGGCTGCTCCGCCTCACCCAGTCGAGCCTCGACCGCCTACGGCGCCGATCCCCGCGGATCGCCGCCCAGGTCCACCGCAACCTGAACGGGGTGCTCGCCGCCCGACTCGCCCGAGTAACCCAACGCCTCCGCTGACCCCCCCGCCATGCCCGCCGCTACCCGGCACAGACAATGACCTGCAAGCGCCGCAGGCGCGCGCAGCGAGGCGAAGCCGAGCGAAGCCCGGCAGGCGGGCTCTGCCCGCCGATACCCGGCAGGAAGTATAATCCACGGCCTCAAGAGAGGAGGACCGGATGCCCGAGTTCTGCAAGTCGGAGCGCGACGGACACGTGCTTCACGTCACGATCAACCGGCCCGAGGTGATGAATGCCCTCCACCCGCCGGCCAACTTCGAGCTCGACGAGGTGTTCAACGAGTTCGCGGCCGATCCCGAGCTCTGGATCGCCATCCTGACGGGCGCCGGCGACCGGGCCTTCAGCGCCGGGAACGACCTCAAGTACCAGGCCTCCGGCGGCAAGATGGGCGCGCCCGAGCACGGCTTCGGCGGGCTCACCTCGCGCTTCGACCTCGACAAGCCGGTAATCGCCGCGGTGAACGGCGTGGCGATGGGAGGCGGCTTCGAGATCGTCCTCGCCTGTGACATCGTCCTGGC
>CAZLBF010000367.1:0-5220 GCA_964557495.1 uncultured Myxococcales bacterium | reverse complement strand
CACGCGGTTGACCGGGTCCGGGAACAGCTGCCCGTTCACGCTGCCGACGGCGGTGACCATGCCGTCGCGCGGCGACTTCTCGATGAGCTCGGGGATCGAGCGGCGCGCGCGCTGCGCAGCGAGCACGAGCGGACCGTACTCGATGATCGTATCGGGGTCGAAGAGCTGCTCGACGTTCTCCTGGACCGTGCGCTGGCTCTTGGAGTGGCGACGCTCCACCGCGACCGGTCGTTCCTCGTCGCGCGTCGCAGCGCGGCCATCGAGCACCTGCCTCAGGTCGTCTCGAATGTGGTCGAGATCAATCTTCCGCTCGGCTGCGCCGGCGGCGGCCTCCACCTCGCCCTCCTCGATCAGGAAGAGCGTGTGGCCCTCGTAGATCGTGTCGCCGACCTCCACCTCGATGCGCTGCAGGATGCCCGAGCCCGGAGCCCGCACCTCGTGCTCCATCTTCATCGCTTCCATGATGAGCAGCAGCTGATCGGCGCGCACCGCGTCCCCCTCGGCGACCTCGATGCTGACGACGGTGCCCTGGAGCGGCGCGTCCACGGGTACGGTGCCGGTCGGGGCCGCGACCTGGGTCCCCTGCATCTCGGCTCGCCGCGCGGCTCCCTCCTCCTGCCCGTAGGCGAGGACGGCGAGTGGGTCGGCCTGATCCACCTTCGCGCCGGCCAGGGCGCGCTCGGACGCTTCGCCGCGAGTCTCGACTGAAGCGGGGCCGGCGTGCAACGTCCGCCGCTCGGCGCGGGAGGCGGCAACCAGCTCAGCGATGTGCTCGTCGATGAAGCGGGTGTTGACGCGTCCCGCGCGCACCGCGGGGTGCTCCAGCAGGGCGCGGAGGAACGAGAGGTTCGTGGAGACACCCTCGACGCGGAACTCCGCGAGCGCGCGATCGGCGCGCGTCACCGAGTCCAGGAACGAGCTGGAGGGCGAATGCGCGATCAGCTTCGCGAGCAGCGAGTCGTAGAGCGGGCTAGTTGCGTAGCCGGCGTAGCCGAAGGAGTCGGTGCGGACGCCATGTCCGGACGGCGGCTCGAAGGCGGTGAGCGTTCCGCCCGCCGGGCTCGCCATCCCGTCCGGGCGCATCGTCTCCATGTTCAGGCGCGCCTCGACCGCGAAGCCGCGCGGTGCGGGCACCTGCTCCTGCAGGAGCCCGAGATCCGCGAGCGTGTGCCCCGAGGCGAGCTGCAGCTGCAGCTGCACGAGGTCGACGCCCGTCACCTCCTCGGTGACGGTATGCTCCACCTGCAGGCGGGCGTTCGCCTCGAGGAAGGCGAAGCTCGTATCGTCCCCGCTCGCGGCGTCGACCAGGAACTCGAAGGTCCCCAGGCTCGTGTAGCTGGACTCCCTGCCGAGCTTCACGGCGGCCTGGAGGATGCGCGCCCGCGTGTGCGGCGGGAGCGAGGGCGAGGGCGCGAACTCGACGATCTTCTGGTGGCGGCGTTGCAGGGAGCAGTCGCGCTCCCAGAAGTGGGAGATCTCGCCGGAGGCGTCGCCGGCGATCTGCACCTCGATGTGGCGGGCCTGCGGCAGGAAGCGTTCGAGGTAGACCTCGGGGTTGCCGAAGGCGGCCCGCGCCTCGGAGCTGGCGCGCTCATAGGCCGCCTCGATCTCGTCGGGGGAGCGCACGACGCGCACGCCGCGTCCACCCCCGCCCGCCACCGCCTTGATGATCATCGCCTCGCCTTTCGGCAGCGAGGCAAAAAAGGCTCGTGCGTCGTCCAGGCTCGTGGCGTCGGAGGTGCCTTCGAGCACCGGAATGCCGTGCTGGGCGGCGACCGAGCGGGCCCGGACCTTGTCGCCGAAGAGCTCGAGCGTGTCTGAGCGCGGGCCGACGAAGACGATGCCCGCCTCGCCGCAGCGCCGGGCGAGGCCGGCGTTCTCGCTCAGGAATCCGTACCCGGGGTGGAGCGCGTCGCAGCCCTGCTCCCTCGCCACCTCGAGGATTGCCTCGATGTCCAGATAGGCGCGCGCGCCCTGTCCGGGCAGCCGGACGGCCTCGTCGGCCTTCTTCGTGTGAAGTGAGCCGGCATCGTCCCCGGGGTAGACGGCCAGCGTCGGGATGCCCAGCTCGGCAGCCGCCCGCATCACGCGGATCGCGATCTCTCCCCGGTTCGCGACCAGGAGCCTGCTCAGGTTCCTCGGCACCGACACCTCCTGAAATTCGCCCGCTCCCATCCTACCGCAGTGCACCGGGTTGCAAAGGAAGCCTCGGACGAGCTAGAACAGCCCTGCCAGGGCGTCCGCAGGGGCGCCTTTCAGGCGTCCAAGCAGGGCCGGTCTTCAGACGCCCGCCGAGGAACAGAAGGAAGGAATCAGAATGGGACTAGTCGATGGTGGAGCGCTGTTCGGTAAGGCGCTGGCAAACGAGGGAATTGAGAAGGCCTTCGTCCTGTGCGGTGGGCACATCATGCCGGCCTTCTACGGGATGAGGAATGCGGGGATCGAGATCATCGACATGCGCCACGAGTGCGCGGCGATGTACGCAGCCATCGCGTATACGCGAGCCTCGGGAAAGCCTGCGGTGGTCATGACCACTGCGGGACCAGGCGTGGGAAACACGCCGGCTGGAATGATGGAAGCGGAGTCCCTGGGTATCCCGGTTCTGCAGGTCGGCGGTGCCGTCGCGCTGGCCAAGCGAGACGCGGGAGATCTGCAGGACATGTCGACGCTCAACGTCATGGAGTCATGCTCCAAGTGGGCCCGCAAGATTACCAGCACGACCCGCATACCGGAGTACGTCTCGATGGCGTACCGCCATGCCATGGATTCCAGCCCGGGACCGGTCTATCTGGAGATCCCGACGGATCTCCTGTTCGCGAAGGTCGAGGAGGAGAAGGTCTGGTTCCCGACGAACTACCGGACCGATGCGATCCCTTACGGCGATCCGGCCCTGGTGGATGCGGCCGCGGAGTTGCTTGCCAATGCGGAGCGGCCGGCGGCGTTGGTGGACGATGGCGCCCGGTTCAGCGTCGGGGATCACGCGACGGCGGTCGCAGAGCTCTCGGAGTTCCTGGGCATGCCCGTTGGAGTTTCCGGGAACGCATGTCGCGGGCTGTTCGGTGACGAATCGGAGAACGCGCTCCTGAGAACGAACGCGGTCATGCAGGCGGACGTGGTCCTGACTCTGGGTTGCCGGTTCGACTTCCGGCTGGCGTCCGGGGCGATGATCCCCGGGGGTGCGAAGGTCGTCCAGGTTCACACCGACATGAGGCAGATCGGCTTCAACCTGCGTGCGGACATCGGCATCGTCGGGGGAGCGGGTCCGGTAGCGAGTCAGCTGCTCGAGGCGGTCAAGAGCAAGCGGGAAAAGCCAGCGGCCGCTTCATGGACCGGGCAAGGCACGGAGACGGGGCAGCGGTCCCTTGCCCCGGCCTACTCGGAGGAGGGGATTCCGGTGCATCCCGCGCGCTGTGCGGGTGAAGTGGCGAGATTCCTCGCCGAAGAGGGGCGGGACTGGAACGTGATCTGTGATGGCGGCGAGGCCTCGGTCTGGATGGGGATTGGGGCGACGGCGTATCGGCCGGGCCAGATCCATGGATCGGGCGCGAATGGCACGATCGGCACGGGACCCGCCCTCGCCGTCGGGGCCTGGGCCGCGAACCGGAAGCCGGTACTGTGGTACACGGGCGACGGGAGCTTCGGGTTCTATGCCATGGAGCTGGACACCATGGAGAAGCTCGGGGTCCCGGTGGTCTGTGTGATCTCCAACGACTCGGCCTGGGGCATGATTCGGTTGGTGGAGGGGTTCATCCGGCCCGAGGAGGTCGAAGAGAAGGGCCACTGCAACGTCGAGCTGCACCCGATGAGGGCCTACGAGAAGATGGCGGCGATGTGGGACGGACACGGCGAGGTGGTCACGGATCCCGAACAGATCGTGCCGGCCATCAAGCGGGCGGTGGCCAACGGAAAGCCGTCGATCATCAATGTAGAGGTGGACCACGTGAGCCTGTCGCCGTTCATCGCGGGCTACGCGAGCATGGTGAAGCCGGCCAAGTAGCTTGCCGCCAAGTTTGCGAGCGTCGCGCTCGGCCTAGCCGATTCCCTCGGTCTCGATGCCCCGAGTGGCGAGAAGTGCGGCCAGGTCGCCCGCGAGCAGCTTCGCTGCGCCCTCGTTCCCGCGCAGGTTGGCGTCCATGTGCGCGAGGCCCAGTCCCTGGATCATCGCGTAGGCGTGCTCGCCCGGGCAGAGCTCGGCGCTCGTCTTCATCGACTGGAAGAGCGCCCCCGTTACCTCGGGGTCCGGGCTGCTCGCGGCGATCATCGGACCCATGGTCTTGAACAGGTCGTGGGTCTGCTCCACGGCATCGCAGAAGTGGAAGTGATCCGACTTCAGCAGCACGACTGCACGGCACGGCTGGGGCGTGCGGGCGATCAGCTCACGCATTCCGTCGAGCGGGAGCAGGGTGTCGAACTCGGCGACGAGGTAGAGCGTGGGCACCTTGCGGCTCCAGCCCAGGTCGAGTTGGTCGCGCAGCGGGTTCGTGCCGGTGTCGCCCTCGCTGAACGGAGCGGAGCCGCCGGCCGGGGCGAGCGGCAGTGCCGCCCGGATGCGAGGGTCGCGCGCCGTCGTGTGGAGGGTGGTCCAGCCGCCGAAGCTGTGGCCCGTCATGCCGATGCGGTCGGAGTCCACCTGCACGGGACCGTCGCCGGCCACGACGCGGTCGAGCACGAAGCTCGCATCGAGCGGCCGGTCGCGTATGAAGCGCTGGATCGTCTCGAGCGAGTCGGACAGGTTCGCCCCTCCTTCCATCGCCTGCTGAAAGGTGTCGAGCATGGTGTTCCCGACGTGGTCCGGCGACGCGACCGCGAAGCCGTGGCTCGCGAGGTGCGTGCAGAAGTGGGTCGTCTGGCGACGCTCTCCGCCGTAGCCGTGGGAGAACAGGACGAGCGGGAAGCGGCCGTCGCGCGGCGCGGCGTCGCGCACCGCCGCCTGCGACGTCTCGGGCGCGATGGGCATCGGCTGGAAGCGGTCCTGCGTTTCCGGGTCGAGGTCCTGACCGCGGTGCGCATCGGTCGCCGGGTACCAGAACTCGACCGGCAGCGTGCGCTCGCGCAACGCGTCGGTCACCTCGAGGGTCCGTACGCCAACCGGATCGTCACCGCGCAGAAAAGGGTCGTAGGCGCTCATCGTCATGCTCCTCTCAGCTTTCGAGGCCCCAGAGCGTATGCCGGTGCATCCCATGTGCAATACCCGGGGGTGAAGATTCTCGTTGATTTTCG
>CAZLBF010000366.1:0-10918 GCA_964557495.1 uncultured Myxococcales bacterium | reverse complement strand
CCTTGACGGCGGCCACGTTCAACGTGCCACGCAGCTTGTTCACGACGAGCGTCGCGAGCGCCTCACCGTCGATGTCCTCGGCGAGGATGAGCAGCGGCTTCTTGGTCTGAACGATCTTCTCCAGCCCGGGGAGGAGGTCCTTCATGTTCGAGATCTTCTTCTCGTGGAGCAGGATCAGCGGCTCGTCGACGACCGCTTCCATGCGCTCCGCGTCAGTCACGAAGTAGGGCGAGAGATAGCCACGGTCGAACTGCATCCCCTCGACCACGTCGAGGACCGTGTCCATCGCGCGGTTCTCCTCGACGGTGATCACGCCCTCGCGGCCGACCTTCTCCATTGCGTCGGCCAGGATGTTTCCGATCTCGTCGTCGTTGTTGGCGCTGATCGCGCCGATGTTGGCGATCTCGTCGCGATCGCGCGTGGGCTTGGACAGCTTCTCGAGCTCGTCCACCACGGTCGAGACCGCGGCGTCGATCCCGCGCTTGAGCTCCATCGGGCTGTGGCCGGAGGCGACCATCTTGAGGCCCTCGCGGAAGATCGCCTGGGCGATCACGGTCGCCGTGGTCGTGCCGTCACCCGCGACGTCGGAGGCCTTGGACGCGACCTCCTTCACCATCTGGGCACCCATGTTCTCGAACTTGTCCTCGAGCTCGATCTCCTTGGCGACCGTGACGCCGTCCTTGGTGACGACCGGCGAGCCGAAGCTCTTCTCGAGGATCACGTTTCGGCCCTTGGGTCCGAGCGTGACCTTGACTGCATTCGCCATCTTGTTGACGCCGCGCAGAATGGCGTCCGCCGCTTCCTGGTCGAACTTGATGATCTTCGCCGACATGGAATCCTCCTAGCTCTTCTTCTTGGCGGGGGTGGAGACGGCGAGGATGTCCTCCTCTCGGAGGATCACGTACTCTTCACCGTCCAGGGTGACGTCCGTTCCGGCGTACTTGCCGAACAGCACTCGGTCTCCGTTCTTCACGTCGAGGGGGCTGATCCCGCCGTCTTCGCGGATCTTGCCCTTGCCCGTCGCGACGATCACGCCGTCCTGGGGCTTTTCCTTGGCGGAGTCCGGGATGATGATCCCGCCGGCGGTGGTCTCTTCCTCCTCCACCCTGCGGATGAGAACCCTGTCTTGAAGCGGTCGGATCTTCATGCTTCTCCTTCGTTGCGCTCAGGCACCGCCTGATGCAAATCAGTCCAAATCTCAAGAGGTTACCTGTCCGCGCTGGCAGTCTGCCCAGAGGGAGTGCCAGGCGGAGCGCACTCTAGGTCCCCACCTGGTTCCGGTCAAGCCAAGCCGGCCGATACCCCGCAACTCCGCCGGCCGCTACCCGGCAAGGAGTGCAAGCGCCGCGGCAGCGGCGCGCGCAGCGAGGCGAAGCCTCGCGGAGCCCGGCAGGCCGCAAGGCGCGCAGACAGCGCGCCGTCCGGCAAGGTGAGCTTTGCTCGCCGTTAGGCCGGAAAGACCCGCCGGCCGATACCCGGCCTAAGGGTGCAGGCGGCCCATCAGGCGCGGGAACGGGATCGTCTCGCGCAGGTGGTGCACGCCGCAGATCCAGCAGAGCGTGCGCTCCAGTCCCAGCCCGAAGCCCGCGTGAGGCACGCTCCCGTAGCGCCTCAGGTCGCGGTACCACTCGAGCGGCGCCGGATCCAGCGCCTGCTCGGCGATCTGGGCGTCGAGGGTCGCGAGATTCTCTTCCCGCACGCTTCCCCCTACGATCTCGCCGTACCCCTCCGGCGCCAGGATGTCCATGTTGAGCGCCAGCGACGGGTCCTGCGGGTCGCGCTTCATGTAGAAGGGCTTGATCGCCGCCGGGTAGCGGTGGATCACCAGCGGGCGGTCGAACTCGCTCGCGAGCAGGGTCTCCTCGTCGCCGCCGAAGTCCTGGCCGTACTCGATCGGCTGCCCCTTCTGCTCGAGACGCTCCACCGCCTCGGCATACGTGAGCCGCGGAAACGGGGGACGCACCGCAGCGAGCGCCTCGGTGTCGCGCTCCAGCACTGCGAGCTCGGCTCCGCAGCGCTCCAACGCGCGATCGACCATGGCGCAGATCAGTCCCTCGGCCAGCTCGACGTCGCCGTCTAGGTCCAGGAAGGCGGCCTCGGGCTCGATCATCCAGAACTCCATCAGGTGTCGGCGCGTCTTCGACTTCTCGGCGCGGAAGGTGGGGCCGAAGGTGTAGACGCGGCCGAAGGCCTGGCACCCCGCCTCTGCGTAGAGCTGACCGCTCTGGGTCAGGTAGGCCGTCTCGTCGAAGTAGTCGGTCTCGAAGAGGGTGGTGGTTCCCTCGCAGGCCGCGGGCGTGAGCACGGGCGTGTCGAAGCGCAGGTAGCCTTCGCGGTTCAGGAACTCGTGCGCCGCCTGCTGGGCCTCGGCCCGCACGCGCAGGATCGCATGGGGGCGCCGCGAGCGGAGCCAGAGGTGCCGGTGCTGCAGCAGGAAGTCGACGCCGTGCTCCTTCGGCGAGATCGGGTAGTCCGCGACGTTCTGGATCACGCTCAGGTCCTCGACTCCGAGCTCGAACCCGATCGGGGAGCGGGGATCGGCGCGCACGCTGCCGATCACCTCGATCGAGGACTCCTGGCCGATCTCCCCCGCGGTCTCGAACACCTCGTCGGAGACGTCGCCTCGAAAGACGACGCACTGGATGATTCCCGTGCCGTCCCGACACTGCAGGAAGTGCAGCTTGCCGCTCGATCGACGGTTGTAGAGCCAGCCCCGGAGCCGCACGCGCCGATCGACATGGTCGCCGATCTCCGCGATGCGCACCGCTGGCGCCTCGGGTGTCGCGCTCAACCGTGGCCCCCCTTCTTTGCCTGCGCCTCGGAGCGGCGCTTCTCCAGCTCTTCCAGGTAGCGCCGCGCGCCCGTCACACCCTGGAACGGTCCGGTCGGGAGCCCGCCGCGGAGCGACTCGATAGCGCGGTCCAGCTCGCCCGCGTGATCGTACAGCTGAGCCGCCAGGCGGCGCAGGTGCTCGGTCTCGCGCGGGAGCTCGCGGATCCCGCGGTCGATCGCCTCTGCGACGCCGTTGGGATTCCCGGCCACGATCCGGGTCGCTCCGAGCTCAGCGTAGGTGGGGTAGTGGAGGGGACCGAGCTCGATGGCGCGCTCGAGCGTTCTCTCGGCCTGCTCGAAGCGTCCCGAGAGGGCCTCCCGGCGCGCGATCATCACCAGCCGGTCGGGATGCTCGCCGACGACCGTGTCGGGGTCCGGAAGCCGTCCGTCGAGGTAGGGGGATCCCGGCGGCACGAGCAGGACGGACGCCCGGTCCTCGTAGATCACTCGCCACGCGCGGGGCCCCCGCACGAGATCCTGCGCGGGCGCGTAGTTCTGCGGCATCAGCACCATGTCGACGCGGTAGCGCGCGAGCAGCACGCGGTAGCCGCGCGCGGCGCCCTGAACGCGCAGGTAGTCCGTGTACACGCGCTCTCCGTAGATGGTGTTCGCGCGCCCATCGATGAAGACCGGGATGCCGGGTGCGTGCAGCATCAGGTAGCCGCCCCAGTTGTACAGGTTCATCAGCCGCTTCGGAGGTTCCAGTGCACGCAGGTACTGCACCGCCCCCTCGGGGTAGAAGTGGTCCTGCGTCCAGCGGGCGAGGAGGTCGGGGTAGACCCGGACGTCGCGCCAGAAGAGCGCGACTAGCGCAAGGGCGACGCCCCCCATGGCCCAGCCAACGCGGCGGTCGCGCAGGCTCGGCCAGAGCTCGCCGGCGGCCGCCGCGAGCCAGCTGCCTCCCATCGCCACGATCGGCGCGACCGTGAATCCGAAGAGCGGGATGAAGCGGCGCGAGGTGATCGCCATGGCGAGGGTCACCGCCGCGAGCGCCACGTGATACGGCGTGCGCCGAACGGCCGCGGGTACCGCGGCGATGCCGAGCGCAGCGAGCCACCAGAAGCGACCGTCGAAGCGCTGCAGGTCGAGGCCGAACGGGGGAGGCTGCCACTCGATGATCGAACGGAACGGAGAGGCCGCGTCCAGGTACGCGAGCGGGTACTCGAATATGTGTATACCGAACGGGTTGAGCAGCGTGGCGGCGATCGCCCCGGCCAGACAGCCCCACTCGAGCCAGGGGATGCTGCGCGCGAGCCGGCCCAGCAGCGGCGACGCTTCGCTCGCGCGCGGCGTCGCCGCGCGACCCGCTCGGCCCGACGGGCGGTCGCGCTCGAGGACGCTCCAGCCGGACTCGATCGTGCGGAAGAGGACGTGCAGGCCGATCATGCCGATGCCGAACACGAACCCGGCGTGAAGGTTCGTCCACACGATCAGCAGCGGCGGCCACATCCAGGGCGCGTAGCGCCAGTGGCGCGTCGCCAGGAACAGCCCGACGAAGAGCAGCGTGAAGAGGTGCGGCCGGATGTCGACGAACCAGTGAGCCGCCGCGGCGGCCAGCCAGACCGAGACGACGGAGGCGAGCAGCGACCCGCTCCAGCGCAGCGCCACCCAGAAGATCAGCCCGTAGGCGCTCAGCACCACGCCGAAGTTCAGCCAGGCGACCAGCTGCGGGTGGAGGCTGTAGGCGCCCCAGTAGAGAACGTCCCAGAGCCACTCGTGGTTCATCCAGATCGCACCCGCGCTCGTGTGCGAGTAGCGATCCACCTCCGGGACGGCGCCGGCGGCCCAGATGTCCCGCCCGGAGGCGAGATGCCACCAGAGATCCGAGCCCGCGACCGCGGGCTGCGTCCAGGCCGCCGCGCCCAGGACCGCCAGCGCGCAGCCGAACCACGGATTGATTTTCGACATTTGTTCGATTAAGCTGACTGCCAACGAAGCGGGGGACTCTGGACCCGGAACCCGAGTCGGCCGGGCCGGGTCAAAATAGACGATCTGCCGACGATCGGCCGGGGTGGGACGTGCATCTGACGAAGCGGCAGCGGGAGATTTTCGAGTACATCCGAGGGTTCCTGGACCGCGAGGGCTACGCTCCGAGCCTCGAGGAGATCGGCGGCCACTTTGGCCTCTCCTCCGTGGCCACGGTGCACAAGCACGTCCAGAACCTCGTCCAGAAGGGGCTGCTGCGAAAGGCGTGGAACCGCAGCCGGTCGCTCGAGCTGGTCGAGTCCGGCTCGCAGGACTCTCGCGCGATTCCGCTTCTCGGCACCGTCGCAGCCGGTACCCCGATCGAGGCGATCCCGGTCCCGGACACGATCTCGGTGCCCTCCGACCTGGCGGCCCGCGGCGACTGCTACGCCCTGCGCGTTCAGGGCGAGTCGATGATCGACGACCACATCCTCGACGGGGACATCGTGGTTCTCGAGGCTCGAAGCGCCCCGCGAGAGGGGGAGACGGTGGTCGCGTTGATCCAGCGCGAGGAGGCCACGCTCAAGCGGTTCTTCCGCGACGGCCCCCGGATCCGGCTGGTGCCCGCCAATGCGCAGCTGAGCCCGATGGAGTTCCCGGCCGAGGACGTCGAGGTCCAGGGCGTGGTCGTCGGGCTGCTCCGCAGATACTAGTTCCAGGCATCCGGCTACACTCCGGCCCGTGCTGGAGCTGACGCGCAAGATGGATTTCTCGGCCTCGCACCGGCTGTGGCGCGGAGACTGGTCGGAGGAGCGAAACCGCAGCGTGTACGGCTCGGCGGCGGGTGAGCGCGTCTTCGGGCACAACTACTCGCTCGAGGTCACACTGGCGGGAGAGCTCGATCCGGAGACCGGCATGCTGATCGACTTGAGCGAGCTGAAGCAGATCATCGAGCGGGAGGTCGGTGAGCGCTTCGACCACCGCAACCTCAACGAGGACACGCCCTTCTTCCGCGATCGCGCGCCGACGGCCGAGAACCTGGCGAGCTCGATCTTCGATCTGCTGGACGCTGCGCTGCCCGGGGAGCTGTTGAAGCGGGTGCGGCTGGCGCCGACCGAGGACCTCTGGGTAGAGGTGAGCCGGTGATGCTCACCCTGACCCGACGCTACCGGTTCAGCGCGGTGCACGTGCTGGCACGCAGTGACTGGACCGACGCCATGAACCGCGAGACTTACGGCAAGTGCGCCAACCCCGCCGGTCACGGACACAACTACGCGATCGAGGTCAGCCTGCGCGGTGCCGTCGAGCCCGAGTCCGGAATGCTGGCGCCGCTCGAGGAGATCGACCGCGCGGTCCAGGCGCGCGTGCTGGACCGGGTCCACCACCGGCATCTGAATCGAGACCTGCCGGAGTTCGAGCGGGTGGTGCCGACCGCGGAGAACATCGCGCGCTTCGTCTGGCGCGCGCTCGTCGATGCGCTGCCGAAGGGCGCGCTGCACCGTGTGCGCGTCGTCGAGACCCCGAAGAACTCCGCTGCATACTGCGGGGAGCCGGAGGACCGATGAGTCGACTCGAGAGTCTGGTCGAGGAGCTGCTGAAGGAGCTCGGGGAGAACGCGACCCGGCCTGGGCTGACGCGCACGCCCGCGCGCGTGAGCAAGGCCCTCCAGTTCCTGACCGCCGGCTACGCGGCCGACCCCCACGCGATCCTGAACGAGGCCGTGTTCGAGGAGTCCTACAACGAGATGCTGATCGTGAAGGACATCGACTTCTACAGCCTCTGCGAGCACCACCTGCTGCCATTCTTCGGGCGGGCGCACGTCGCGTACATCCCCGACGGGCGCATCGTGGGCCTCTCGAAGGTCGCGCGGCTGGTGGAGATGTACTCCCGGCGGCTGCAGGTGCAGGAGCGCCTCACGAACGAGATCGCCGCCGTGATCGAGAAGGTGCTCCAGCCCAGGGGAGTCGCCGTCGTGCTCGAGGCCCAGCACCTGTGCATGATGATGCGCGGAATCCAGAAGCAGAACTCCTACGCGATCTCGAGCTCGATGCTGGGGGAGTTCGAGTCCGACCCCAAGACCCGCAGCGAGTTCATGGCGCTGCTCCACCACCGGCGCGCAGACTGAGCGTTTCAGCCCGATTCTTCCTGAATAATCCTGGCCGGTGTGCGTCAGACCCAGCGCCGATGTGGATGGCGGGGGGAGAGGCCCTCGGACTTGCGGTCCGTGCTGCTCGGGCGAGGGCGATCGGATCTCCGAAGTATCTGAAATACAAGAGAGTTTCCGAAAGAAGCCAGGCGGTTGACAGGTTCACTCAAGTCGAGTAGGGTCGCGGCCGATAAGGTAGTGCTCGAGTTCTGGCTCGGATTCACCCCCCATCCATCTGCTTCGCAGCTACGGCAGGCTGGAGCGAGGATGGTGCGCTTTCTCGTTCCCACATCTTGACACAATGCGTCGTGTGCCGACTGTACGCGAGGGGCCGCGTACGGATAGCTAGAGGCGACGGTGCGAATGGCGCTCCCGCCAGGGATCGCTGGCGGCGGACCGCGACAGCAACCGCCGGGAGGAAACGGAAGAGTGAGCCGCAAGGGTGACCTGATCTGGGACAGTGATGGAGTCGCGGTGTCGGAGTCTGGCGTCGACTCCGGGGCCGAGACGGCCGAGATTGGCCAAGAGACGGATAACAAGATGATGGAAGGCAACCGGTGGACGGACTCGGCTTCGGTCGATCCGGAGAACTCGAACGTGGATCCGGAGGAGGAGGCGGCGCGGAACCGCAACACGCTCCTCTCCTACTTTAACGACATCGCCAGCATCCCGACCCTGACCAAGGAGCAGGAGGTGATGCTCGCGAAGGAGATGGAGGCCGCGACCTTCGAGATGCGCTCGGGCATCCTCGCGGTTCCGTTCACCTGGCACGAGGCGGTCACGATCTGGCGCGGGCTCCAGTCCGAGAACCGGGTCACGGCGAAGATGTCGGAGTCGTACGGCTCGGGAACCCCGGACGGCGAGGAGCGGGGCGAGCGTCTCGACTCGGCGCTAGACAAGGTCGAGAAGTTGCTCGCCAAGTACGAGGCGCTGGGAGCGGACCGCTCCGCGAAGGACAAGCGCGCCCGCCTGGCGCAGGGCATCCAGCGGGCGCTGCGCGACGCCGACCTGTCCATGCAGATCTTCGAGCGGATCCGGCGCAAGCTGCGCTCCGCGCGAGACGCGATGGAGGGGTACGACCGCGAGCTTCAGAGCCTGAAGTCGCCCCGTCGCGCGCCGCGCTCCGCCGAGGGAAAGCAGCAGCGGGACCGGGATCTCCGGCAGGTTCGCAAGCAGCTTCGCGAGGTCGAGGTGTCGGTCGGGATGAAGTGGCCCGACTACACCAAGATCATGGACAAGGTCGACCTCGCCTACGACCGCCTGATGTTCCACAAGAACAAGTTCGTGCAGCACAACCTGAAGCTGGTCATCGCCATCGCCAAGGACTACCGGAACATGGGGATCGCCTTCCAGGACCTGATCCAGGAGGGGAACCTGGGCCTGATCCGGGCGGTCGAGAAGTTCGACTACCGGCGCGGGCACAAGTTCTCGACCTACGCCCTGTGGTGGATCCGGCAGGCGTTGATTCGCGCGATCCAGAACCAGTCGCGCACCATCCGCATCCCCAGCCACATGCACGACACGCTGCTCAAGTACTACCGGACCTACAACGCACTCTCGAAGCGGCTGGGCCGCGAGCCCACCACGACCGAGCTCGGGAAGGAGCTCAGCCTGTCGGTCGAGCAGACGGAGAAGCTCCAGAAGATGACCCGCGAGCCGGTCTCGCTGGAGACCCAGGTCAAGGGGACCGACTCCAAGGTGCTGAAGGACTTCGTGAAGGACTCCACCAGCGTCTCCCCGCTCGAGGGCCTGGATCGCTTCCGGCTCGAGCAGGCGACCGAGGAGTCCATCTCGCAGCTCAACGAGCGGGAGCGGAACATCCTGCGCTGGCGCTTCGGAATGAAGGGGGAGCAGGACCATACCCTCGAGGAGATCGGGGAGAAGCTGGGCCTCTCCCGCGAGCGAGTGCGCCAGCTCGAGGCGCGGGCCATCGAGAAGCTGCGGCAGTCCTCGAAGGAGCGCCTGCTCGAGGCCTTCAGCGAGCTCTCGTAGGCGCGCGGTAAGGGTACGGATCCGCCCGGGAAGGCGTCTGCCTTCCCGGGCGGATTTCTCTACGGGCCCGGGAGCGATGGCCCTCGCATGTGAACCTCCCGCTCTAACCTTCCGTCACTGCGGTGGATCTCGCCTCGGCATCCCACCAGACGGGGCCGTCGTCGCCCAAGTCTGGTTCCGATCAGCAGAATTTCACGAATCTGCCGCCACCTTTTCGCCCCCTGTCGCACTTACACTGCGAGGGGAAGCACGAGCTTCACTGGGGTGAATTCCCCAGGGCAACCCGATGCGACGCGCCGAAGCGCCGCGCTAACTCAGGTTAACAAGTGGAAAGGGAGGGGAGATGATCGCGACGAGGCTTTTGATCCTCGGTATCGTGACCCTATTGGCGGGCCCGGCGCTGGCCACGACTGCCATCGATGCGCCCTACGAGGGCATCGGTATCGGCGGAGAGAACAACGTAGTCGACGTGACGCCGTTCGGCGCCTGCTTCGACGTGGCCGGTGGCTGCAGCACTGCTGCGACCGCCTGCTTCGTGGACGGAGACTGTCCGGCGTCGGAGACGTGTAGCGCGCCAGCGCCCGTATCGGGCTGCCGCGACGTCAACGGTGCGCTGTGCAGGTCGGACGGGCATTGCGCGCTGGAGCGCGTGCCCGCGGGGCGCTGCTCTCGCGGCACCAGCCTCACCTGCCTCTGGCCGCTCGGGGCGGGCGTCTGCAACAGCGACGGCAACCAGGCCTGCATCACGGACCCGGACTGCACCACGGGCACCTGCAACACGGCCGGGGTCAACCCCGCCTGCGCATGCCAGGGCACCAACAGCGCCCTTGGTACGTACGAGACGACCGTCTGCACGGGTGCGACGGATGCCAACCTGGGGATCTGCTCCGACGGTGACGACCAGGCCCGCACGGCGGGCTTCGACGACCGCCTGCACGGGGCGGACGGCACGGCCCTGTGCGTGGCCCTGAACGTCGTCGGCACCGCGCTCACCCAATGCGGTGAGGAGCAAGGCGAGAGCCTGAAGGGTACTATGTACGCTCGGGAGAACCCCGGCGTCGCTCCGGTACCCCAGCGCAGGCCCGGACTCGCGGCCCTGGACACCAACCCGATCAACTTCCTTCGCTTCACCAGCCGGGTGGACTTCGAGGCGGTAGACGGGAACTTCGTGCGCCGCTTCTTCGGGACCGGCGACTCGCTCTGGAATGACTCGACCTTCGGCAACCGCCTGATCACCGGCGGCGCGACCAGCAGCTCGATCATCACCTATCAGTGCGACCAGTTCGCCCAGCCGACCGGCCAGGCGTTCAACCCGGGAGGCGGGACCTGCACCAGCGGCGGCGCCTGCACGTTCAACACGGACTGCGTCACCCTCGGGGATACCTGCAACGGGATCCAGACCTGCTACAGCAGTGGAATCGGGGTGGACCAGCCGGGCTTCATCTGGACGTCGGGCTTCACGCCCGGTGGGGCAACCTGCCCGCCGAATTGCGGGACCTCGTACGACTTCAACACGTACGAGCAGGAGGAGATCGAGCGGGTCGGCGCGATCGACCCCTTGGTCGGCACGCAGCTGGCACTCAACAGCCTGGGCGCGCCCCAGGCGGACGTCGGCGACCTGATCAGCCAGCTCAATGTCGTCTCGTTCACCTGGATCGGAGACACGGACCAGCGCTGCTTCGTGACCGGAGAGGCCGGCGCTCCGGCGGGCGAGGTCGGCAAGTGCTCCGGCGGCTCACAGACCTGCAACCCGGACCGCGGGCCCGGACAGCCGTTCCAGCTCGGAACCTGCAGCATCACGGTGGCCACCACCTGTGACACCGATGCGGGCTGCCCGGCCACCGAGACCTGCGTCGGCGGCTGCCCGTCGGGCGAGACCTGCGAGCGCTGTAACACCAGCACGAACCAGGTGGGGCTCTGCACCGGGGCACAGACGAGCTGTCAGACGAACGCCGACTGTGCGGCGGGAACCTGCAGCTTCGCGCACCTGAATGCGGCGAACGTGCTCAACCAGCCCGGCGACTACAACGACGGCGGCTTCGC
>CAZLBF010000365.1:0-5323 GCA_964557495.1 uncultured Myxococcales bacterium | reverse complement strand
TGCATAGAATGGTATGTACTCAGGTTTCATGTCATACACATATTTTTTGGGGTGCCAAATAACGAGAATAACCAAAGTTGTTAACTCGCCTAGGAATCCATTCTTAGACTCGGTGATGCATTTTGTACCTTTTATATTGATGTATGATTATTTTTTTGATGACCTAACCTCTTTAGAATATTTATACAAGGATTTCCAGGATTTTTTTGTTATATTTTAGGGTAAAGGTTACAGACCTAGCAACTTTAGTGTAAAACATTGTTGAAGAAGTGCAAAGGATGAAATAGTTCAACAGCTTGTCAACTAATCATAGAATACCATAACCACCCTGCTTTTATAATGACCATATTAACTATTTTGGTATATACTATATTGATAATCAATGAGAAGGCGATCGGAGGACGAAGTCATGAAATGCATCGGACAGTTGGCCGCTCTCTTGCTCGCCTCGGCGATCACGCTCAGCCCTCCGCCGGCCCAGGCTGCCGAGGTAGGGGGCGTCGACTTCGTCGATCTCCTCCCCGGGGAGCCGCCTCTCGAGCTCCGCGGCGCCGCCGTGCTGCGTTACATGGCGCTGCTGCGCGTCTACGCGGCGGCTCTGTGGGTCGGCGAGGGAGTTGATTCGAGCCGGGTGCTCGAGGACGTGCCGAAGCGGCTTGAGATCGAGTACTTCCGCGCCTTCAGCGCCGAGCAGTTCGCGGAGTCCACCCGCGTGAAGATCGCTGAGAACGTGAGCCCCGACGAGTACGCGCACCTCGAGCCCCGGATCGAGGAGCTCAACCAGCTCTACCGCTCGGTGCAGCCGGGTGACCGCTACGCCATCACGTACCTCCCCGGTCGGGGCGTCCAGCTCGCATTCAACGGAGCTCCGCTGGGATGGATCGAGGGAGCCGACTTCGGCGCAGCGATGTTCTCGATCTGGCTCGGCCAGGCGCCACTGGACGATGCACTCAAGAGACGGCTGCTATCGAGATGAGCGGCGTCGGAGCCATGCAGCGCCTGGCGTACGCCGCGCCCGCGTTCGCTCTCGCGATCGTGGGTATTCCCGTGTACGTGTTCCTACCGAAGTTCTACACCGACGTCGTCGGTGTAGAGATCGGCGTGGTCGGAGTGCTTCTGCTGGGGGTTCGGATCTTCGACGCCGTCACGGACCCACTGGTGGGCGTGATCTCCGACGGTACCCACACGCGGTTCGGACGCCGGAGGCCTTTCATCCTGGGCGCCTCGGTGCCGCTCGCGATCTCGATCTGGGTGCTGTTCTCTCCGCCCGAGCTGGGGCCCGGTGCGGCGGCGCTGTGGCTCGGGGTCTGGACCTTCGCTCTGTTCCTGTGCTGGACACTGATCGTCGTTCCCTACGAGTCGCTGGGTCCGGAGATCACGTTCGACTACCACGAGCGGACGAGCCTGCTCGGCCTGCGCGACGGCATGCTCGTGGCCGGGACGCTCGCGGCGTCGGCCTCTCCGGCACTGATCGGCTGGGCCTTCGGTCTGGGCGACGGGCCCGAGGGGGAGCGCGCGCGCTTCTTCTGGATGGCGGCGCTCTACACGCCGCTGCTGGTGCTGCTCTGCGCCTGGTGCGTGATCTCGGTCCCGGAACGGCCGAGATCGAGGTCGGGACCGGAACCGAAACGCCTCGACCTGCGCACGATCGCTCGCAACCGCCCGTTCGTGATCCTGCTCGTCAGCTACACCGTGAGCGCGATCGGCAGCAATCTCCCCGCGACGTTGATTCTCTTCTACGTCCAGTACGTGCTGCGCTCCGACCTCGCCGGCTTGTTCCTGGTCCTGTACCTGGGCACGGGAATCCTGTTTCTTCCCGCGTGGATCGCGCTCTCGAAGCGCATCGGCAAGAAGTCCGCCTGGATCAGCGGGATGGCGCTCAATACCGGATCGTTTGCATGTGTGTTCTTCCTGGGAGCGGGTGATGCGTCCGTGTACGGAGTCCTGGTGTTCCTCTCGGGCCTCGGCTTCGGGGCGACCGTGGCGATTCCATCCTCGATGGAGGCGGACGTGATCGACTACGATGAGCTGCTCTCGGGACAGCGCAGGGAAGGCCGCTACCTCGGCATCTGGTCGATCGCGCGAAAGCTCGCTGCAGCGCTGGGCGTCGGCCTGGCCCTGCCAATCCTGGGCGCGCTCGGATACCGGCCGGGCGTCGAGCAGACGCCGCAGGTCGAGCTCGCGCTTCGCACGATGTACGCCCTCGTCCCGTCGCTCTGCAACGGCCTGGCGCTCGTCATCGCCCTCTACTATCCGATCGACCAGGGTGTCCACACGCGCATCCTCGAGGGCATCGCGCTTCGCCGCGAGGGCCTCGAGGGCACCGACCCGCTCGCACAGCCGACCTGATGATGTGGAGTCGCGGGTTCGCGTTCGAGAATCAGGAGCGATTCGCAGCTGCACGCGCCTCGCGGAATCGCTCGAGGGCAATGGAACGCTGCTCCGCGTGGTCGACCATGTGAGGGGGGTAGTCCGCAGGCAACCGCTCCGACTCCCAGGGAGCTTGGACGTGCGCGTCTGCCACCCCGCGCAGCTCGGGGACCCAGCGTCGAACGTATCTGCCCTGCGGGTCCCAGCGCCGCCCCTGCGCAACCGGATTGAGGATCCGGAAGTAGGGCTGGGCGTCGGTTCCGGTCGAGGCCGACCACTGCCAGCCGCCGTTGTTCGACGCGGGGTCGCCGTCGACCAGTTCCTCGAAGAAGAAGCGCTCCCCCTCTCGCCAGTCGATCAGCAGGTCCTTGGTGAGGAAGCTCGCCACGATCATGCGCACCCGGTTGTGCATCCACCCCGTCGCGCGCAGCTGGCGCATGCCCGCGTCGACGATCGGATAGCCGGTTCGCCCCTCGCACCAGGCCTCGAAGCCCTTCGGGTCGTCGGCCCAGGCGAGGGCCTCGTACTCCCTCCGGTAGCTCTCGCGCAGCACGCGCGGATGCTCCTCGAGGATGGCGGAGTAGAACTCGCGCCACACCAGCTCGTCGAGCCAATTCGAAGCGCCCTGCCGCAGGGCGGGCTCGGCTTCGGCCGCGTCCTGGGCGCGCTCGAAGCACTCCCGCACCGAGATCGCCCCGAATCGCAGGTAGGGGGAGAGCCGCGAAGTCCCGTCCAGAGCGGGCCGATCGCGGTCCTCGTGGTAACGCGGCGCGGCGGTCTCCAGGAAGCGAGCCAGTCGCCGGCGGGCCGCCGCTTCTCCGCCGGTCGGAAGGTCCCGCTCCTCGCTCTCCAGGCCGAGGCTTCGCGCATCCGGGATGGAGTCGGCCGCGTAGCCCGGTATCGGCGGAGGCAGGCGCGGGACGCGGGCAGGGAGTCGCGGCTCCGCCAGCCAGCGCTTCCACCACGTCTTCCGGTAGGGGGTGTAGACCGAGTACGGCTCGCCGCTTCCGGAGCGCACCTCGCCCGAGCGGAACACCACGTGGTCGAGCCGGGCAATGATCTCGCCGTCCGCTCTCTCGACCTCCCGGCGCACCGCCGTATCCCTCCGCTGCGCGAAGGGAGTCACGTCCTCATTGAAAGAGAGGAGCCGCGCGCCCGTTTCGTGCAGGAGCCGCGGGAGGATGCGTTCCGGATCGCCCTCGCGCACCAGAAGCGGCACGCCCCGCTCGTCCAGGTCACGACCCAGGCGCGCGACGCAGTCGAGGAGAAAGCGAGTACGCGGAGCGCCCGAGGAGGGGCCGGCACAGATGCGCGGATCCAGCACGAATACGGGAAGCCATTCGTCCACTCGCGTCGCGAGCGCCGCGAGCGCGGTGTTGTCCCGAAGCCGGAGGTCGTTGCGAAACCAGTGAAGTCCGCGCGTCATCGTGCTTCGATAGGGTAACTGCTGGCGAAGGCGAACGGCTCAGAGGTTTTCGGTGCGGGTCGCGCAGATCTGCTCGCACAGGCTCCACAGCGCTCTGCGATCCGCTTCCGACTCCTTCGTGAACGGGAGCAGATGCGTCCGGCGCCGCTCCCGATCCAGGAAGAAGCCGCCGGTCCACTCCCGGGCGCGCTCGCAGGCCGCGAGCCAGACGACGGTGTCGGCCCCCTCCGCGGGGCTGCGAAGGATGTTGCGAGTGATGCGGTGGAAGAGCGGCAGCGAGCTCTGCACGGATGGGGTGTCGGCCCAGCCCGGGTGCATCGCATTGACCGCGACCGAGCTCGAACGCAGCTCTTCGGCCCAGAGCTCGACCAGGACCACCTGCGCGCGTTTGGTCTCCGCATAGGCGATGACGCCGTCGTACTCGCGCGCCGTCCAGCTCGGGTCGTCCAGGTTCAGGCGTCGCGTGTACATGCCTCCAGACGAGACCCAGATCACCCGAGCGTCGGCCGACTTCTCGAGCGCGCCCCGCAGCAGCTTGGTGAGCAGGAAGGGACCGGCCACGTTCGTCGCGAACGTCAGCTCGAGCCCGTCGCCGGTCTCGACGCGCTTGGCCGGAAGAACGCCCGCATTGTGCACCAGCACGTCGACCGGGCCGGACGCGAGGCGTGCAGCAGCCGCGCGGACCGAGCCGAGGTCGGACATGTCCACGATCTCGAGTGAGACGCGCGCGTTGCCCGTCTGTTCCCGGATCTGCTCCACGGTCTCTTCGCCGCGCTCTCGGCTGCGGCACAGGAGCACTACGTCGGCTCCCAGATCCGCGAGCGCAAGGGCCGTCTCGTAGCCGATCCCCGAGTTCGCGCCCGTCACGAGGCAGCGCCGGCCCGACAGATCGACGTCCAGGTCCTCAGGGCGGAAGCTCAGCGAGTGGATCCGGAACCCGGTCCGGTCGAAGGAGGGGACGGTCAAGGGGTCGACGACGCGGCTGAGGGCGCGCCCGAGCCAGACATGGGCGAACGGCGCCTGCTCGACCTCCCGCAAGGGCTCGGACCCGTCGTCGAGTGCCACCAGGATCTCGCTCACCGGCGCGTGATCGCCAGCCTCGCGGCTCACGTACTGATACATGAGCTCGCCGCCGGCCCGGATCACGAATACGCCCCCGAGCTGCCAGGGATCGCCCTGCACACCGGTCTGCCGGGAGCCCGAGCGCAGAGCCCGTATGGCGTTCAGCGGAAGCCGGGGTGACAGGAGCTCCACCCTTCCGCGCCGCAGACCCGCGGCGCGATAGGCGCGAAGCTCCGGGTCGACCAGAAGCGGGCAATCGAGCTCGAAGTCCTCTCGAAAGGCGGCTGCGAAGTTCGCTGCGCCGTTTCCCACGATCACCAGCTCCGCGCCCCGGGCGCGGATCTCGTCGATCTGTTCGCGCAACTGCGCGACCTGCTCGCGGCAGAACAGTCAGCCGAAGTGGCGGATGAAGACGAGCACCACCGGGCGCTCTCGCCAGAACGAGCCAAGCTTCTGGGCTTTTCC
>CAZLBF010000364.1:0-3875 GCA_964557495.1 uncultured Myxococcales bacterium | reverse complement strand
TAGAGCGACTCGTAGGGGAACGGCAGCCGGTAGCGCTGCCGAACCAGCTCGATGTCGTTGTCGGGTGACCCGGTCTCGCGGATCACCGGCCGGAAGAAGCCGAGCCGTCGGACCCGGCTCGAGAGCAGCTCCATCAGGCTCAGCACGACGAGCGACTTGCCGCTTCCGGCCTCCATGGTGGCGACGTAGAGATTCCGCGGCATCCGCTTCCCCCGCAGCTGTCCGGTCGGAGCCGGGGACCCGGCTCGTGCCCCCCGAGGGCCCGCGCGAGGATACCACCCCGTGCGCTTGACCTCGCGCTGCGCTGGGGTCACGCTTCGCGGCGCGGGTGGTGAACCGCGTGGCCGCGACGCAGAAGTTCCCTCGCCATGTCGGATCTCGGTCTCGGAGGACGGTCTCGGAGGAGGAGGGGCGAGCCTTGATGGAGAAGACGAAGAGCCATGAGGGTCGGGTCCGCGCGGCGCTGCGCGGCGGGCTCGACGGGATGTCCCGCGTGCGGCGACTCGGAGTCGCTGCGTTGGCCCTGCTCCCGGTCTGGGCGCTGCCGGGCTGTGGCGCGCAGGAGGAGGCGCCCGAGCTGATCCGCCCCGTCCTGTCCATCGTCGTGGCGGATACCGAGCTTTCCGGCCGGCGCTTCCCGGGTCGAGCCAAGGCGACCGAGGAGGTCGAGATGGCCTTCGAGGTGTCGGGCCAGCTGGTCGAGCGCCAGGCGAACGTGGGGGACGTGGTTCGGGCGGGCACGGTCCTGGCGCGCCTCGACCCGCGCGACTTCCAGAACGACCTGGCCACCTCCAAGGCGGAGCGGGATCGGGCCCGGGCGCAGTACTCCCGGGTAGAGGAAGCGGCACGCAGCGGTGCCATCTCGCAGCAGGAGCTCACCGACGCGGAGGCGCGCTTCAGGCAGGCGGACGCGCAGGTCGCCATTCGCGAGAAGGCGCTCTCCGACAGCATCCTGATCGCCCCCTTCGCAGGCACGATCGCCGCCACCTACGTCGAGAACTTCCAGAACGTTCGACCCAAGCAGAAGGTCCTGCGCCTGCTCGACACCTCGAAGATCGAGATGATCGTCAACATCCCCGAGAGCTTGATCTCCAGCGTCCCCTATGTGCGCGACATCCGGGTTCGCTTCGCGCCGTTTCCCGACACCCAGGTTCCGGCGATCATCAAGGAGGTCGGCAACGAGGCTTCCCGCACGACGCGGACCTATCCGATCACGCTCCTCATGGAGCAGCCGGAGAAGGTCGAGATCCTCCCCGGGATGGCGGGCGAGGCCTCGGGACGCCTCGAGCTGCCCGAAGATGCCCAGGTCTCGGGCGTCGAGGTGCCGATCGCGGCCGTGTTTGCGGACGATGCCTCCGACTCGGAGGAGAGCTACGTCTGGGTCATCGACCCGGAGTCGAGCAGCGTGTCGCGACGGCCGGTGACGCCGCTCGGCTTCAGCGCGATCGGCGTGCGGGTGCAGGGCGTCGAGCCCGGTGAGCGCGTCGTCGCCGCCGGCGTGCACTCGCTGCGCGAAGGCCAGCCCGTACGGATCCAGGACTAGAGCCGGAAGGAGATCCCAGCGTGAGTCTCGCCGAGATCGCCATCGAGAACCGGACCGTCACCTACTTCAGCGTGTTCCTGCTCGTCGCGGGGGGCATCGCGAGCTTCTTCGCGCTCGGGCAGCTCGAGGATCCGGAGTTCACCGTCAAGACCGCCGTCGTCGCGACCGCATACCCGGGCGCGAGCCCGAGCGAGGTCGAGCTCGAGGTCACCGATCGCGTCGAGAAGGCGATTCAAGAGCTGCCCCAGCTCAAGCACACCTACTCGACCTCGGTCGCCGGCCTCTCGGTGGTGAAGGTCGACATCCTGGATGAGTACTGGGCGGACGAGCTGCCTCAGGTCTGGGACGAGATGCGTAGCAAGCTCGTGGACATCGAGGGCCAGCTCCCTCCCGGGGCGGGGAAGCCGATCGTCACCGACGACTTCAACTTCGTCTTTGGCTTCGTGCTCGCGATCACGGGCGACGGCTTCAGCCTGGAGCAGCTCGACGGCTACGTGGATCACCTGCGCAAGGAGCTCAATCTCGTCCCGGGCGTGTCGCGTGTGGAGCAGTGGGGAGAGCCCGACCGGGTCATCTGGGTCGACGTGTCGCAGCAGCAGCTCTCCGAGCTGGGCATCTCGGCGGAGACCGTCGCCGCGACGCTTCGCCAGCAGAACGTGGTCGTGGATGCGGGAAACGTGGACCTCCAGAACCGGCGCTTCCGCGTCGCGCCCACGGGCGCCTTCGAGCGCCCCGAGGACATCGGCGACCTGGTGATCCACGCGACACTCCTCGACACGCGGCAGGCGTTCGATACGGACCAGGCCGCGCAGGTGGGACCGGGCGCAACGGGTGAGCTGCTGCGGATCCGCGACATCGGCACGGTGCGCGCCGGCCTCCTCGAGCCCCCCAACTGGGAGATGCGCTTCAACGGCAAGCCCGCGCAGGGCATCTCGCTCGCCAACGTGTCGGGGGGGAACGTCGTCGAGACGGGACGAGCCATCGACGCGCGGCTGCGCGAGCTGGTCGCGGACCTGCCCATCGGCATCGAGGTGCACAAGGTCTCCTGGCAGTCGGACGAGGTGAACGCGGCCATCAATGGCTTCGTCGTCAACCTCGCCGAGGCCGTGGCGATCGTGCTCCTGGTGCTGACGATCCCCATGGGCTGGCGCATGGGCATGATCATTGGCAGCGGCCTGCTCCTCACCATTCTCGGCACCTTCATGGTCATGGCGGTCCTGGGGATCGACCTCCAGCGCATGTCGCTCGGAGCGCTGGTGATCGCGCTCGGGATGATGGTGGACAACGCCATCGTGGTGGCGGACGGCATCGCCATCCGGATCCAGCGCGGCATGGACCGCAAGCGCGCGGCCATCGAGAGCGCCGCCTCGACCAGCTGGCCGCTTCTGGGGGCCACCGTCGTGGCCGTCATGGCCTTCTACCCGGTATACGCCTCGACCGCGAATGCCGGCGAGTACTGCCGCACGCTGTTCTCGGTCGTGGCCATCGCGCTTCTGCTCTCCTGGCTCCTGGCGATGACCGTGACGCCGATCCAGTGCATCGATCTTCTGAAGGCACCCGAGGGCGGTGAGGGCGCGGCGGACCCCTACGCGGGGCGCTTCTATCAGAGCTTTCGAGGCTGGCTGTCCGGAGCAATCCGGTACCGGGGCCCATTCCTGGGTGCCATGGTCGCGCTCCTGGCTGTCTCGATCATCGCCTTCGGAGGCGTGCGGCAGATGTTCTTCCCGGACTCGAGCCGCCCGCAGCTCATGCTGGACTACTGGGCGCCCGAGGGATCGCGCATCCAGGACGTCGCGGATGCACTCGGACCCCTGGAGGAGCATCTGCTCGAGAGCCCGAGCGTGAAGTCGGTGTCGAGCTTCATCGGCGAGGGCCCCCCGCGCTTCTACCTGCCCGTCGATCCCCAGGGACGCGACGAGACCTACGCGCAGCTCGTCGTCAACACCGACTCGTACAAGGACATCGACCCGCTGATCGCCGAGATCGAGGCTTGGGCCGCCGAGAACGTGCGCGACGCCATGCTGCGCGTGCGCAAGTACGGCGTTGGACCCGCCGAGACCTGGCCGCTCGAGGCGCGCTTCAGCGGTCCCGCCGACGCCGATGCGGGGACGCTGCGCGGCGTTGCCGCGCAGGGCGTCGCGATCCTGGACCAGAGCCCGCTCGCAAAGGACGTCCGCACCGACATGCGCGAGCGCGTGGCCAAGCTGGTCCCGGAGTACCACCAGGAGAACGCCCGCTGGGCCGGCATCGCGCGCAAGGACATCGCGAGCGCCACCAAGCGCGCCTTCGACGGAGCCGAGGTGGGCCTGTACCGGGAGCGGGACGACCTGTA
>CAZLBF010000363.1:0-14485 GCA_964557495.1 uncultured Myxococcales bacterium | reverse complement strand
CGCCGCCACGCACGGACCTGTAGGAGCCCCCCGGATGATCGATCTGTACTACTGGCCGACGCCCAACGGCTGGAAGGCCAGCATCGCGCTCGAGGAGATGGACCTCGAGTACAACGTGATCCCGGTCAACATCGGCCGCGGTGACCAGTTCAAGCCGGAGTTCCTGGCGATCAGTCCGAACAACCGGATCCCCGCGATCGTGGATCACGAACCCGCCGACTCGGGGCCGCCGATCCCGGTCTTCGAGACCGGCGCGATCCTGGTCTACCTGGCGGAGAAGACCGGCCGCTTCCTGCCCCCGGACTCGCGCGGCCGCAAGACCGTGCTGGAGTGGGTGATGTGGCAGATGGGCGGTCTCGGTCCGATGCTCGGCCAGAACCACCACTTCCGCATGTACGCACCCGAGAAGCTCGAGTACGCGATCGACCGCTACACGAACGAGGCCGAGCGCCTCTACGGCGTGCTCGACCGCCAGCTCGCCGGGCGGGAGTACGTCTGCGGCGAGTACTCGATCGCGGACATGGCCTGCTGGCCCTGGACCGTCCCCCACGAGCGTCAGGGGATCGACCTGGCTGCGTTCCCCAACGTGCGACGCTGGTATGACACCATGAAGGAACGCCCCGCACTGCGACGCGGCTTCGAGGTCGGCCGGGAGCTTCGCGAGGCGATGGCGCAGGGCATGGACGAAGAGGCCCGCAAGAACCTGTTCGGTCAAAGACCCGCGAAGTAGAGGAGCTGCCGATGTCCGACCGAGTATCCGTTTCGACGACCGACGGCGTCGCCGATGTCCGTCTCAATCGACCCGACAAGCTGAACGCCCTCGACGGTGCCATGTTCGAGGCGCTGACCGCGACCGGTCAAGCCCTGGCGCAGGACCGATCGGTGCGCGCGGTCGTGCTCTCCGGCGAGGGGCGCGCCTTCTCGGCAGGGCTCGACGTCGGCGCCTTCCAGACGCTCGCCCGGGCCGTCTCCGACTCGGAGAGCGGGGCACAGAACCTGCTCGCGCGCAGCGACGAGAGCCCCGCCAACCGCGCGCAGCTGGTGAGCTGGATCTGGCAGGAGCTGCCCGTACCGGTGATCGGCGCCATCCACGGCGTCGCCTACGGCGGCGGGCTACAGATCGCGCTCGGCACCGACATCCGCTTCATCGCGCCCGATGCGCGGATGTCGGTCATGGAGATCAAGTACGGCCTCATCCCCGACATGGCGATCACGCAGACACTGCGTCACGTGGTCCGGCTCGACCTCGCGAAGGAGCTCACCTACTCTGGGCGCATCGTCTCCGGCGCGGAGGCGGTGGAGCTCGGGCTCGCGACCCATCTCTCCGACACCCCGCGCGAGGCCGCCCTGGAGCTCGCGTACGAGATCGCGGGGAGGTCGCCCGAAGCGGTCCGCGCCGCGAAGACGCTGCTCAACACCGCCGTCAACGCGGGCGTGCGCGAGGGGCTGGAGCTCGAGGAGCAGCTGCAGCGCTCGCTGATCGGCGGACCCAACCAGATCGAGGCGGTGAAGGCCAGCTTCGAGAAGCGGCAGCCGAAGTTCCAAGACCCCGAGTAACCGGGCGCGGCCTTATCCGCCTATCAACAGCGCCAACGTGGAGAGGGCGCCGCCGAGGATCGCGGCTGCGGTGGCGAGCGGAAGCTGCGTGCGCACGTGGTCCATCAGGTCGCAGCCGGCGAACATGCTCGAGAGGATCGTGGTGTCGGAGATCGGCGAGCACTGGTCGCCGTAGACGGCCCCGCCGAGCACCGCACCGAAGCAGACCTTCAGGAAGAACGGGTCGGGGTTGAGCTCCCAGGCCAGAGGGATCGCGACCGGGAAGACGACCGCGTAGGTTCCCCAGGAGGAGCCGGTCGCGAACGCGATCCCCATGCAGAGCGCCGTCAGCATCGCGGGCAGCGCCAGGTGGGGAAGCACGTCGCCGACGACCGACACCAGGTAGGCGGCGGTGTGCAGCTCCTTGGAGACCGTGCCGAGCGTGACCGCCAGCGCGAGGATGAGGGCGCCGATCGTCATGCCGCGGCAGCCGGAGACGAAGCCGTCGACCACCTCGGCGAGCGACATGCCGCGCAGACGCGCGAGGACCATGCTGGACAGGACCGCCGCCAGAAACGCCTCGTTGATCCAGTTCGCGCGCGCGACCAGGTAGGGCAGGACCGCGAGGCCGAGCAGCGTCCCGAGCGGCACGAAGAAGTCGAGCAGGCTCGGCGTGTAGCCCGGGACCGCGCGCATCGCCGCAACCTCCGTGGGAAGCAGCGGGTCGGCGCCCGGTGCGTCGAGCTCGCCGGACGCACGCGCCCGGTCTCGCGCATGGCGCATCGTCGCACCGACCCAGGGCAGCTTTCCGAGGGAGAAGAGCAGCGTCGAGGTGACCGCGAGGATCGCGTAGAAGTTGAACGGCAGCGACGCGAAGAACCAGCGCACGCCCGCCTCGGAGTCCGGAATCAGCGTGATCGTGCCCGAGACGAGCCCGGCGACGTAGACCGGCCAGGCGTTGAAGGGGACGATCGTGGCCACGGGCGAGGCGGTCGAGTCGACGACGTAGGAGAGCTCTTCGTGGCTGATGCGATGCCGGTCCGCAATCGGCTTGGCGGTGGTCGCGGTGAGCACGGTGCTGACCGTGCCTCCCTGGTGGAAGACCACGCCGAGGAGCCAGGTCAGGAGCAGCGAGGAGCGCGGACCCCGGGCGAAGCGAGCGCTGGCCGTCTCCGCGAAGTGGAGCGCGGCACCGGTCTTGCCCCAGATTCCGATCAATCCCCCGAGACACCACAGGTAGATCAGCAGGATCTGGGCGAAGCCCCGCGTCCCGAGCGCGGGAAACAGGAATCGGTCGATCAGGTTCCAGTCCGCCCAGTCGCCGCTCTGCAGGAACAGGACCGCGCTCCCCGTGAGGACTCCCGCGAACAGGGCGACGATGACCTGGCGGGTCAGGAAGGCGAGCGCGATCGCGACGATGGCGGGCAGGAGCGACAGCCAGCTGGGGTCGAGCGCGGTGTCCATGCTCGCGATGGTAGTAAACTCGGGTGCGTGGGGATCGAACAGAAGGGATCGAAGTGACGAGAGAGCTCGAAAACCTGACGGGCAAGACCTGCATCGTGACGGGGGGGAGCACCGGCATCGGACACGAGACGGCGCTCGGCCTCGCCCGGCTGGGCGCGGGGGTCCTCGTGGTCTGCCGGAGCCGGGAGCGCGGGCAGGCGAGCATCGCCCGCATCCGTGAGGAGACCGGAAGCGACTCGATCGAGCTCATGCTGGCCGATCTCTCCGCGCAGGCCTCGGTGCGCCGGCTCGCGCGCGACATCCTCGCGCAATACCCGCAGATTCACGTGCTCGTGAACAACGCGGGCGTCTACCGCAGGCGCCGCGAGCTCAGCGAGGACGGGATCGAGTCGACCCTGGCCACGAACTACTTCGGGCCCTTCCTGCTCACGAACCTCCTGCTGGAGCGCATGCTCGCGAGTGCCCCGGGGCGCATCGTGAACCTGACGTCCGACCTCCACCGCAAGGCGACGCTCGACCCCGAAGGGCTGGCCGCGGACGGGAGGTTCACTGGCATGAAGGCGTACGGACGCTCGAAGCTGGCGAACCTGCTGTTCAATCTCGAGCTCGCGAGTCGGCTGCAGGGATCCGGAATCGAGGTCAACGCGGTCCACCCCGGAACCGTTGCCACCGAGATCGCCCAGGGGGACGGCGGACCGGCTGCCGTGCTGTTCCGCCTGGCCCGGCCGTTCCTGCTCGACGCCGCCCGCGGCGCCGAGACGCCGCTCTACCTCGCCGCCTCCGAAGAGCTCCGAGGCGTGAGCGGCCGCTACTTCATCCGCTGCAAGCAGGTCGAGCCCTCCGAGGACGCGACGAACGAGGCTCTCGCCCGGCAGCTCTGGGAGGTCAGCGAGAAGCTCGTCCGCCTCGACGACGAGGCCCCGACGCTCACGCCGGGGGGCAGCGCCAGACGTCAGTAGCCCACCAGGCGCGGGAGGCGGCCCAGGAGTCCGACCACGCCCCGCGCGAGCTTCTGCTCGGCCCAGCTCGAGACCGCCTGGACCCACTCGAGCGCGTCCTCCTGGCCGGGCCAGTGGGCGCGCACCAGGTCCGGGTGAACGCGGTTCACCAGGAACGAGACGCCGGCGGCCACGACGAGCAGGTCGTCGATCAGGCCGAAGGGCCCGAGCAGCAGCTCGGGCAGGAGCTCGATGGGGGAGAGCACGTAGGCGACCGCACTCGCCGCCACGAGCTTCGCCCCGGGCGGAACCTGGCGATCGCGTGCGAGCCGGCTGAGCAGCACGACGAAGTCGGGGAGCAGCAGGATCAGGTCGCGGAAGCCGGAGGCCTCGCCGGGTTGCCCCGCGACGACCCGGGAGCGCAGCCGCTCGTAGGTCCGGCGCTCTCGCGCGGTGATGTCGATGGTGATGCGCGGCTCGGTCATGCGCCGTCCCCCCCCCGCTCCTAGACCTCGATCCCGTTCTGCCGGATCACGTCGGAGAAGAAACGCGCGCTGGCCTTGGGAGTGCGTTCGAGCGTCTCGTAGTCGGTCCAGACGATGCCGAAGCGCTTCGAGTAGCCGAACGCCCACTCGAAGTTGTCGAACAGCGACCAGACGTAGTAGGCGCGCACGTCGGCGCCCGCTTCGATCGAGCGGCTCAGACCCTCGAGCATCCCGCGCACCAGCGCCACGCGCGGCTGGTCGTTGCAGACTCCGTTCTCGAGCGCCGTATTGTCGCACATGCCGTTCTCGGTGACGTAGATCCTGGGTCGATCGTACTCGTTCGAGACGAAGGTGACGAAGTCGCCCAGCGCGTGCGGCGCGATCTCGTAGCCCATCGGCGTCGTCGGAAGCGTCGGCTCGGCGTAGCGGTACCCCACGCCCCGCTCCGGGTCCGCACGCACGACCCGGCGCGAGTACAGGTTGACACCGAGAAAGTCGGTCGGGACGGCGATCGTCTCCAGGTCGCCCGGCTCGATCGGAAACTCCGCTCCCTTGGATGCGTAGTAGCGCGACACCGAGTCGGGATAGCCGCGCCCGAAGACCGGCCCGTGCCAGGTGCGGGTGTCGAAGTCGCGCGCGCGCTCCACCGCGGCGGCGCTCTCCGGCGTCTCGTCCAGCGGCTCGAAGCTCGAGTTGGCGTGGGTGATGCCGATCTCGCCTGGGCAGCCGCTCGCCCGGAACGCCTGGACGGCGAGCCCGTGCGAAAGGAGGAGATGGTGGATGACCCGCGCCGTGATGCCGAGGTCGCGGATCCCCGGCGCGAGCACGCCCACCCAGTGCCCCATCATCGCGGTGACGATCGGCTCGTTGTGCGTGATCCAGCGGGTGACGCGGTCGCCGAGCCGGTCGAACATCAGCGCGCCGTAGTCCGCGAAGTGCGCGGCCGTGTCGCGGTTCGACCACCCCCCCCGGTCCTGGAGCGCCTGGGGAAGGTCCCAGTGGTAGAGCGTCGCGCAGGGCGCGATCCCCGCCTCGAGCAGGCCGTCCACCAGGCGGCTGTAGAAGTCCACGCCCCGCTCGTTGGGGGGCCCCGCTCCGAACGGGATGACCCGCGGCCAGGAGATCGAGAACCGGTAGGTCTGGAGCCCGATCTGCTGCATCAGGGCGATGTCGTCCTTGTAGCGGTGGTAGTGGTCGCAGGCGAGGTCGCCGGTGTCGCCGTCCAGCACCCGGCCCGGCTGGTGGCAGAAGACGTCCCAGATGGAGAGCCCCTTGCCATCCTCGAAGGCGCCCCCCTCGATCTGATAGGCCGCCGTGGCCGCTCCCCACTCGAACCCCTCGGGAAATCGGATGAGTTTCATGCCCCCATCTTGCTAAGATCCGCGCCGCTTGAACAGGCCCGCGACGGAGGACCCCCCTTGACCGATATCGACCAGATCGACGCGCCGCTGACGATCGGAGCCCAGATCGAGGCCCGCGTCCAGCACCCCGACCTCGCGGAGCGACCGTTCCTGCACCACAACGAGCGCACCTGGACCTACCAGCAGTTCCGCGACGAGTCCGTGCGGAACGCGCACTTCCTGCTCGGGCGCCTCGGCAAGATCGACGATCGCCGCCCCGGCAACGTCGCGATGCTCCTGGAGAACCACCTGGAGCTGCTGTCGCTGTTCGGGGGCTGCGCGTACGCGGGACTGAACCTGTTCGGGGTCAACACCGGCCTGCGCGGCGACACGCTCTCCGGGGTGCTCAACCAGTCCCAGGCCCGGCTCCTGGTCGTCGACGAGAAGCTGCTTCCCGAGGTGGAGCGGGTGCGCGAGCAGCTCGGCTCGATTCCGGCCGAGAACCTGCTGGTGGTGCCGACCCAGGGGGGCCAGGGGCTCGCCTCTGGCATGAACCTGGGTGCGTGCATCCAGAGCGAGGTCGACAACGGATCGCTCGATGCGCCGTCGGTGGACGTGACACCCGACCAGCCTCTGATGGTGATCTACACGTCGGGGACCACGGGCCTGCCCAAGGGGATCCTGAACAACCACCTGAAGCTGATCTTCATCGGCCGGGCGGTCGCCTCGAACCTGGAGCTCGGCCCCGACGATTGCGGCTACACGTGCATGCCGCTGTACCACTCGAACTCGATGTTCCTCGGCTGCATGCCGGCCTTCGCCGCCGGGGGCCAGGTCGGCCTGAGGGAGCGGTTCAGCGCGCGCTCGTACGTCCCCGACGTGATCAAGTACGGCGTGACCTACTGGAACTACGTCGGCGAGCCCGTCCACTACATCCTGGAGGCGCTCGAGCGGCAGTATGGGAGCGAGGAGCGCGTGCTGGCGGAGGTGGCCCGCAATCCGGGAAACAAGCTCCGGTACGCCATCGGGAACGGAGCCTCGGCGCCGGACATCGACCGCTTCATCGACTGGCTCGGCCTCGAGGACATGTTCGAGCTGTACGGCTCGACCGAGGCGGCGATCTCGACCTACCGGCGCAAGGGGGACCCGCGCGGCAGCGTCGGGGAGATCACGGACCCCACCGTGAAGATCCTGCGGGAGGACGGCAGCGAGTGCCCCCCGGCCGAGCTGGACGCCGACGGCAAGATCGCGAACTACGCCGAGGCGGTCGGCGAGATCACCCGGGTCGCGCCCGACACGGGCCTGTTCCAGGGCTACTTCGACAACGAGAATGCGAACGAGGAGAAGTACCGGGAGAGCGTCTACCACTCCGGCGATCTCGGCCACGTGCTGGTCCGGGACGACAAGCGCTACCTCTACTTCGACGGCCGCACCGACGACTGGATCCGCAAGGACGGCGAGAACTTCTCGGCCGCCCAGGTCGCGCGGCTGGTCTCGGAGCACCCCGACATCCCGCTCGCCGTGGCGTACGGCGTCCCCTGCTCGGTCTCGGACGAGCTCGTGATGGCGGCGGTCAAGCTCCGGCCGGGTTCGGTGTTCGATCCGCAGAAGTTCTTCGACTACTGCCGGGAGCAGACCGAGCACGGGAGCATGGACCCGAAGTGGTTCCCGGACTTCCTGCGGGTCGTGGACGAGTTCGAGTACACGCAGACCGAGAAGATCCTGGTCCGGAACCTGAAGCAGCTGCACTTCGACCTGAACCGCCTCGGCGACGCCGAGATCTACTGGCGTCGCCGCGGCGACGCCAGCTACGCGCCGTTCACTCGCGCAGACTACGAGAGCGTGCGCACGGAGTTCGAAGCCGCCGAGAAGCTCGACCTCCTCGACCGCTAGTCCGTCTGTCTCAGCCGGAGCCGGCCAGTGGGTGGTCGCGCGCGATCTTCACGCGCTGCCCCGCGCGGAGGCGCTCCGTCTCGTGGATGGCGTTCATGGCCGACGTCGCGCTCAGGCTCCAGACGTTCCCCGTGCGGTGCGAGAGCGCCTCGAGCGTCTCCCCCTCGCGCGCGGTCACGACGTGGAGGAGCCGGCGGGTGATGCTCGCGCGCTCCCGCGGGGTCAGAGGCCGGAAGCTCCGCGCGGTGCGGCGAAAGAGCTCGCTGTAGCGGGAGAAGTCCGACCCCGCAGCGAGGCCGTCGATCCGGTAGACGAGGCCGCCGTGGGCGACCCAGGTCAGGTCGACCCCCATGGGCTGTCCCCCCTGCCCCGCCGCCTCGACCTGCGCGTGATAGGCGCGCAGACTCCCGATCCGCAGCGGGCCCGGCTCGATGAGCTTCACGCGCTCCTCCGCCGCGAACCGCTCGGCGGCCCCGCGAGGGTCGCTCCCCTTCTCCTGTGCAGCGAGTCGGTTCAGGGCCCCACCCTCCGGCGCGACGGCGCCCACCGAGTCGCGCGCGTTCCTCGTGGTCCAGTCGCTGGGGAAGCGGATGTGGAAGTCGAGCGTCGGGTGCAGGAACACGGCGTCCCGGAACACGCCCTCGGCGGGATCCTGACCGAGCTGCAGTCCCTCGAGGCGCGCGAGGAAGTCGGCCCGGCTGCTCGCGATCGGCCGCGCCTCCCAAGCGGGAAGCCCGTGAGCGAGGCCGGCGGCCGCGCTGGCCCGCTCCGGCGTCGACGGGTGCGTGTCGAGGAAGCCGGGCTGGCGCGTCTCACCGCGCTGCAGCCGGGTCTCCGCCTCGAGCGAGCGCAGGAACTCGGCCATCGCCGTCGGGTCCCAGCCCGCCTGTGCGGCGATGCGCTGGCCGATGCGGTCCGACTCCCGCTCCTGGTCGCGACTGTAGGACGCGATCAGGCCGGAGCCAGCGACCTGACCGATCTGGGCGGCCGCGTCCGCCGCCTCCGAACCTCCCAGAGCCCCCGCGAGTATCGCGCCGAGCACCGAGACGGCCCCGACTCCCGCGGCGCGGGTCTGACGCTGTGCGTGGTGCCGAGCCGCGACGTGCGCGACCTCGTGCGCGAGGACGTTCGCGAGCTCGTCCTCGGAGTTCGCGAGCGCCAGCAGACCGCGCGACACGTAGACGTACCCGCCCGGCAGCGCGAACGCGTTCACCTCGGGCATCTCGACGATGGCGAAGCGGTACTCGACGTCCTGACGCGGCGAGTGCTCGGCGAGCCGCGCTCCGATCGCGGCGACGTACTCCTCGAGCCCGGCGTCCTCGAGCAGGCCGATCTCGCGCTCCACCTGCGCGGCGGCCTCGCGTCCGGAGGCCTGCTCCTCCGCCGGCGACACGATCAGGATCTCGCGCCTTCCGGTCGCCGGGTTGACGGTGCACGCGAGCAGCCCGGCGAGGCAGAAGAGCCGCAGCAGCCGGCGCGGCGTCGCGGCTCGCATCACTCCTCGTCGCCCGGGTGGGGCGCCCGGCGCCCCCGCTTCTGGACCGAGCGTCTGCGCTTGTCGGCGACGCGGCGCACGACCGAGGATCGCGTCGGCCGCGTGGCTCGGCGCGGGGTCGGGCGCACTGCGGCCTCGGCCAGCATGTGGCGCAGCTTCTCGACGCAGTCGGCGCAGTTGCGGCCGCGGTCGCGAAAGCGCTGGCTCACGATCACGACTTCGCCGGCGCTATTCACCCGGCGTCGGAAGCGCTCCAGGAACCGGGCGCGCACGTCCTCGGGCAGGCTCCGGCTCTTGTGGACGTTCCAGTGGAGCGTCGCCTTCGTGTCCCTCCGGTTCACGTTCTGGCCACCCGGACCGCGGGAGCGGGAGTAGCTGAATCTGAGCTCGCGGAGCGGTATCGCCACTTCGGCACTGACCTCGAGCATGGCCACAATCTAGCCCCCGATAGGCTCGGCGGCCGCGACGCGGTAAGATGGCGCGCTCGATCCCGAGGAGAGCACGATGCAGGAGACTGGCTATGCGGCGCCGCACTCGGTCGAGGAGGCGATCCGCCTGCTCGCCGGGTCGAACGGCAAGCGGGCGCGGGTCCTCGCTGGAGGCACCGATCTGCTCGTCCAGATGCGGACCGGCCAGCAGCAGGCGTCGCTGCTCGTCGACGTGAAGCGGATCCCCGAGACGACCGCGCTCCGCCTCGAACCGGACGGTCTCCACCTGGGCGCGGCAGTCAGCGCAGCCGAGATCCGCGAGCATCCCGAGATCTGTGAGGCCTGGCCCGGCCTGGTCGAGGCTGCGGCGTTGATCGGCTCGGAGCAGATTCAGGGCCGCGCGACGCTGGGCGGCAATCTCTGCAACGGCTCGCCGGCGGCCGACACCGTCCCGGCGCTGATTGCGGTGGGTGCCACGTGTCTCGTCGCGGGCCCGAGCGGAACCCGCACGATCGCGGTCGAGGAGTTCGTGAAGGGACCCGGGGAGACCGTACTCGCCCCCGGTGAGCTTCTGGTCCAGCTTCAGGTTCCGACCCGCGCAGCGGGGAGTGCCGATGCCTACCTGCGCTTCACACCGCGCACCGAGATGGACATCGCCGTGGCCGGCGCCGGCGTGAGCGTGACCCTCGACGGGGAGGGACGCTGCACGGCGGCGCGCGTGGCCCTCGGCGCCGTCGCGCCGACGGCGATCCTGGCTCCCGAAGCGGCCGCGGCGCTGGTCGGATCCCGGGCGGACGAGGCGGCGCTCGCGCGGGTATCCGAGGCGGCCAGCGCGGCCGCCCGCCCGATCGACGATCTGCGCGGGACCGTGGCCTTCCGGCGGCACGTCGTCGGGGTGCTGGCGCGACGCGCGGCCGGCATCGCGACGCGTCGAGCACTCGCACGAGGAGATGTCTAGGTGGCCAAGATTCACGTCGAGACCACGATCAACGGCGAGCCGGTCGAGTTTCTGTGCACGCCGCACCAGAGCCTGCTCGAGGTGCTGCGCGACGGGCTGCAGCTGACCGGGACCAAGGAAGGCTGCACGACGGGCGACTGCGGGGCGTGCTCGGTGATCCTCGACGGGCGGCTCGTCTGCTCCTGCCTGGTGGTCGGCCCCGAGGCACAGGGACGCGAGATCCAGACCGTCGAGGGTGTCGCGACCGGGGAGCGACTCCACCCGGTGCAGCAGAAGCTGCTCGAGCACGCGGGACTGCAGTGCGGCGTCTGCACGCCCGGCATCGTGGTCGCGGCGAAGGCGCTGCTCGAGCGGGACCCGGACCCGACGGAGAGCGAGATCCGCTACTGGCTCGCGGGCAACCTGTGCCGCTGCACCGGCTACGACAAGGTGGTGCGCGCGGTCCTCGACGCGGCGGCCGAGCTGCGCTCGGGGGGCGCGTCGGCTTGAGGGGCAGGCCGGACGCTCCGCTCCGGGCTACCCGATGATCGACAAGTCCCGGTACCTGGCGGGTCTGCAGTGCGAGCGCAGGCTCTGGCTCCAGCTCTTCCAGCCGGAGTCCGCGAGTGACCCGGACGGCGGGGCCGAGTCGCGTCGGGCCGAGGGGATCGAGGTCGGGCGGCGCGCCCACGGGCTCTATCCCGGCGGAGTCGCGGTCGAGAGCAGCGACTGGAGCGCGGCGCTCGGCGAGACTGCCCGGCTGCTCCGCGACCCCTCCGTCCCCGCGATCTTCGAGGCCGCCTTCGAGCGGGACGGCCTGCGGATCCGAGCGGACATCCTGGAGCGCAGGCCCGCTGGGGGGTGGGCGCTGTGTGAGGTGAAGTCGGCCACGCGCGTGCGCGGGGAGCACATCGACGACGTGGCGTTCCAGCTCTTCGTGCTCGAGGCGAACGGCATCGCGGCGCGGCCGGCTCATGTGGTTCACGTGGACGGCGACTTCGTGCGCGGCAACGACGGGATCGATTGGACGCGCTTCTTCCGTCGCACCGACGTGACGGCGCGCGCCGTCGACCGGACCCCCGACGTGGGCGTGGACGTCGCCCGGCTGCACTCGGTCCGGGAGCAGAGCGCAGCGCCGCAGATCGAGCCGTCGGAGCAGTGCCGGCGGCCGCGCTGGTGCGAGTTCTGGGACCACTGCACGCGCGACCGACCGGCGGACTGGATCGGGCGCTTCCCCGGCCTGACCGGCGCGCGGCTCGTCTGGCTGCAGCAGCAGGGGGTCGAGCGAATCGGCGACATCCCCGCCGACTTCCCGCTGAACGCGATTCAGGTGCGCGTGCGGGAGGCGCTCGCCGGGGGTGGCGAGGTCACTGCGCCCGAGCTGGTGCACGCGCTCGAGAAGCTCGGGCCGCCGTCGCTCTACCTGGACTTCGAGACCTACGGCCCTGCCGTGCCCCCGTACCCGGGAACGCGGCCGTTCCAGCAGCTGCTCTTTCAGTGGTCGCTGCACGCGGCGGCGGGGGACGACAGCCTCGGGCACCGGGAGTTCCTCGCGACCGGCAGGGAAGACCCGCGGCGCGCCTTTGCAGAGAGCCTGCTCGAGGCACTTGCGGAGACGGACCACCCGGTCTTCGTCTACTCGCGCTTCGAGAGCGACCGGCTGGCCGAGCTGGCGCGGGATCTACCCGATCTGGCCGACGAGATCGGCGTCGTCCGGGCGCGCCTCCAGGACCTCTACGCGATCGTGCGTCACCACGTGTACCATCCGGAGTTCCGCGGCTCGTTCTCGCTCAAGCGCGTCGCGCCGGCGCTCGCCCCCTGCTTCGGCTACGACGACCTGCAGGACGTAGCCGACGGCGGCGCCGCGGTCGGCGCCCTCGAGCGCCTGGTCTCGGGCACGCTCGAGCCGGATGCGGAGGCGCGGCTGCGCGGCGCGCTGCTCGCCTACTGCGAGCGCGACACCCTGGCCCTCGTCGAGCTTCACCGCGCGCTCCGGACCCGGGCGGGGCTATCATAGAGGAGGCGCGCGCCGCCGCGCGCCGGGAGGACCTTCGTGGCAAAAGAGCCCAAGTACCGCTGGGTGGGAACCCGACCGATTCGACACGACGGCGTCGACAAGGTCACCGGCCGCGCCAACTTCGCAGCGGACTTCTCGCTGCCCGGCATGCTCTGGGGAAAGGTCCTGCGCAGCCCCTACGCGCACGCCAGGATCCTCGGCATCGACGTGCGTGCGGCCGAGGCGCTCGAGGGCGTCAAGGCGATCGCGACCTCGGCCGACCTGCCGGAGATCCCGTCGGAGGAGGCGTTCATGGGCGAGGCGCCCACGAACTTCCGCGACCTGTCCCGCAACATCCTGGCGCGCGACAAGGTTCTCTACCACGGCCACCCGGTGGCGGCCGTGGCGGCGACCACCCGGGAGATCGCCGACGAGGCGCTGCGCCGGATCCAGGTGGACTACGAGGTGCTGCCCCACGTGCTCGACGTGCGCGAGGCCATGCGGGACGATGCGCCGATCCTGCACGAGGACCTGCGCACCAAGGGAGTGGCCCCGCCCCCGGAGGTTCCCTCCAACGTGGCGGCGCGCATGGAGCTCGGGCGCGGCGACCTCGAGGCGGCGTTCGCCGAGTCCGACGTCATGGTCGAACGCGAGTACACGACCCCCACCGTGCATCAGGGCTACATCGAGCCACACGCCGCGCTCGCACAGACGGGCGAGGACGGCCAGTCGACCCTGTGGTGCTGCACGCAGGGGGCGTTCATGGTGCGCGCGTACTCGGCGAAGGTGCTCGGGCTCGACGTGTCGCAGCTCAAGGTGATCCCGAGCGAGATCGGGGGCGGGTTCGGCGGCAAGACGACCGTCTACGTCGAGCCGCTCGCGGTCCTCCTCGCGCGCAAGAGCGGCCGGCCGGTCAAGCTCGTGATGTCGCGGGAAGAGGTATTCCGCGCCTCGGGCCCCGCCTCGGCGACGCACATCCGGGTTAAGGTCGGAGCGCGCCGCGACGGGACGCTGACCGCCGTCGACGCGACGCTCTGCTACGCGGCGGGCGCTTTTCCCGGGTCGTCGGTCGTGGCGGGCGCCATGACGATGCTCGCGCCATATCGGCTCGAGAACCTCCGGCTCCAGGGCTACGACGTCGTCGTCAACAAGGCGAAGGCCGCGGCCTACCGGGCGCCCGGCGCACCGCAGGCCGCGTTCGCGATCGAGAGCACGCTCGACGAGGTGGCGCGTCAGCTGAGGATGGATCCAATCGACCTGCGCCTGCGGAACGCCGCGGAGGAGGGAACCCAGGCACCCTACGGCCCGACGTTCAACCGCATCGGCTGCGTCGAGACGCTGCAGGCGGCGCAGAGTCACCCGCACTACAAGGAGCCGCTCGGACCCAACCAGGGTCGCGGCGTCGCGACCGGCTTCTGGTTCAACGCGGGCATGAACTCGAGCGCCGAGGTGAACCTGAACGAGGACGGCACCGCGGTCGTCATCACCGGAAACCCCGACATCGGCGGCTCGCGCGCCTCGCTCGCGATCATGGCGGCTGAAGAGCTCGGAATCGACGTCTACAAGGTCAGACCGGTGGTGGCCGACACCGAATCGGTTCCCTACACCGACCTCACGGGCGGCAGCCGCGTGACCTTCGCGACCGGCATGGCCGTGATCGAGGCCGCGCGAGACATCGTGAAACAGCTTCGCGAGCGGGCGGCCGGGCTCTGGGAGTGCGACGTCGAGCAGGTGGAGTTCGTCGACGGCCGCTGCGTGCCGGCGGAGGGCTCCGGCGTCGACAAGGAGCCGCTCAGCGTCGCCGACATCGCCAGGCAGGCGGGGCGCACGGGCGGACCCATCGCCGGCAAGGCATCGCTGAATGCGCGCGGCGCGGGGCCCGGCTTCGGCACGCACATCTGCGATGTCGAGGTCGATCCCGACACCGGCCGCGTCGACGTGATCCGGTACACCTCGGTCCAGGACGCCGGCCG
>CAZLBF010000362.1:0-7792 GCA_964557495.1 uncultured Myxococcales bacterium | reverse complement strand
TGGGCCATCAGACCGACGTTGGAAACGTCGCCCATCGTCGAGGGGTCGAACTGCCCGTTCCTCTTGGCGTCCTCGAGGATCTCCTCGTACATGGTCGCATAGCTACGATCGGGCACCATGGCGATGCAGTCTTGAAGCTCGTCGTCGTTGTTCCACATCCTGCCGCCGTCGCGGACGACATTGGGCATCGAGGCGTCGACGATGATGTTGTTGGGCACGTGCAGGTTGGTGATGCCCTTTCTCGAGTCGACCATCGCGAGCGCCGGCTGGGTCTCGTAGACCGCGGCGATGTCCGCCTCGATCTCCGCCCTCTTGTCGGCGGGAAGCCGGTCCAGCTTCTCGTAGACATCCGCGAGGCCGTTGTTGAGGTTGACGCCGATCTTGGCGAGCGCATCGGAGTGCTTCTCGAGCGCATCCTTGTAGTAGACCGATACGCAGTGACCGAACATGATGGGATCGGATACCTTCATCATGGTTGCCTTCAGATGCAATGAGAGCAACACGCCGGCTTTCTTCGCCGCTTCGATCTGCTCGGCGTAGAAGTTGCGAAGGGCGGCCACGTTCATCACCGCGGTGTCGACGACTTCGCCCTCCAGCAGCGGCAGCCCCTTCTTCATGAGGGTCGCCTTGCCGTCGGCGCCGACGAACTCGATGTTCACCTCACACGCCTTCTCGATCGTGGTGGAGTTCTCGCTCGAGTAGAAGTCCTTGTCGCTCATGTGGACGACGCGCGCCTTCGACCCGGATTCGGGCCACTGCTGCATCATCTTGTGCGGGTTCTTCTGGGCAAACTTCTTGACCGAAGCGGCCGGTCGGCGGTCGGAGTTGCCTTGGCGAAGTACCGGATTGACCGCCGAGCCGAGAACCACGGAGAACCTCTCCTGCAGAGCCTTCTCGGCCTCGGTCTTGGGCTCTTCGGGATAGTCAGGGATGTCGTAGCCCTTTCCCTGCAGCTCCTTGATCGCGTCCTGAAGCTGAGGGATGGAAGCGCTGATGTTGGGCAGCTTGATGATGTTGGCTTCGGGGGTCTTTGCCAGCTCGCCCAGTTGCGTCAGATAGTCGGGGATCTTCTGATCGTCGCTGAGCCTCTCGGGGAAGATCGCGATGATGCGGCCGGCGAGAGAGATATCTCTCGTTTCAGCCTCGATGCCCGTACCCTTGGTGAACTTCTGGATGACGGGGAGCAGGGCGTAGGTTGCCAAAGCCGGCGCTTCATCGGTCTTCGTCCAGACTATCTTCGAGGTGGTCATCTTTCGTCCTTCATGCGTGCAGGTGTGCCAACGGCCGCTCTGGCTGACGGGCTAGCGAATTTTGCGCAGGTTGTCAGCCATGCCGCGGCTTCGCCCGGGGGCGGCTGCGGTGGCCCATTGTACAGACGACGCCCGGCCTGGAGCAAAGGAGGGGGAATCAGGGAATCCGACGTCACCCGCTCGGTCGTCGATCGCGCACGTGCCGTGCCTTGCCCTGAGAGCGCTCGATCTGCCCCTCGTCCACGATTCGCACCTGTGCGGCGAGGCCGACGTAGGACCGGATATCGCGCTCCAGCGCTCCGGCGATGCGGGTCCGGTCGGATTCACTCGCGTGGGCGTGGGCAGGGTTCAGCTCCACCAACACGTCGAAGCGGTCGAGGTGGTCCTCCCGGTAGAGGTCGAGCAGGTAGTGCGGAGACAGCCGCGGCCGAGCGAGCACCAGCTCCTCGATCTGCGTCGGGAACACGTTCACGCCCCGGATGATCAGCATGTCGTCGCTGCGCGCCGCAACGCGTGCCATGCGCCGCATGCAGCCGACATCGGGCGGGAGCAGCCTCGTCAGGTCGCGCGTGCGGTAGCGGATCACGGGCATCGCTTCCTTGGTGAGCGAGGTCAATACGAGCTCGCCCTCACCGCCCTCCTCGCATACCGCTCCGCTCTCGGGATCGATGACCTCGGGGTAGAAGTGGTCCTCCCAGACGGTCAGCGCGCCCTTGGACTCGGCAAACTCCTGTGAGACACCCGGTCCGATCACCTCGGAGAGGCCGTAGAGGTCGAGCGCCTCGATGCCGAAGCGCTCTTCGATCTCCTTGCGCATCGGCTCGCTCCAGGGCTCGGCCCCGAAGATCCCGATGCGGAGTGAGCTGTCTCGGGGGTCGAGTCCCTGGCGCTCGAACTCGTCGGCGATGGTCAGCACGTACGAGGGCGTGGCCATGATGACGTCGGGCTCCAGATCGCAGATCAGCTGCACCTGACGGGCGGTCTGACCCACCGACACGGGGATGACCGCGCAGCCGAGACGCTCGGCCCCGTAGTGGGCGCCAAGGCCGCCCGTGAAGAGCCCGTAGCCGAACGCTACGTGAAGCGCGCTACCCGGCACCACGCCGGCCACGTGAAGCGAGCGGGCGACCAGCTCCGTCCAGGTCTCGAGGTCACCCCGCGTGTAGCCCACGACGGTCGACTTGCCGGTCGTGCCGCTCGATGCATGCACCCGGGCCAGGTTCTCCCGCGGCTCGGCGAACAGGCCGAACGGATAGCCGTCGCGCAGATCCTGCTTGGTGGTGAAGGGGAAGCGCGCGATGTCTGCCAACGACCGCAGATCCTGCGGGCGCACGTCCGCCGCGTCGAACTTCGCCCGGTAGGCCGGGACCTTCGTGTAGGCAAGCTGGAGCGTCTGCTGCAGACGCTCCAGCTGCAGGCGCTCGAGCTCCGGTCGCGTCAGGGTCCGGGCCAGCTCGAGGTCGGCCGCGGGGAGGGCGGGCTCCCTCACCGGTCCATTCCCTGCTCGGTCCGCTTCGCCGCCGAGCTCGCCTCGGAATCAGCCGCCTCATCGAGCCCGGGCACGATCTCTCCGGTCACCCGGTAGGAGCGGCCTCGGAAGCAGGCAATCAGCTTGTCGCCCTGGTCCACCACCCGGATGTCGTAGATACCGGTGCGTCCGGAGCTTGCGCGCTCCTCCGCGATCGCCGTCAGCCGGTCCCCGAGATTGGCCGGGCTGACGTAGTCGATCGTAGCCCCTGCGGCCACGGTCGTCCGGTTGTAGCTGTTGCACGAGTAGGCGAAGGCGCAGTCCGCCAGTGTGAAGATCATGCCGCCGTGACAGATTCCGTGGCTGTTCACCATGTCGCCGCGCACGGTCATGCTCATGCGCGAACGGCCCGGCGCGATTTCGTCGAGGACGACGCCCAGCGCGCGCGCCGCGTCGTCCAGCTCGTACATGCGGGCACCGCAGGCCTCGGCGACCCGCTGCGGAGAAGGCGCTTCCTTCATGGACTCCTCCCTCCTTCCCGGATCTCGAGCGCGTGGGCGGGCGGAGCCGCCTCGATCAGGCCGCGGCCCGCCCGCGCCGCCTCGAGGTTCGGCTCGACGAAGCGAGACGGGCTCGTGCTCCGAATCGCCCGCTCCAGCGATGCGGCGCCGCACAGCGCTCCCAGGCCTGCCAGTGCACCGAGGCCGACCAGATTGGTGACGCGTGCATCGCCCAGGGCCGTCGCCGTCCCGTGGAGCGCCAGGGAGTGCAGGGAGAAGTCGCCGTCCGGGACCTGCGCAACGCGCTCCCGGTCCACGACGACCAACCCCCCTTGCTTGACCAGGCCGGTGGTCGGCGCCACGGCTACGTCGTCGAGGATGAGCGCACAATCGAGCAGCGTGACCAACGGGAATTCGATGGTGCCGTTGCTCCCCACCAGGTCGGTCCGACTCATGCCGCCGCGCGAGGTGGGCTCGTAGCTCTGCGACTGCGCCACGCGCAGCCCCTCGAGCGTCAACGCCTCGGCCAGAATGGCGCCCGCTACGAGCAGGCCCTGCCCGCCGCTTCCACACAGCCGGATCTCGATGTCGCGCAACGCCATCTCAGCCATCTCGCTTCCGGTCGCGCTGGCGGCGCCACGCCTCCCGGTACTCGGGAGAATCGTTGCGCGCCAGCACCCCCGTCTTCCATTGGCCAGGCCGGAAGGGCCGGTCGACGCTATCCCCGTACGATTCTGGCCGCAACCCGGCCTTCTGGCGCAGGATCATCTCCGGCGAGCTTCCAAGGTCGTTCCGGCGACCGTAGATCTCGGTGCAGTCCGAGATGATCTCGATGAACGAGAAGCCGCTGTGCGCGATCCCCTCTTTGACCAGGTTCTTGAGCGCGGGAGCCTGCATGGTCGTCTCGCGTCCGACCAGGCCGGCCCCGGCCGCGGCGGCGAGCGCGCAGGCGTCGAAGCTGGGCTCGTGATTGCCGAGCGGTGTCGTCGTCGTGAAACGATCCTCGCTCGTCGTCGGCGAGACCTGTCCGCCGGTCATGCCGTAGACCTCGTTGTTCAGCATCAGACAGGTGAGGTCGAGGTTGCGCCGGCAGGCGTGGATCAGATGGTTGCCCCCGATGGCGAGGCAGTCGCCGTCGCCGCTGATGACGATCACCTCCAGGTCGGGCCTCGCGAGCTTGAGACCGGTCGCGAAGGTGATGGGACGACCGTGCGTGACGTGGAACGTGTTGGCGTCGACATACGCCGCGATCCGTCCCGAGCAGCCGATCCCGGAAACGAGCGCCAGGCGATCCTTGGAGATGCCGAGCTCGTGGACTGCCCAGAGCAGAGCGCGCAGCGCGATGCCGTGGCCGCAGCCCGGGCACATGAAGTGCGGCATCAGCTGTTCTCGCAGCCAGTCGCGGATCTCGAATTCCTTGCCGGATCGATCAGCCACGGCTCGCCAGCTGCCTCGTGCGCTCGAGAATCTCGGCGGGCTCGATCGGCTGCCCGTCGATGCGGCCAAGCCCTTCGACTCCGCCGGCCGGCGCACAGTGCCGTTCCACCTCGAGGCAGAGCTGCCCCGCGCTCATTTCCGCCACCAACACCGCCTGGGCGCGCCCGGCGACCTCGCGAAACGCCCGCTCCGGGAAGGGCCACATGGTGATCGGGCGAAACAGCCCCGCACGGATCCCCTGATCGCGAGCCTGCCTGACTGCGCGCCGCGCGGCGCGAGCCGTGATCCCGTAGGCCACGACCAGCACCGCGGCGTCCTCGCACCCGACCGTCTCGAAGGACTCGATCGCCTCACGGTGTCGGTCGAGCTTTCCGAGCAGGCGGCGCGCCACTCGATCCACGGCCACGGGATCCTGGGTGGGGAAGCCGTCTTCGGCGTGAGTCAGCCCGGTGACATGGGTCCTGTAGCCGTCGCCCGTGCGCGCCATCGCCGGGACGCCGTCGTCGCCCGCGGCGTAGGGCCGATGCTCCTGACGGGGTCCGCTCTCCCACCTGCGCTCCACGATCTCGGGCGCACCCGCGACGGGAAGCTCGACCGTTTCGATCAGATGTCCCACCACCTCGTCGTACAGCACGACGACCGGCACGCGGTAGCACTCCGAGAGGTTGAAGGCGCGCACCGTCTCGCTCCAGATCTCGGCCACCGACGCGGGCGTGAGCACGATCACCGGATGGTCCCCGTGGGTCCCCCAGCGCGCCTGCATCAGGTCGCTCTGCGAGGGTCGCGTGGGCATGCCGGTGGCCGGGCCACCGCGCATCACGTTCGCGATCACGCAGGGGATCTCGGTTCCGGCCGCGAAGCCCAGGTGCTCCTGCAGCAGCGAGAAGCCGGGGCCGCTGGTGGCCGTCATCGCCTTCATACCGCCGAGCGACGCACCGAGCACTGCGCCCATCGAGGCGATCTCGTCCTCCATCTGGATGAAGACGCCGTCTACCCTGGGAAGCTCGATCGCCATGCGCTCCGCAACCTCCGAGGACGGAGTAATCGGATAGCCGGCATAGAAGCGACACCCGGCCGCCACCGCGCCGAGCGCGCAGGCGTGGTTCCCCTGCAGGTTCAGCGGCGCTCCCACCGTCTCGAGAGAGGGCATCTAGGCGTCCGCCTCCGCGGAGGGAAGACCCGTCCGCACCCGGATCGCGAAGTCGGGGCAGAGCCACTCGCAGACGTGGCAGCCGGTGCAGGCCTCGGGGTCGGTGATCTCGACGATCCCCGCAGCGTCGAGCGCCAGGCAGCGCTCGGGACAGACCTTCACGCAGATGTCGCAGCCCTTGCACCAAGCGGCGGTGATCTCGAGCCGCACCCTCGAGCCCGGCACGGGAACCTCCACCGCCTCGGGGATCCACTCGGCTTCGCTCTCGGGCGGCGGCGCCGCCGAGACGCCATCCGGTCCGTCTGAGGTTCGCGCCCATTCCCGTCCCCATTCAAATGCGGCGCGGTTCACCTCGAGAGTGCTGGGCGGCACGCTGGCGTCGATGGCCGTGTGCCACTCCTCGACGGAGAAATCGAGCACCGTCGAGAGTGCACCGAGCAGCACCGTATTGGCCGCGCGCGGGTTGCCCAGCTCTTCGGCCGCACTCAGCGCATCCAGGGCGATACTCCGCCCTACCCTTCCTCGCAGCGCCTCCGCGCCGCCGGTCGGGTAGGCGGCGCGGGCGCCGGGTCGTCGGTCCCGGCAGGCAAAGGGAGGTACGATGCGCCGCGTGTCGACGAGGAAGGTGCCCCGCTCCGGGCACAACTGTGGCAGCCAGCGCAGGCCCTCCGCCCACTCCAGCGCCACGACGACATCCGCCTCGCCCCTGGGGATGGTCGGAGACCAGACGCGGCGGCCGAAGCGCACGTGGCTGAACACGACACCGCCGCGCTTGGCCATCCCGTGCACCTCGCTCTGCTTGACCTCCAGCCCCCGCTGCGCGCACACCTGCGCAAGCACCTTGGAGATCATCAGCACCCCTTGCCCCCCGACTCCGACGACCAGCACGTTGGTCGGACGTTCGGCCGTCTCCGGCGTCGCGTCGGGCTGCTCGTCGCGAATCGAGGGCTGGGGAAGAGTGCTCACGTGGGTCTCAGACGCTGCTCGGTCGAATGCAGTCGGTCGGACAGACCTGTACGCAGAGGCTGCAACCGATGCAGGTGGAGGGCTCGATCTCGACGCGGTGTCTTCCCTCGAACAGGTCGCTACTCCACAGGATCGCCGGACAGCCGAGGTTCATGCAGGCCTGACAGGCGGTGCATCCCTCGGCGATGACGTGAAAGGCCGGGCCCTTCAGCTTGACCGGATCGAGCACGCAGGGCCGGTCCGCGATCACCACCGCCACCCCCTTGAAGAGGGTCGCCTCGCGGAGCTTCTGGTAGACGTCCGCTAGGTGGTAGGGGTCCACCTTGCGAACCCACTCGACGCCCAGCGAGCGGATCAACTGCTCGAGGTCGACGCGGTGGGTCTCTTCACCGCGCAGCGTGCGCCCGGTTCCGGGGTGGTCCTGTCCTCCCGTCATGGCGATGATGTGGTTGTCGAGGAGCAGCACCGAGATGTCGGCGCGGTTGTAGACCGCATCCATCAGCGGCGGAATTCCCGAGTGGAGGAACGTCGAGTCTCCGATCGTGGCGACGATCGGTCGACTCTCACCACCCGACTTGGCCACGCCCACCGCGTTGCCGATGCTGCAGCCCATGGCCACGGTGGTATCGATCGCGCGCAGCGGCTCCAGCGCGGCCAGCGTGTAGCAGCCGATGTCTCCGAGCACCCGGGCATCGATGGCGCGCACCGCCATGAAGGCGCTCATGTGGGGACAGCCCGGGCAGAGCACCGGCGGGCGCGCCAGCGGCTCGGCCTCGACAGACTCGCTCAAGGCGGCCGGGAGTGTCGGGCTCTCCGGCAGCACGCCGGCATCGGCGAGCCCGTCGCGGACGATCTCCGGGGAGAACTCACCGACGCGCGGGAAGTACCGCTTACCCTCGACCGGCGCGCCCATCGCTCGCACATCGAGCTCGACGAACGGCTCCAGCTCTTCGATGACCAGGACGCGATCGACCGACTCGCAGAAGCGGCGCACCAGATCTCCCGGCAGCGGGTAGGAGAC
>CAZLBF010000361.1:0-6035 GCA_964557495.1 uncultured Myxococcales bacterium | reverse complement strand
CGCGGGGTGCTGCTCTACGGGCTCGCCCGTCCGTCCCTCCAGCCCGAGGCGAGCGAGCTGTCCCCGCTGCCTCGCCCCTGGATGGAGGATTTCGCTAGTCGAATCGAGGCCTTGGGGCTTCCGGTGCGCCTCGATCCCTGAACCCCCGGCAGCCGAGCCGGGTATGATCGAGGTCTGGTTCCGGAGGCGCCCGATCTGGCAGGATACGCGGGCGCCGGCGCTCCGGCGCGGGAGGACGATGCATGGCGAAGGTCGACGGTGGCGAGCTCATGGTCCGGATGCTCGAGCGTGCGGGCGTGGGTGAGCTGTTCGTGCTCCACGGAGGGCACCTGGATGCGATTTTGCAGGCGGCTCACGATCACGGATTCCGCCTGGTCGACACGCGCCACGAGCAGGCGGCGGCTCACGCCGCCGACGGGTGGGCGCGCACCACGGGACGGCCCGGCGTGGCGGTGGTCACCGCCGGCCCCGGCATCACCGACGCGGTGACTGGCGTTGCGAACGCCTACCTCGACTGCATCCCGATGCTGCTTATCGGCGGCGCCGCGCCGCTGCGCGACGCCGAGACGCTGCCGCTGCAGGGCGGGTTCGACCAGCTGGCGCTCTTCAAGCCGATCACCAAGTGGGCCCACCAGGTGACACACACCGAGCGGATTCCCGACCTGGTGGCCCAGGCGCTGCGGGTCGCGACCACCGGGCGCCCCGGTCCGGTCTACCTCGAGGTGCCGATCGACGTGCTCTTTGCGCGGGTCGACGAGGAGAAGGTCGTGTTCCCGGAGCAGGTGCGGCCGCAGGCCGACCCGGCTCCGGCCCCGGCTGCCGTCGAGCAGGCGATCGAGTGGCTCGCGCTGGCCGAGCGCCCCGTGATTCTGGCGGGGGGCGGCGCCTGGTTCTCCGACGCCGGCTCGGAGCTGCTGCGCTTCGCCGAGCGAGCGCACATCCCGGTGCTCTCGAACGCCAAGGCCTATGGCATCGTGCCCGCGGACCACCCGCTCTGCGGGCACGGGTTCGCCAACCTGGTCGCGTTGCGCGCGCTCGGGGGCGGCGAGCCGGACCTCGTGCTGCTGGCCGGGACGCGGATGGGTCTCTTCACCGGTGGCCGTGGGGCCAGCCTGCTCCCGTCGGCCGCTCGCCTGATCCAGATCGACATCGAGGGGGAGGAGATCGGCCGCAACCGCGACGTGGACCTCGGCATCGTGGCCGACTGCCGCGAGGCGCTGCGCGCCCTCGCCGAGGCGGCGGCGAAGCGGGACTGGCCCGAGCGTGCCGAGTGGGTGACCGCCGTGCAGCAGGCGCGCGGGGCGCATCGCATGATGTTCGGACAGGCGCTCGAGAGCGAGAAGGCGCCGATCCATCCGTATCGGCTCGCGAGCGCGATCGCCGACACGGTCGGGCCGGACGCGGTCATCGTCGCCGACGGCGGCGAGACCGCCACGTGGATGGACATGGTGGCCCAGGTGCCGGCCGGCGGACACTGGATGTCGCACGGCTATCTCGGCTGTCTCGGTACCGGCCTGCCCTTCGCGATCGCGGCGCAGGTCGCGCATCCGGAGTGCCGGGTGGTCTGCATCATCGGCGACGGCTCGGTGGGCCTGAACTTTGCGGAGTTCGACACCATGGTCCGCCACGGGCTCCCGATCGTGGTCGTCATCAACAACGACCAGCAGTGGGGGATGTCCGCGCACGGGCAGGAGCTGCTCTACGGGAAGGACCGCCGGGTGGTGACCGACCTCGGACCCACCCGCTACGACCTGGCCGCGGAGGGCTTCGGCTGCCACGCGGAGTACGTCGTCGAGCCCGGCGACCTGGTGCCGGCGCTGCGTCGGGCGCTCGAGAGCGGGCGCCCCGCCTGCGTCAACGTGATGACCGATCCGGCGGTGATCTCGCCGGTGACGCTGGCGATGGTGGGCTCCGCGGCCGGAGAACAGGATTCAAAGGGATCGATCTCGATCCCCTACTACGACGACATCGATCAGTAGCTTCTCGACATTTTCAGAAAGGACGGGTGACGCATGGGTGCAGAGGTCAAACAGAAGTTAGGAACGATTTACGACGAGATTCTCGTGCGGAACCCGGGCGAGCTCGAGTTCCACCAGGCGGTTCGCGAGGTTCTCGACAGCCTCGCTCCCGTACTCGAACGCCACCCCGAGTTCCTTCAGCAGAAGGTCATCCGGCGCATCTGTGAGCCGGAGCGCCAGATCATCTTCCGCGTACCTTGGGTCGACGACAACCACGACGTCCGCATCAACCGCGGCTTTCGCGTCGAGTTCAACAGCGCGCTCGGACCGTACAAGGGCGGCCTGCGCTTCCACCCGTCGGTCTACCTCGGAATCGTCAAGTTCCTCGGCTTCGAGCAGATCTTCAAGAACGCCCTGACCGGTCTGCCGATCGGCGGTGGCAAGGGCGGCTCCGACTTCGATCCCAAGGGCAAGTCCGACGACGAGGTCATGCGCTTCTGCCAGAGCTTCATGAGCGAGCTCTACCGCCACCTCGGCGAGTACACGGACGTGCCGGCGGGGGACATCGGCGTCGGCACCCGCGAGGTCGGCTTCCTCTTCGGGCAGTACAAGCGCATCACGAACCGCTACGAGTCCGCTGTCATCACGGGCAAGGGCCTGGATTGGGGCGGATCGCTCGTTCGCACCGAAGCCACCGGCTACGGAACCGTCTACTTCGTGAACGAGATGCTCGAGGTCCGAGGTGAGACCCTGGAAGACAAGACGGTGGTCGTCTCCGGATCGGGCAACGTGGCGATCTACACCATCGAGAAGGTCCATCAGCTCGGCGGCAAGGTCGTCGCCTGCTCCGACTCGAACGGCTGCATTTACGACGAGCAGGGCATCGATCTCGAGCTGGTCAAGCTCCTCAAGGAGACCCAGCGGACGCGCATCAAGGAGTACGTGAAGCACCGAAAGCACGCGAAGTACGCCGACGGCGGGAACATCTGGAAGATCAAGTGCGACGTCGCCTTCCCCTCCGCGACCGAGAACGAGATCTCGGGCGCGGACGCGAAGACCCTGGTCGAGAACGGCTGTCGCGCCGTCGGTGAGGGCGCCAACATGCCGACGACGCCGGAAGGCGCCAAGGTCTTCCTCGATGCCAAGGTCGCCTACGGTCCGGGTAAGGCCGCGAACGCCGGCGGCGTCGCCACGTCGGCCCTGGAGATGCAACAGAATGCCAGTCGCGACTCGTGGAGCTTCGAGTACACGGACAAACGCCTGCAGCTGATCATGAAGAACATCCACAAGGCCTGCTACGAGACGGCGGACGAGTACGGCTCGCCGGGCAACTACGTGGTCGGGGCCAACGTCTCGAGCTTCATCAAGGTGGCGCGCGCGATGCTCGCCATGGGAGTCATCTGAGGTCGCCCCCGAGCTCCGAGCTCTTGTGCGACCTGAAACGAACCGATCGGAGGCGGCCGGGTTCCCGCGGTCGACGGCGACGTCGATCGTGCGCCGGGGTTCCGGCCGCTCCGAGACGGGGGTAGCCTGACCGACCCGAGCACTCCTCTTCGCACCGGAGGCTGAGCGTGGAAGCGATCGACCCGAAGTTCGAGACGGGGATCGACGGCCTCGACTCCCTGCTCAAGGGCATCCTGCCCGGCGACAACATCGTCTGGCATGTGGACGCGGTCGAGGACTACCTGGCCTTCGCCACGCCCTACTGCGAGGCGGCGCGGGCCTCGGGGCGCAGGCTCCTGTACTTCCGGTTCGCGAAGCACGAGCCGCTGCTCCCTCCCGATTTCGGGGCCGAGGTCCACGAGCTTCGACCCGAGGAGGGCTTCGAGAGCTTCATCGCGAAGATCCACTCCGTGATCGAGGGTGGTCCGGAAGCGTACTACCTCTTCGACTGCCTCTCGGATCTCGCGGTCGACTGGTACTCCGACGAGATGCTCGGCAACTTCTTCAAGCTGACGTGTCCGTATCTCTACGATCTCCGGACCGTGACGTACTTCGGCCTGCTGCGAAATCGCCACTCCCTGAACGCGACGTCGGCGATCTCGGAGACGACGCAGCTGTTCATCGACGTCTACCGGCACGACGAGACCCTGTACGTCCGGCCGCTCAAGGTCCAGCACCGGTACTCCCCCACGATGGACATGCTGCACGCCTGGAAGGGGGAGGAGTTCAGCCCGGTCACGTCGAGCGCCGCCGTCGCCGAGGTGCTGACGTCCGAGGCGTCGGTGGGGGCGCCCGGTGTGGAGATCCACACCGGGTCCTGGGACAGGGCGTTCGTCCACGCGGAAGAGCTGCTCGAGTCGATCCGTCGGGGCGCCACCCAGCCCGAAGCTGCGGAGCCGCTGCTCGATCGGCTGGTCCGCATGGTGATCTCGCGCGACGACAAGATGCTGCCCCTCGTGGAGCGGTATCTCACGCTCGAGGACATCCTGAAGGTCCGCAAGCGGATCATCGGAAGCGGGCTGATCGGCGGAAAGGCGCTGGGAATGCTGCTGGCCCGGGCCGTCCTCGGCCGGAGCGACAATCGGCTCGCAGAGATCCTCGAGGCCCACGACTCCTTCTTCATCGGGTCGGACGTCTTCTACACCTACCTGGTCCGCAACGGGGTGTGGTGGGTGCGGCGCAACCAGCGCAATCCGGAGACATTTCTCGAGGGAGCCGACCAGGCCCGGCAGAACATCCTCACGGGGAGCTTCCCCGACTACATCGTGAACCAGCTCCAGGAGATGCTGGACTACTTCGGGCAGTCGCCGATCATCGTCCGCTCGAGCTCGCTCCTCGAAGACAACTACGGCAACTCGTTCGCCGGAAAGTACGAGAGCGTGTTCTGTGCCAATCAAGGCTCCCGCGAGAAGCGGCTCGACGACTTCCTCGCCGCCGTGCGGGCGGTCTACGCCAGCACCATGAGCGAGAACGCGCTTCGCTATCGAGCCCAGCGCCACTTGCTGGACCGGGACGAGCAGATGGCCCTGCTCGTGATGCGGGTCTCGGGAGAGATGTACGACCGGCTCTTCCTGCCCCACATCGCGGGAGTCGGCCTGTCGTTCAATCCGTACGCGTGGAGCGAGCACATCGACCCCAAGGCCGGGGTGGTGCGGGTCGTGTTCGGGCTGGGAACCCGGGCGGTGGACCGCTCGGACGACGACTACACGCGCGTCGTGGCGCTGAACGCGCCCAAGCGACGCCCCGAGGCGAACTTCGACGAGGTGCGTGAGCATGCCCAGCGGCGCATGGACTATCTGGATCTCGAAGCCAACCAGCTCGTGTCGGGGGACTTCACGGAGCTGGCGGCGCAGCACCCGGAGCTGCCGCTCGAGATGGTGGCCTCGCGGGGAAGCGCCGACCAGCGGGACCGAGGTGCGCCGAACTGGGTGCTGACCTTCGACAAGGTACTTGGCGACACCGGCTTCGTGGAGGACATGCGAGCGATTCTCTCCACGGTCGAGGCGGCCTACGCCTCCCCGGTAGACATCGAGTTCACGGCGAACTTCCGCGAGAGCGGGGGGTACAAGATCAACCTGCTGCAGTGCCGCACGCTCCAGGTGAAGGGAACGGGGACCACCTCGGTCCCGAGGCTCGAGATCGGAGATGGGGTACGCCTCCTCGAGTCCAAGGGCCCGGTCATCGGCCAGAGCCGTCTCCTCGACGTCGACCTGCTGATCTACGTCGTGCCCGAGATCTACGGACACCTGCCGATCCAGCAGCGCCACGAGGTCGCGCGGCTGATCGGCCGGATCAACCGGGCAATCGGGGAGCGGGGTGCCCGGACCGTCATGCTGATCGGCCCCGGTCGCTGGGGAACCAGCTCTCCGTCACTGGGGATCCCGGTCTCGTTCGCCGAGATCGATCGTTTCTCGGTGCTCTGCGAGATCGTCGCGATGCGCGAGGATCTCGTGCCGGACGTGTCACTGGGAACGCACTTCCTGAGTGAGCTGGTCGAGATGGACATGCTCTATCTCGCGCTGTTCCCGAGCCACGACGAGAACTACCTCCGCAAGGAGTTCTTCGAGAGCTCGACGAACCTCTTGCTAGAGCTGGTGCCCTCGGCGGAGAAGTGGCTCGAGGGCGTCAAGGTGA
>CAZLBF010000360.1:0-11671 GCA_964557495.1 uncultured Myxococcales bacterium | reverse complement strand
CGTCCCCGCGCGTGCCACAATGCAGACATGGCGCGACCGCGGATCTTCATCGACGGACACGCCGGCACCGTCGGCCTCCGCATCCACGAGCTGCTGCTCGCCGGGAAGGACCTCGAGCTGATCACGCTCGGCGAGGCGCAGCGCAAGGACCGACTCGCCCGGCGCGAGGCCGCCAACCGGGCGGACGTCGTCGTGCTCTGCCTCCCCGACGACGCGGTACGCGAGGCGGTGGCCTGGATCGAGAATCCGGACACCCGCGTCCTCGACGCGAGCACGGCGCACCGGGTCGATCCCGAGTTCGTCTACGGCCTTCCGGAGCTCGAGCCGGGACACCGGACCCGCATCGCCGAGGCGCGGCGCGTGACGAGCCCGGGCTGCTACCCGACGCCCGTGGTCCTGCTGCTGCGGCCGCTCGTCGAGTCGGGCCTGGTGCCTCGCAACGCCCTGCTCGCGCTGCACGCCCTCTCCGGCTACTCCGGGGGTGGCCGGCAGCTGATCGAGCGCTGGGAGGATCCCGAGCGGGAGCTGCTCTCGCTCCGCTACGAGGCCCCGTACGCGCTCGAGCGGGTGCACAAGCACGTTCCCGAGATGCTGGAGTACACGCGCCTGCTCCACGCGCCGCAGTTCGTGCCGGCGGTCGGCCCGTTCCACTCGGGCATGCGGGTCGAGATCCCGCTCCACGCCGGACTGCTCGCCTCGGGGGTCGACGCCAAGGCGATCTGGGAGGCGCTCGAGGCGCGCTACACCGACGAGCGCTTCGTGCGCCTGCGGCCGCTCCAGGATCCCCCGCAGACCGACGAGGGAAGCTTCGACCCGGAGTGCTGCAACGGCACCAACCGCATCGAGCTCGCGGTCGCGCCGCACCCGAGCGGCCACGTGCTGCTCGTGGGGCTGCTCGACAACCTCGGCAAGGGGGCTGCGGGGGCCGCCGTCCAGAACCTGAGCCTGATGTTAGGATTGCCCGAGGAACGCGGGCTGACCTGCTGAATCGGAGGCGCGACCGAAGTCGCACGCCGGGAGCCGGCTCGGCCCGCAGAGCGGGAGGAGCGGCGTGGCACACGGATACACCCGGCGAGACGACTGGCTGATCGACCGCGAGGGGCGCCACGCGCTGCTGCGGGGCGTGAACCTGGGCGGGAGCAGCAAGGTCCCCTTTGCTCCGAACGGCGCCACGCACCTCGGCGTGGACTTCGCCGGCTGGCGTGACGTCTCGTTCGTGGGTCGGCCCTTTCCGCTCGACGAGGCGGACCGGCACCTGGACCGCATCGCCCACTGGGGCTTCAACGTGCTGCGCCTGCTCACCCCCTGGGAGGCGATCGAGCACGCCGGCCCCGGCGAGTACGACGAGCCCTACCTGGACTACGTCCGCGAGGTGACGCGGCGCGCCGGGGAGCGCGGGCTGCGCGTGTTCATCGATCCGCACCACGACGTCTGGAGCCGCTGGACCGGTGGCGACGGCGCCCCCTTCTGGTGCTTCGAGCTGGCGGGACTCCAGCCGGAGCGCTTCGTGGCGGCCGAGGCGGTCGCGCTCGACGCGCCCGACTGGCCGTCGAACTACGGACGCGCCGTGACGGCGACCATGTGGACGCTCTTCTGGGCGGGCGACGTCTACTGCCCCGAGCTCAGCGGTGTGCAGGACGAGCTTCAAAGCCGCTACATCGGAGCGGTCAGCGCGCTGGCCGAGCGCATCAGCGACCTCGACAACGTGCTCGGCTACGACACGCTCAACGAGCCCGGCTTCGGCTACATCGGCCGGGGCGACGACATGAAGGTGGGCCACCAGATCTTCCGGCTCGGCGAGCCGCCGTTCTCGTCGCTCGAGTACCTTGCCGCCGCCGAAGGCAACGCCGTGCGGGACGCGCGGGGGCGCGTGCTGAACCCGCGAGCCGTCTCGATCTGGAAGGGGGACTGCCCCTGGCGCCGCGCGGGCGTGTGGGACCTCGGGCCCGGCGGCGCGCCCGTGCTCGCGAATCCCGAGTACTTCCGGCACTACGACGGGCGGCCGGTCGAGGCGTTCAACGACTTCGTCGTGCCCTTTGCGCTGCGTCTGCGCGACTCGCTGCGCCGCGCGCACCCCGGCTGCTTCCTGTTCGTCGAGAGCGCGCCCAGCGACTTCGCCGCGCGCTGGGACGATCCCGACCCGCTCTTCGTCGACGGCCGCCACTGGTACGACATTGCCTCGCTGGCGACGCGCAAGTTCGATCCCGACGACTACCGCGGCCTCGGGGGCGAGGCGCTCTCGGGCACGGACGAGATCGCCGAGTTCTTCACCGCCCAGCTCTCGGCCCTGAAGGGCCTCTCGCGCGAGCGGATGGGCAACCCGCCGCTCCTGATCGGGGAGTTCGGGATTCCCTACGAGATGAACGACGGCGAGGCCTATCTGAGCGGGGACTACTCCAAGCACGAGGCGGCGCTCGACGCCAACTACCGCGCGCTCGACGCGATCCTGGCCAGCTCGACGCAGTGGAACTACACCGCCGACAGCTCCCACCAGTACGGCGACCAGTGGAATCGCGAGGACCTGTCGATCTTCAGCCCCGACGACCAGACCGACCCCGAGGACCTCGACTCCGGCGGCCGCGCCGTCGCCGGCTTCTCGCGGCCCTACGCGCCGCACGCGGCGGGGCGACCGCTCGCCGTCTCGTTCGATCGCGAGACGCGGACCTTCGAGCTCGAGGTCGAGAGCGACCCCGAGGTGGCGGCGCCGACGGTCGTCTTCGTGCCGCGCGTCCAGTATCCGAACGGCGTGCGCGTCGAGGTTTCCGCCGGCGAGACGAGCCACGACGAGAAGCGGCAGCGCCTCGAGTGGCAGACCGACGTGCGGGGCCGGGTCACACTGCGCATGACGCCCGCCTGACGCGGCTCGCCGGGGACTGACGCCTCTCGCCAGCGGCGAGTATGCTGCGCGGATGACGTCGGTCGGGGCGGATCGAACGGACTCGCGGCTCGAGCTCTCGGCTCCGGTCGCGGCGTGGTTCGCGCGGCGCTTCGAGGGCCCGACCGACCCCCAGCGCCTGGCCTGGCCCGCGATCGCGCGGGGAGACGACACGCTGGTCTCCGCGCCCACCGGCTCCGGAAAGACGCTGGCCGCCTTCCTGCTCATCATCGACCGGCTGGTGCGGCGCTCCCTGGCCGGCACGCTCGAGGACCGGCTCGAGGCGGTCTACGTCTCGCCGCTGCGGGCGCTCTCGCACGACATCCACCGCAATCTCGAGGTCCCGCTGGCGGAGATCCGCGAGCAGGCCCGGAGTATGGGCCTCGAGCTGCCCGAGATCCGCGCGGCCGTCCGCACCGGGGACACGTCGCCGCGCGACCGCCAGGCCATGCTCCGGCGGCCGCCGCACATCCTGGTGACGACGCCCGAGTCGCTGTTCCTGCTGCTCACCGCCGAGCGCAGCCGGAGCCTGCTCGAGCCCGTACGGACGCTGATCGTCGACGAGATCCACGCGCTGGCCCGCGACAAGCGCGGCTCGCACCTGGCGCTCTCGCTCGCGCGCCTCGACGCGCTCGCCGAGCAGCGGCCGACCCGGATCGGCCTCTCCGCGACCCAGCGTCCCATCGACCTGCTCGCGCAGTTCCTGGTCGGAGCGGGGCGCGAGGAGGGCTGCCGGATCATCGACCTGGGCCACCAGCGCGACCTCGACCTCGCGATCGAGCTTCCGCCGACGGAGGACCTCGCGGCGGTCGCGCCGAGCGAGCAGTGGGACGATCTCCTCGACGCGGTCGCCGAGCGCATCCGCACCCACCGAACCACGCTGGTCTTCGTGAACACTCGGCGCCTCGCCGAGCGGCTGGCCCATCGCCTGGCCGAGCGCGTCGGCAGCGAGAACGTCGCCGCGCACCACGGCAGCCTGTCGCGGGATCGACGCCTCGCGGTCGAGGCACGGCTCAAGCAGGGAGAGCTCCGAGCCCTGGTCGCGACGGCGTCGCTCGAGCTCGGGATCGACATCGGGAGCATCGACCTGGTCTGCCAGATCGGCTCGCCGCGCAGCATCGCCACCCTGCTGCAGCGGATCGGCCGTTCGGGCCACTCGCTGGGCCTGCGTCCCAAGGGCCGGCTGTATCCGACCTCGCGCGACGAGCTGGTCGAGTGCGCGGCGCTGATGCGCGCCGTCGCCGCGGGCCGCCTCGATCGGATCCACCCGCCGCGCGCGCCGCTCGACATCCTGGCGCAGCAGATCGTCGCCGCCTGCGCGGCCGAGGACTGGGACGAGGAGGCGCTGTTCGCGCTGATGCGCCGGGCCGCCCCCTTTGCCGAGCTTCCGCGCGAGGACTTCGACGCGGTGCTCGACATGCTTGCGCGCGGCTTCGAGACGCCGCGCGGGCGGCGGGCCACCTACCTGCACCGCGACCGCATCCGGGGGCGGCTGCGCGCTCGACGCGGCGCCCGGCTCGCGGCGATCCGCTCGGGTGGTGCGATCCCCGACATGGGGGACTACCGGGTCGTGCTCGATCCCGGCGACACCTTCGTCGGCACCGTGAACGAGGACTGGGCGGTCGAGAGCATGCCCGGCGACATCTTCCTGCTGGGAAGCCACACCTGGCAGATCCGCCGCATCGAGTCGGCGCAGGTGCGCGTGACGGACGCGCGGGGCGCCGCGCCGACGATTCCGTTCTGGCTCGGCGAGGCCCCGGCCCGCACCGAGGAGCTCTCGCGCGAGGTCTCGGAGCTGCGTGCGGAGGTCGCGCTCCGCCTGCGCGCGGACGGCGCCGAGGCTACGGCCCGCTGGCTCGAGGGGGAGTGCAGGCTCGACGCGGAGGGGGCGCGCCAGCTCGCACGCTACGTCGAGGTGGAGCTCGAGTCGGTCGGGATGGTGCCGACCTGCGAGGACCTGCTGGTCGAGCGCTTCTTCGACGAGGCCGGGGGCATGCAGCTCGTGGTGCACAGCCCGTGGGGCGCGCGCGTGAACCGGGGCTTCGGCCTGGCGCTGCGCAAGCGCTTCTGCCGCAGCTTCAACCAGGAGCTGCAGGCGGCCGCCACCGACGACGCGATCGTGCTCTCGCTCGGCAATCCCCAGACCTTTCCGCTGGAGTCGTTCCCCCGCTTCCTCTCCTCGAAGACCGTCGAGGACGTGCTGACCCAGGCGCTGCTCGGCTCTCCGATGTTCGCCGCGCGCTGGCGCTGGAACGCGACGCGAGCGCTCTCGGTGCTGCGCACGCGCGGGAGGGGACCGGTGCCGTTCCCGCTGCAACGCATGCAGTCGGACGACCTGCTGGCTGCGGTGTTCCCCGAGCAGGCCGCGTGCCAGGAGAACCTCACCGGAGCGATCGAGATCCCGGATCACCCGCTCGTCCGCCAGACGCTTCACGACAGCCTGCACGAGGCGTGCGACCTCGACGGGCTCGAGCGCCTGCTCGTGCGGATCGAGAGCGGCGACGTTCGCGTGCACGTGCGCGACACGGCGGCCGCCTCGCCCTTTGCGCACGAGATCCTGAACGCGAAGCCCTATGCCTTCCTTGACGACGCGCCGCTCGAGGAGAGGCGCACGCGAGCGGTCTCGCTGCGCCACGTGCTCCCCGAGTCGGCACAGGATCTGGGGCGGCTCGAGCCCGCGGCGATCGTGCGGGTGCGCGAGGAGGCGCAGCCGCCCGTGCGCGATCCCGACGAGCTGTACGAGCTGCTGGTGGACCTGGTCGCGTTGCGGCCCGAGGATCTGCCCGAGGTCCGCGACTTCTTGACCGAGCTCGTGGGGGCGGGGCGTGCGACTATCGCCCGGCTCCCCGACGGCAGCTGTTTTGCGGTCGCCGCCGAGCGCCTGCCGGTGCTCGAGATCCTGCTCCCCGACGCCGCGCTCGAGCCGCGGCTCGAGCTGCCCGACTCGTTCGTCTGCGAGAAGCTCGAGCGGGAGGGCGCGATCGACCTCGCGGTGCGCGGTCACCTCGAGATCCTCGGACCGACGACGGCAGCGCAGCTCGCGGGACGGATCGGCCTCGGCGAGGCGGAGGTCGCGGCCGCGCTGGTGCGGCTCGAGGCGCGCGGCGTGGCGCTGCGTGGTCGCTTCGATCTGGATCTCGACGGGGAGCAGTTCTGCGACCGCAGCCTGCTCGCGCGGATCCACCGCTACACGATCGCCGACCTGCGCCGCGCGATCGAGCCGGTCAGCGCGCAGGCGCTGTATCGATTCCTGCTGCGCTGGCAGCACCTCGACCCGGAGACCCGCCTGGTGGGTGAGGGTGGAGCCCGCGAGGCCATCGAGCAGCTCGCCGGCTTCGAGGCGGCCGCGGGGGCGTGGGAGTCGGAGCTGCTCGCGGCGCGCGTCGAGGGGTACCGCCCCGAGCTGCTCGATCGCCTCTGCCTGGGGGGCGAGGTGGCGTGGGGCCGGCTGACGCCGGGCTCGCTCGAGCCGCGCGCGCGCCCGTCCCGCTCCACGCCGATCGCGCTGTTTCCGCGCGAGCAGCTCGACGAGCTGGTGCACGCCGCGCGCGCCGCCGGCGGCGACGAGCGGCCGCTCTCCGGTCCTGCGCGCCGGGTCCTCGAGCTGCTGCGCGAGCGGGGAGCCCTGTTCGCGCGCGAGATCGAGGCGCGCGCGGGTCTCCTCCCGATCCAGGCGGAGGAGGGGCTGCGCGAGCTGGTTGCGCGCGGCCTCGTGAGCTGCGACGGCTTTGCACCGCTGCGCCGCCTGCTGGCGGGCCGGTCCTCGGGTGCGCGGCGGCGCCCGACGCGCGGTCGTGTTACACCGAAGGGTGTACCCTGGCCGGAGGGGCGCTGGGGACTGCTCGAGCCGCTCGGGGAGCCGCTCGAGCCGGACGCGCGCGCGGAGCGCGACGCCGAGCGGCTACTGCGCCGCTACGGCGTGGTCTTCCGCGATCTGGTCGCGCGCGAGTGGCTTCCGGACGGCTGGCGCCGGGTGCACCGCGCGCTGCGTCGACTCGAGGCGCGGGGCAGCGTACGCGGAGGCCGCTTCGTGAGCGGCTTCATCGGCGAGCAGTTCGCGCTTCCCGATGCGGTTCCGCTGCTGCGCGCCGAGCGCGCTCGCGAGCCGGACTCGCGCGAGGTCCGGGTCTCGGCCGCCGATCCGCTCAACCTGATCGGTGTGCTGACGCCCGGACCGCGCCTGCCCGCCGGCCACACGCGATCCCTGCTGCTCCAGAACGGTCTCCCGGTCGCGGTCGTCGAGCGGGGGCGGCGGCGCGACCTCGCCGAGCTCGACGCGCAGCCGCGAGCGCTCGACCGCGGCGACTGACGAGCGGCCGCCGCGATGCTCCGGGCTCTGACGCTGACACTGGTCCTGATCGCGGCCGCCGACGCTCCACTGGGCGTGCAGGCGCCGCTGCTCTGGCGGGCGAGCAAGGAGGGGCGCGGCGACCTCTACCTGCTCGGCGCGATCGAGCTGCGCCGCGAGAGACCGTCCGGACTCGACCCCGCGATCGACGCGGCGTTCGAGTCCGCGGACGGCGTCGCGGTTCCGGTCGACCTGGGCACCCAGGATCGCGCCGCCCTCAACGATCGCATCGTCGAGCTCGCGCTGCTCGACGCCGGGACGACGCTCCGCGACAAGGTCTCCGAGACCACCTATGCCGAGGTGCGGCTCGCCCTGGAGAGCCTGAAGCTCCCCCCGGACTCGCTCGATGCCTTCGAGCCCTGGTTCGCCGGCATCTTTCTCGCCTCGCGCATGCGCGCGCTGCTCGGCTACCGGGGAGAGAACGGCCTGTCCGCCCACTTCCTCGAGCGCGCTCGCGGCGACAAGCCGATCGTCTCGCTCGAGAGCCACGAGCACCGGGTGCGCATCCGTACCGAGCTTCCCGACGACCTGCAGGCGCTCATGCTCGAGAAGACGCTGCAGCACCTCGACGTGGAGCGGCTGGAGCGGATCGAGGGCGCCTGGGACGCGGGCGATGCGCACCTTCTCGAGGCGCTGTTCTTCGAGGACCTGCGCGCCGACCCGCGCACGGCTCCGTACTTCGAGCGCGTGGTGTTCGGCCGCAACCGGGAGCTGACGCGCGGCCTCGAGGCGCTGCTCGAGCCCGGGACGACCTGGTTCGCGGTGATCCCCGTCGGCCACCTCGTCGGTGCGCGGTCCATCTCCGACCTGCTCGCCGCGCGCGGCTACCAGGTCGAGCGGGTCCCGAGCCGCCAGGCGGCCGAGGAGCCGGGCCCGTAGTCGAGGCTACTTGCCGACGACCGAGATGAAGCTCACGCAGCGTCCGGGTGCGCCGCCCAGGTTGTGGGTCAGGCCCAGCTGCGGGTTCTCGATCTGGCGCTCGCCCGCCTCGCCCCGGAGCTGCAGCCACATCTCGTACATCATGCGCAGGCCGCTGGCGCCGATCGGGTGGCCGAAGCTCTTGAGGCCGCCGTCCGGGTTCACCGGCTGCGGGCCCTCGAGATCGAAGCGGCCCTCCATCACGTCCTTCCAGCCCTGGCCGCGCGGCGAGAATCCCATGTCCTCCATCAGCACTAGCTCGGTCGCGGTGAAGCAGTCGTGCACCTCGGCCATGCTGATCTGCTCGCGCGCATCGGTGACGCCTGCCTGCTTGTAGGCCTCCTCGGCGCTGGCCACGACCTCGGGGAAGGTCGTGAAGTCGTAGTCCTGGCTCAGGTAGCCCTCCGCCGGTCCCACCGCGAACGAGAGCGCCTTGATGAAGATCGGGTTGTCGGAGTAGTGGTGCGCGTCCTCGGCGCGGCACATGATCGCGCAGGCCGAGCCGTCGGAGACGCCGGAGCAGTCGAAGATCCCGAGCATGCCCGCCACGCGGGGCGATGCCGCGATCTTCTCCATCGACACCTCCTTCTTGAACTGCGCCTTGGGATTCTTCGCGCCGTTCTTGTGGTTCTTGTAGGCGATGCGCGTGAGGACCTCCTTGAGCGTGTCCTCGTCGACGCCGTACTTCTTGGCGTAGGCCGGCGCCAGCAGCGAGAAGGTCGCGGGCGCGGTCATGTTCGACGCGGTCCCGTCGCTGGGCGGGCGCTGCCCGGTGAGGCCGGAGAAGCCGGAGTCCTTGAGCTTCTCGACACCGACCGCCATGACCAGGTCGTAGGCGCCACTCGCCAGGGCGTAGGCGGCGTTGCGCATGGCCTCGCTCGCGGTCGCGCACATGTTCTCGGTGCGCGTGACCGGCTTGTACGGGACCTTGATCGCCTCCGAGAGCACGAGGCCCGAGCTGCCGCTCCCGACCACGCCGAGCCAGTAGGCGTCGATCGCGTCGGGCTCGATCTGGGCCGACTGGAAGGCCTCCGTGGTGGACTCGACCAGCAGGTCGGCCACGCCCTTGTCCCAGTGCTCGCCGAACGGGGTGCAGCCCATTCCCACGATCGCAACTCGGTCACAGATTCCGTGGCTCGCCATGTCGAATCCTCCCGGCGGATGTGCTCGCAGTTGTCCTCGGGAGTTTAGCTGAAGAAGGGAGCCAAGATGGCCGATACGGCTCCTCGTGCCCCGATTTTCCTCCCCTGTGACCCTTGCGGTGCTCGCTCTGGCCCTGGCGCTGACGGCCCCCGCCCGTGGAGCGGAGCCCAGCCCGCAGGAGGTGGAGCGGCTCCTGGACTCGAACGGCTACGTGGAGGCGCTCCGCGAGCTGGGGCCCGAGGTGGTGCCGGTGCTGGCGCGCCTCTACGCCGACGCCGAGCCCGAGCGCCGGGCCCGGATCGCGAACGCCTTCTACGGCCTCGGCTGGCAGTCGGAGGAGGCCCGCAGGGTGCTGAACGCGGACCTGGAGACCGATCACGAGCGCCTGCGCCTCTCGGTCCAGTGGGCGATCGGGCGGGTCAGCGCCGACGACGACGTCGTGGAGCGGCTGCTCACCATCCTGCGCAGCGACCCGAACGCGCTCTTCAGCGAGAAGGCCGCCTGTGCCCTCGCGCACGATCAGATCCACCTGACGGAGGCGCAGAAGGTGCTCCTGTACGCCGGGCTGATCGACACGCTGAGCTCTCCAGACGCCCGGGTGCGCCGCGATGCCATCCGAGCCCTCGAGATCCACACCGGTCAGCGCCGCGGCTTCCAGCCCTGGGGCGCCTCCGAGGCGAGGGAGCGCTCGGTGCGGGACTGGGAGCGATGGCTCGGCGACTACGAGTCACACCTGTAGAGGGCTGGCTGCTCGCTCTGCTGCTGCTCGCGCTCCCGGCCGCTGCGAGCGCCGGCGCGCTGGTCCGCTACAGCTTTGACGACGGCGACGTCGAGACCGGCCCCGACACCTTCCGCGTCTTCGAGCACGCGAAGGGCAGCGTCGGGCTCGACTTCACCTACCGGACCAGCGGTCACTCCGCGGTGCGGATCCGGGACGTCGCCGGAGACGGCGACTTTCCCGAGCTCCAGGGGTACTTCCCGCTGCGGGACTCGGGGAAGCTCCAGATTCACTTCGCGCTGCTCGTCGCCGAGCCGCGCGAGTCGCTGAACATCGCCCTGGCGGGTCCCCGGGGCTTCCACCTGGGCCGCGACGCGCTGGCCATCTGGCTCGAGACCCGCGACGGCCAGCTGCTGCACGTCTCCGACAGCATCCCCAAGCGGCTGCTCCCGCTCGATCCCTTCCGCTGGTACTTCGTCGACATCCGCTACGACGTCGAGCGGGGCCGCTACGACCTGGCCATCCGCCGCGAGGGCCTCGACGAGCCCCTGGTGGAGCTCACCGATCAGCCCAACGCGGCCAGCCAGCCCGGCTCGAGCGTCGACAGGTTCTCGTTCATCGGCGACCGCGGGCGCGACACGTCCAACGTCACCTACTGGGTCGACGACGTCGCCATCGACGTGGACGAGCCGTTCGAGGTAGCGCCGCTCGTCGCTCCCGGTCGCCGCAAGCTCTTCTTCGAGCGCTGGTACGAGGCGGCTTTCCGCCTGCGCGAGTCGGCTCGCTGCCTGCCGGCGGCCGAGCCGCGCGACTTCGGTCTCGACGCGGCGGCGCTCCGCGAGCTGGAGCGGGACGGCCAGCTCGAGAGATTCGTGAAGCTGGCGGCGGGCGACGCGAGTGCGGAGCCCGCGGAGTCGAGCGGCCTGCTCCGCGCCACGGCTAACTGGGCGCGCGGCTGCGTCGCATTCGAGCGGGGGGAGCCCAGCGTGGCACTGCCTTTCTTCCAGGCCGCCCTCGAGGCCGCCCCCCGGGCGCGCATCTTCGAGCTCTCGGCCCTGCTCGCCGAGGCCGCGCTCGGGCGCTGGCGCGACGTGGACGCGCGCCTGCGCGTCCTCTTCTCTGCCTGGGGAGACGATCCCCGCCTGGCCGCGGCGCTCGGGATGATCGGGATCGCGCGCGGCGACCTGGAGGAGGCCGAGCGCTGGCTCCGGGGCGCGCCGCACGATCCCGCCGACGAGGAGGGCCGGCTCATGGCCGACCGCTACTTCTTCGTCCTGCTCTGGCAGGGGCGCTTCGACGACGCCGCGCGCCTCGCGCGCGAGCTAGCGACGCGCGCCGGGGAGCCGGCCGCGAGGGCGCGCTGGCGCGAGCGCGAAGCGGACGCGGTCGTCTTCGGGGGCGACTACGCGCGGGCGCGCGAGATCTACGCCGGCGTCGTCGAGGGACCGGACGCCTCGACGAGCGCGCTCCTCAAGCTCTCCGACGTCCACTTCGCCCTAGGCGACCTCGACGCGGAGCGCCGCTACCGGGAGCGCGTCTATGGCACGCTCTTCAGCGAGTCGCGCTGAGCGACGCCCGACGGCCGGGCTCACTTCACGATGATCTCGGCGTCGATCTCCGAGTCGGGCGGTCCCCAGGCCGCCGCGACACCGAAGTCCCCGTGTGCCGA